>JANOZF010000085.1:0-2011 GCA_031429255.1 Rubrivivax sp.
GAACCGCTTGGGCAGCACCGGCGCCTTGCCATTCTCGAACCAGTTCACGCGCGCCGCGTGCGGCAGGTAGCGCTTCTCGGGTTCCCAGTTGTCCGAACCCGTGTCGCCCATGACGAAGGAGCGGTCGAAGCCACGCTGGTCGGGCAGGTTGCGGGGCTCGATGCCCACATTCCACTTGCCGACCACGGACGTGCGGTATCCGCCCGCCTGCAGCAGCGTGGCCACGGTCACCACCGTGGGCTTCAGGGTGGCTTCGTAGCCTGGTTGCCCGAGGTGGGCACCCGGCATGGTCTCGCGCAGGTTGCCGTGGCCGTTGCGGTGGTTGTCCACGCCGGTGAGCAGCATGGCACGCGTGGGCGAGCACGATGCAGCGACGTGGAAGTTGGAGAAGCGCACACCGCGCCGGGCCAGCTCGTCGAGGTTGGGTGTGGCAATTTCGCCGCCGAATGCGCCGACGTCGGTGAAGCCCCAGTCGTCGGCCACCAGCACGACGATGTTGAGTTTGGCCGGGGCGGAAGCAGGAGCAGCCGGCGCGGCCGCGGTGGTGGCGGCGCCTGTCAGCAGACCCCAAGCCGACAACAGCGCGATGAGGGCTGGTTTCACGGCTCAGCCCCGCTTCGATGCAAGCGCTTGTCGGTCGGCCAGAGGCTTCCAGTGCAACAGGCCGAACAGCAGCGTCAGCAGCACGCTGACCGCCAAGGCGCCCCGGTACAAGCGCACGTGCTTGAACATGAACACCAGCTCGGCGGCGTGCAGCGCCAACAGCACGCCGGCCACCAGCGGCGCGCGGTCGAAGCTGCCGGCGGGCAGCAGACCAGCCAGCTTGGCAACGGCCATGGCATAGGCCAGCAGACACAGTGCGCGCAACAGGTAGTTGATGGTCAGCTTCATGGGTGGGTCGTGGTGTTGTCGGTGGGTGGGTGGGGTTCGAGCAGTGCCTGTTGAACGGCCCAGAGACGGTCTTGTCCCCAGACGGCGGTGTCGCGTACGCGGAAGGACGGCACGCCCCACAAGCCCAGGCCCAGCAGCTCGACGCGGTTGGCTTCGGCGACAGGGCGCCAGGCCTCGTCCTTCATCGCCACCTGGGCGTCGTCCCAGGAAAGGGCGGCGCGTTCGGCGATGCGGCGCAGGCCGCGGTCACTGCCCGCATCGATGCCTTCGGCCCACACGCCGTGCATGAAGGACAGCACATAGGCCTGCCCCTGGCCGCTGCGCTCGGCCAGCGGCATCAGCGACAAGCCGCGCTCCACCGGCCGGCCCACCGGATCGTTGATGCGGCCGAACGGCGTGTGGCGCAGATGGGCCTCTCGCGCAGCGTCCAGGCCGATGTACATCCGCTTCTCATGCGGTACCGGCAGCCCACGCATCACCATCGGCAGCAAGTAACGCAGGCTCACCGGCGCACCGGTCAGGCGACCCAGCTCGAAGACACGCGGCGCCACGATGGCCGAGTAGGGGCTGCGCAGCGAGAAATAGAAGTCGATCGGCGGTGCCACGGCCAAAGGCGCGGGTGTGGCGAGGTCGGTATCGGGGGCAAAAAGGAAACCGGAGATGCCGGGACGCTGCGCGCCCAGCGCTTGGAGGCGCTGCTCCAGATGGTGCAGGCGGTCGATGCCCCAATACCATTCGCCAGCGTAGTAGAGCGTGGCGCCCAGATAGTGACCCAGCCGCTGCCGCAGGGCGTTGGCCTTTGCCAGATGGGCCGCAGCCTGCTGCTCACTGGCTTCGGGCGGTTGCTGCGCTGGCAGATGGCCTTGGGTGCCCCGCGCGGCGCTGTCCCACAGTGAGGCAGAGATCGCACCGGCGGCTTCGACGAAACCGCCTTGCTCGGCTGCGGCAACCAGCCTGCGGGTGACCCGTGCCAGCGCTGCGTCGAAGGTTGAGCGCCGAAATCGCGAAAGTCCAGGCCATGGCGCACGGCGAGGCGTTGCGCATCCTTTCGGCTGTAGGCCACCAGCCGGTCGCGGTCGGGTGCGGCGGCGTCCGACGGCGGGCCCACGATATGGGCGAC
>JANOZF010000086.1:0-3201 GCA_031429255.1 Rubrivivax sp.
GCCATCAAAGGCGCCCGTGCGCACGGCTTCGAACAGCGCCTTCACGTGCTGGGTGTGGGCGTCGGGGTTGTCGTCACCGCCCAGCAGTGCGGCCAGCTCGTCTTCGATGGGGTCGGCGCGCTGGGCCCAGAACACGGTGGAAGCATCGCCCACCTGCACGCGCTGTGTGGAGCCGCGGGCCAGCAGCGCATTCAGCGCGGTGGTGTAGGCGAATGCGGCGGCTTTGCTGACTGGGGCGTTGGTGCCCTGGGACTTGGCGTATGAATTGAAGGCGTCCAGGTTGAAAGACACGACATTGGCGCCTGAACTCTGCGCGCCCCAGATGCCCTTGATGGCGGTGTGAAGGCGTTCGGTGGGAGCTTCGTTGCCTGTAATCAGGCACACCTCCTGTGCGCCCGGCGAAGCAATGGCGGGGTTCTCAAGGTCCACGGCTTCGTCGACATCGGCGGCGCCGTCGCCACCGTCGTCTTGATCAGCCGCCAACAAGTGTGGCGCGACACCACTGCGCTGGCAAATCAGCGCCGTATCGGTAACCAGACGCAAGCTGAGCACCGGGTTGGTGGCCGCAATTTCTTCGAATGCTGAAAAGGCCGACACCAACTGCGCTGTGGGCGACGCCAAAAAGGCCAGCACAGCCTGGATGCCTGCATCGGCGCACGCGGCCTCCGGCAGAGCCTCAATGCGCGAACGAAACGCCTGCTGCATATCAGCCAGCCGTGCCAGGTAGTCGTCGGCACCGCCCTTGGCGCGCGCAGCTTCAAGCTTTTTCGCATCGGGCATGGCCAACACATATTCAGCGTTGTCCCACAGCAGATTGGCGGCGACGCCGGAAGTCTTCTTGACGCCTTTGGGCACCAGGTAGCTGGTGCCCACCTTTCTTTTGGCCACCTGCTGGCGTGTGTCGGTGATGCTCTTCAGCGTGCCTGCGACATCAATCTCCAGAATGAAGGCAATCTCTCTCTGTTCCAGACCGAAGGCCGGCAGCCGGCGCGCCATGTCGGCGTCGGCCTGCCGGCGCCGGTAGTAGTCGTGCAGCGCTTGAAGAATCATCCTCGCACCTCCACGCCGCTCAGGTCCACCACGCCTTTATTCACCTGGGCGCGGAAAAACCGGGGTTGCGGCGAAGCGAGGTTTTCGAAGTCCATGTCGTGCAGCATCCAGCCCAGGTCGGCCGTCCAGGTGTCCAGCGCGGGCGGTTCTTCGGGGCCGGCTTGCCAGCCGCCGCGCCCGTCGCTGGCCAGTTCAACCAGCCTGAAACGGGCCGCAAATTCACGGCAACCGAGATAGGGCTGGTTGACACACTGCCCCGCCTCAGCCCTGCGGCTGAAGATGGCCAGGTACTTGCCGGGGTTGGCGCGGGCTTCATCGCCTTGCAGATCCAGGTCGGCGTGCAGGCGGTAGGCCACATCGCGCAAGAAAAGGCCGGCGCGCTGCTGGCGTTCGTCTTCCACGTACAGCGCCAGTTGACCCAGGCCTTCACCCATCGCCACTTGTGCGTTGCGGGTTGACGCCACGGCGCCCACTTCGTTGCGGCGCACGCTGATCCAGCGCAGCGGGTTCAATACCTCGATGCGGCGTATGCGCCACTTCAGCCCGGGCTTCCACAAGATGGCGTCGAACACCGCGCGCGCCGCAGACGGCGTGATGAGGTCGTAGGACACACGCTCGACCTTCATTTCAGGGCGGGTGAAGCAGGCGTAGTCGCCGCGGACTTCCAAACAGAACGGTTTCACCAAGTCTCCCTTCGATGTTCAGTCATGGATTCCATCAAGCCACAAAGCTGGCGGGGTCCCCCGGCGCCGAATCAAGCCGGGCACCCAGCACGGGGTCGTAGAAACCATTCCAATCGGCGAGCTGCACATACAAGCCCGGGCACAAGCCCACCTCGGTGATGTCGCCCGCTGCCAGCAAGCGCTTGACCTGGTGCTGGTAGATCGACACCCCGTAGCGTTGCAGTTTGCGCAGCAACCAGCGTTGCGGCCCCTCCTTTTCCAGCAGCCCGATCAGCGCATCCACATCGACTTTGCCGCCAGGGCTGCGATAGCGCACCAGCACAGTGGCCGCGTCTTCTTTGTCGATCAGCCTGAAGGCGTCGGCGGCGCTGCGAAAGTTGATGGGCAGGGTGTTGGCGTTGAGGTCCGGTTCCAACTTCAAGAGCTCGCAGATCCCGTGTCGGTCGGTGGATGGTGCGTCGCTGTACAGGTTCTCGAAGTAGCGCTGCACCAAATGCAGCGCCAAGGGCTGAGCAGGCAGGTCGTGCCACAGCCTGCGGCACAGGTCGCGCGCCAATGTCAGCAAGCCAGGCGGTGCTTTTGTGGGTGGCACAAACACAAATACCTGCCCCAAGTCGGGCAACTTGCCTTCGCGGTTGCAGCGGCCAGCGGCCTGCGCGACGGAATCCAAACCGGCCAGCGCGCGGTAGACCACCGGGAAGTCGAGATCGACGCCTGCTTCCACCAGTTGTGTGGAAATGACACGCACTGGCAGCGCGGGCTGACCCGCGGCCAGGGCTTGACGGCGCGCCTGCAACGCCGCCTTGATCTGCGCAATGGCATCGCTGCGGTGCTGGGCGCACATCAAGGCCGACAGGTGCCAGCAGGGCTGCCCGGGTGTGTGCGCTGTCACCAGACGGTACAGCTCAGCCGCGTCAGCGCGCCGACTGACGATGGCCAACACCGCCTCGTGCTGCGCGAGTTCGTCGGCCACCTCGGGCCAAGCGCGAGAGGTTTCCAGGCTTGCCGGCAAGTGGATCTGCACACGCTCCAACGCGCGGTACAGCGCCGGCACGTCGTCGATGATTTCAGTGACCGGACCCACGCCGTCGCTGATACCGCGACGCAGCCCACGCTGCGCATCAAAACGATGCGGTAGCGTGTTCAACGCCGGCTGCGTGGCGGTGCACAGCAGCACCGTGACGCCAAAGTCCTGCACCAGGTAGCGCAGCACGTCCACCACGGGCTGCAAGAATTCCACGGGCAGCAGCTGCGCCTCGTCCAGCACGATGACACTGTTGATCAGGCTGTGCAGCTTGCGGCAACGGGAGGTCTTGCGCGCGAAGAGACTTTCGAACAACTGCACATTGGTGGTGACGATGAGCGGCGCGTCCCAGTTTTCGCAGGCCAGGCGTGAGCGGGTAGTCTCGTTTTCGGGCTCGCTCTCGGCGTTGCTGTGGTGTTCGATGACGGTGTCTTCACCCAGCGC
>JANOZF010000087.1:0-49458 GCA_031429255.1 Rubrivivax sp.
CAACTACGAAACCGCGCCCGGTTCGGGCATCGGTTTCTTGGCCGGCTGGCGCGGCAAAGGCGGCGAAAAAAGCCTGCGCGGCGAACCCAACCCCAAGCAGTGGGAGATGTACGAAAAGAACAACTGCGTCTTTCACCACAAGTTAGCGCCCGGCCACCAGTACATGCGCAACTGGAACGACGGCTACATGCGCTGGGCGCAGGGTGCCGGTTTGCGGCGCGACCGCGACCCCATCGTGATCCACATTTATTCAGAATTCCTGCAGCGTTTTCGCCTGGCGGCGCAGGGCAAACACAGAGGCAAACAGCCGCCTGAACGTTTGCGCCAGCGCGTGCAAACCTACTTCGACCCGCTGCCTTTTTATTACGCGCCGCTGGAAGAGCAGGCCACTGACACCACGCGCTACCCGCTGAATGCAGTGACACAGCGGCCCATGGCGATGTACCACTCGTGGGATTCACAAAACGCCTGGCTGCGGCAGATCCATGCGCACAACTATTTGTTCGTCAACACCGCCACCGCCAAGGCCGCTGGCATCGCTGATGGCGGCTGGATGTGGGTGGAGTCACCCTGGGGCAAGGTGCGGTGTATGTGCCGCACCAGTGAAGCGGTAGAGCCCGGCACGGTGTGGACCTGGACCGCCATCGGCAAGGCCGCAGGCGCGTGGAACCTGGCGCCCGACGCCAACGAATCGCGCCAAGGTTTTTTGCTCAACCATTTGATACGCGAAGAGCTGCCCACGGCCGGCGGCGGCAGCATTTCCAACAGCGACCCCATCACCGGGCAAGCGGCGTGGTACGACGTGCGGGTGCGCATTTATCCGGCCGGGCCTGAAGAACAGCCCATCACCTGGCCGCAGGCCGGTGCAGTGATGACCCTGGTGCCGGGCATGGCGGCGGCGCCCAAGCGGCGCAGTTGGATGGCCGGGTTGGGCCTGGGCACGTTCAAGGAGAGCAAGTCATGACCCAGCTTGCGTTGGTGATAGACCTCAACGTCTGCGTCGGCTGCCACGCCTGCGTGACCAGTTGCAAACAGTGGAACACCTCGGGCGCGGCCGGCCCGCTGACCGACGACAAACCCTACGGCGCCGACCCCACCGGCACCTTTTTCAACCGCGTGCAAACTTTCGAGGTGGGCGAATACCCTAACACGCAGACGGTGCACTTTCCCAAAAGCTGCCTGCACTGCGAAGACCCGCCCTGCGTGCCGGTGTGCCCCACCGGCGCCAGCTACAAACGCGCCGAAGACGGCATCGTGCTGGTGGACGTGGACAAGTGCATAGGCTGCAAATACTGCGCCTGGGCCTGCCCCTACGGCGCGCGCGAGATGGACGACGAGCGCAAGGTGATGAGCAAGTGCACGCTGTGCGTGGACCGCATCCATGACCAGGACCTGCCGGTGGCCGAACGCAAGCCCGCCTGTGTGCTGGCCTGCCCGCCCAACGCGCGGCTGTTTGGCGACGTGCACGACCCCGACAGCGAGGTGTCGGTGGCCATCCGCGACCGCGGCGGCTACACGCTGATGCCGGAATGGAACACGCGCCCGGCCAACCACTACTTGCCACGCCGCCGCACCGACCTGAAGGTGCACGCTGAAGACCTGGTGCGCGTGGACAACCCGTTGAAAATAGATGGCAAGCAGCCCGAAACGCCGTACCAGGGCGGCGGGCGTGAAGACTATGCGACCTGACTGCTGCCCCGTGCTGTTTTCCGAAGCGACGGGGTGACCGCACCATGAACCCCGCTTTCTCCGTCATCTTCCTGACCACGCTGTGCGGTGTCGCGCAGGGCCTGTTCATCGCGCTGTGGGGCGCCGAACTGGCCGGCTTTGGTGTGGACGCACAAGAGCGGGGTTTCTTCGTTCTCGGTGGCGGCATAGCCGTGTTGCTCAGCGGCCTGGGCCTGGTGGCCTCGTTCTTCCACCTCGGCCGGCCCGAACGCGCCTGGCGCACGGCCACCATGTGGCGCACCTCGTGGCTGTCGCGCGAGGTGATTGCGCTGCCGCTGTTCATGGCCTTGCTGCTGGCCTGGACGCTGATGCACGTCCGCGGCATCGGCGGTACGCTGGGCCTGGGGTTGCTGGCTGCGCTGGCTTGCGCTGCGCTGTTCATCTGCACGGCCATGGTCTACGCGTCGGTTCGCTTCCTGCAGGAATGGGCCAGTGCTTTCACGCTGGTCAACCTCACGCTGCTGGGTCTGGCCTCGGGCTTCACGCTGGCGGCCGCGCTGTCGTCGCACGGCCCGGCTTTCAATGCCGTGCCCTTGACGCCTGCGTTTGCAGCGTGTGCCCTCTTGTTCACGCTGGCCGCCTGGGTCACGCGCAGCCTGTCGCTGCTGCGCAATGCGCGGCTGAAGCCGAAGTCGACGCTGCAGTCGGCGCTGGGCATACGGCACCCGGTGGTGGTGCAGAAGTCCATGGGCTTCATGGGCGGTTCGTTCAACACACGCGAGTTCTTCCACGGCCGTTCACCGGGCGCGCTGCGCAGGGTGAAATGGGGCTTCATCGTGGGCGCCTTCGTGCTGCCGCTGGTGTTGCTGTGGGGCGGACTGGCCACCGGCAGCCCGGCGCTGTTCGGCTTTGCCTTCCTGGTGCAGTACCTGGGCTTGCTGGCCGAGCGCTGGTTCTTCTTCGCGCAGGCCAACCATCCACAGAATCTGTATTACCAGGCGGTGTCTTGATGCAGCGCAGGCGCGCATCTGCATGCGTTGCCGCTGCGATGCTGGTGGCCGTGCCGCTGCTGCCGCTGCTGGCGGTGGGCGCACAAGCCACGGGCCTGGACGGTGCGACGGTGGTGCAGATGGCGCTTGCGGCTCCCGACGCGAGCACCAACGCTGGCCCCGGTTCTGCCGTGTTTTCGGCGGCGTCGGCCAGCACGCTGCCGTGGTGGGTGTGGCCACTGGCGCTGTTCGTCGGTTGTTTTCTGATGGGCATCGTCGCGGTGCCGGCTGGCATTGGCGGCGGCACCTTGTTCGTGCCCATCGTCGGCAGCTTCTTTCCCTTCCACCTCGATTTCGTGCGCGGCGCTGGCCTGCTGGTGGCGCTGGCCAGCGCGCTGTCGGCCGGGCCCACGCTGCTGCGCGGTGGCCTGGGCAGCCTGCGGCTGGCGCTGCCGCTGGCGGTGCTGGCTTCGGCTTCCTCCATCGGCGGCGCGATGCTCGGGCTGGCCATGCCGGCGCACGTCGTCCAGATCCTGCTGGGCGTGCTGGTGCTGGGCATCGTGGTGTTGATGTTCACCGCGCAGAAGTCCGAATTCCCCGACGTGCAGCAGCCCGACGCGCTGTCGCAGGCGTTGGCGCTGAACGGCATCTTCATCGACGGTGCATCTGGCCGTGTCGTCAAGTGGCAGGTGCACCGCACGGTGCCCGGGCTGGCGCTGTTTCTCGTCATCGGCGTGCTGGCCGGCATGTTCGGCATCGGCGCCGGCTGGGCCAACGTGCCGGCGCTGAACCTGCTGATGGGCGCACCGGTGAAAGTGGCCGCCGGCACCTCGGGCCTGGTGCTGTCGCTGGTGGACTCGGCTGCGGCCTGGGTCTACATCAACCGCGGCGCGGTGCTGCCGATGATTGCCGTGCCTTCGGTGGTGGGCATGATGCTGGGCGCCAAGATCGGCGCGCGCTTGCTGGGTGTGCTCAAGGGCGAGGTCATCCGTCGCCTGGTCATCGGCGTGCTGCTCTTTGCCGGCTTGCGTGCGCTGCTCAAGGGCCTGGGGGTGTGGCCGTGACGAAGCTGGACGAGGCACCGCCCGGCGGCCTTGGCGCCACCACCACCCAAAGCACCGAGCAGCTGCGTTATGCCACGCTGCTGGACTGGGGCACGCGCATCGGTCTGGTGGTGTTGGTGCTCAGCTTCGCCGCCTATGTGACGGGCTTGCTCGAAGCCCAGGTGCCGTTGCAGCGCCTGCCCGAACTATGGTCGCAGCCGGTGGGCACCTACCTGGCCAAGACGCAGATGCCCACCGGCTGGGGCTGGCTGGCACTGGTCTTCAAGGGCGACGTCGTCGGCCTGCTGGGCATCGTGATCCTGGCGGGTTGTTCAGTGCTGTGCCTGCTGGCACTGGTGCCGCTGTACCTGAAACGCGGCGACAAGGCCTATGTGCTGCTGTGCCTGGCCGAGGTGGCGGTGGTGGTGGTGGCAGCATCGGGCCTTATTTCTGGTGGACATTGAGACGGCATGGCACATCCCTTCGAACATTTGTTGCTGGCCACCGAGCACACCGAATTCGACACCGGCGCCGAAGCGCTGGCGCTGGCGTTGGCGCAGCGCTGCGGCCTGCCTCTGGCGGTGGTGTTGCCGATGCTGAGCAATGCCGAGTTCGAGATGCTGGCGCCGGAACTGGCACAGAAGGCCGACAGCGAGACGGCGGCGCGCATCCAGGCACTGCAGGCTGCGGCACTGCCGTGGGGCGTGCTGTTGTCGCCCCGCGTGCGGCGTGGTGCTGACCTGGCCGCCGAGATCGTCGCCGAGGCACGCAGCGCGCAGGCCGACCTGCTGATCATCCGGCGCCGCGGCAAACGCGGCTTCCTGTCGCGCCTGCTGGTGGGCGAGATGGTCAGCCAGGTGGTGGCCCTGGCCCCGTGCAGCGTGCTGGTGACGCCGCGCGCGGCCATGCTGTGGCGCACGCGCGTGATGGTGGGCGTGGACCCGCTGGCGCCCGACACAGGCTGCGTGGCGGCCGCTGCGGCGGTGGCGGCCGCCTGCCAACTGCCGCTGCTGGTGGTGTGCGTGGCCGCCGGGGCTGCGGAACGGCCGCAGGCCGAAATCGCGCTGGCCAGCGCGGTGCAACAAGCACGGCAGCAGCACGCCGACGCCAGCGGTGAAGTGGTCATCGGCCGTGCGGCCCCGGCGCTGCTGGCCACGGCCGATCAACGCGGCGCCGACCTGCTGGTGGTGTCGCGCCACCGCCCCGGCACCAGCGCGCACGCGCGCATGGGCAGCACGGCTGAAGCCGTCACCGGCCACGCCAGCGGGCCGGTGCTGGTGCATGTGGCCGCCCGGGTGGCTGGCGCTTGACGCCTGGCGTCGACGCGGCACGTTCCAGGCGCGTCGGGCCCTCGCCTGGGGTTTTGTTGCCGGCGTTCAGCCGCGCAGCGCGGCCTCGATCGTGGCGATGTCGATCTTGCCCATCTGCATCATGGCCTCGAAGGCCCGCTTGGCCGCCGCGGGGTCTGGGTCTGCGATGGCCGCCATCAGCACGCGCGGCGTGATCTGCCACGACACGCCCCACGGGTCCTTGCACCAGCCGCAGGCGCTTTCCTGGCCGCCGTTGTCGACGATGGCCTGCCACAGGCGGTCGGTTTCCGCCTGGTCGTCGGTGGCGATCTGAAACGAGAAAGCCTCCGTGTGCTTGAACATGGGGCCGCCGTTGAGCCCCAGGCACGGAATGCCCGCGACGGTGAATTCCACCGTCAGCACGTCGCCCTGCTTGCCCGACGGGTAGTCGCCGGGTGCGCGGTGCACCGCGTTCACCGCGCTGTCCGGGAAGTGCTGGGCATAGAAGCGCGCGGCGTCGAGTGCGGTGCCGTCGTACCAGAGGCAGATGGTGTTCTTGCTGATCACGGTGCTGGTCCTTTCTTGGTGCGCCAGAAGATCGTCATTCGGTGCCCGTCTGCCGGGCCGCTGGTTCGACGCCTTCGCAGTCGTGGTGCGGCACAGGGTTTTCCGAGCGGAACATCTTCCACAGGCCCTGCTCGCCGAGCTTGCCCGAGCCGATCATGATCTTCCAACAGTCCGGATACTCGCAGCTTTCGATTTCGACGACGTTGGACAAGGCGGGCTTGCGCATCTCCGCGCTGCCGATGTTTTGCCGTTACTCGTCCCAGTGGCTGTCCCGCACGCGGCTTTCGATGCTCTCGACCAGCGCGATCGCAGCCGGTGACAGCACCGTGCGGCTTCGCATGGCCAGCAGCAGGCGCCGCCGCACGTCGAGGCCGTTCAGAGCCATCACCTTCAACCCCAAGGCATCGGCGTACAGCGAGGCTCCATTTCGAGGCAGCACCGTCAACCCAAGGCCGGCGGCCACCATCCGGCACATGGTGTCGAAACTGCGTGCCTGGACGCGGATGCGAAGGCTTCGACCATTGGCTTCGGCTGCGGCACTGATCTTGCGGGTCAGCGATGCCGTACGGCTCAGGCTGACAAAGTCGTAGTCCAATGCCCGCTCGAAGGCCACCGGAGCGGCACTGTCCAGCGGATGCCCGGCGGGCGTGATGAGCACCATCTCATCGACATCGCAGACGAAGCACTCCAGTCCTTGCCTCGGTGTGTTGTCCCCGATCACACCCAGTTCGGCTGCACCGGAGGCCACCATGCGCACGGCATCTTCGCTCAGCGTGTCCTCCAGATCGATGCGAACTGCAGGATGCCGAAGGGCATAGGCTGCCAGCATGGCCGGCAGAAAACCTCCCAGCGCGGACGGGTTTGCGCACAGGCGCAGCAGGCCGCTGGCATCCGCATTCATGTCTTCGACAGCCAGTGCCAGGCGTTCCAGGTTCGCGGCCAACTCGATCGCGTGGCGGTGTACCGCCTGGCCATCAGCTGTGGCTGTGACGCCGCGCTGACTTCGCTGAAGCAGGGCTTTACCGCAGTGGTGCTCCAGTTCTGAAATTCTTCGGCTCGCAGCTGCCAGCGAGATGCCGAAGCGTTCTGCCCCTGCCGTCAGACTGCCTGCGTCCACCACCGCCACGAACAGGCGCAACGAGACCAGATCGAAGCGGTTCAAGTTGACCAAGGTGCGGGTTTTCCCTCATCAATGCTTGAGCAAGGTTACCTCAACGCATGGCGAACACCAGCCACGCCCCGGCCTCGCACACTCGCTGTCATTCATCAACCACCCGCAGTCACGGAGGTCAGCTTGAGCAACCGCATCTACCGCATCGGGCAAATCGTGCCCAGCTCCAACACCACGATGGAGACCGAGATCCCGGCTGTGTTGCGCGCCCGTGAAATGTCCGAGCCCGAACGCTTCACCTTCCACTCCAGCCGCATGCGCATGCAGAAGGTGACGAAGGAAGAACTGGCCGCGATGGACCGCGACAGCGACCGCTGCGCGCTGGAGTTGGCCGACGCGCGGGTCGACGTGCTGGGCTATGCCTGCCTGGTGGCCATCATGAGCATGGGAAACGGTTACCACCGCGTCTCCGAGCAGCGGCTGCATGGGCGTACCGTCGAAGCCGGCGGTCCGGCCCCGGTGGTGACGAGTGCCGGCGCCCTGGTCGACGGCTTGAAGGCGCTGGGCGCGAAGAAGGTGTCGATCCTGACGCCCTACATGAAGCCACTGACCCAACTGGTCATCGACTACATCGAACACGAAGGCATCGAGGTCGTCGACAGCATCTCGCTGGAAATCCCCGACAACCTCGAGGTAGGCCGCCAGGACGCGCTGGCTCCGGTCGAAATCACCAAGCGGCTGAACACGCGCGGCGTCGATGCCGTGGTGGCCTCGGCCTGCGTGCAGATGCCCTCGCTGGCCTCGGTGCAGTTGATTGAAGACCGCGTCGGGCTGCCGGTGGTCTCTTCATCGGTCTGCACCACCTACATGATGTTGAAGAAACTGGGTCTGAAGGCCCGTTCACCCGGTTTCGGCGCGCTGCTGTCAGGCGACTACTGATCCTCATCCTGATGACCGCGCCCATCATCCTGCCGCCGCTGAAGGATGCGGGCTTCGACCTGATCTGGTTCGGCGTCGTCATGACCATCGTGATGGAGATGGGCCTGATCCACCCGCCGGTGGGCCTGAACATCTTCGTCATCAAGAACATCGCCCCCGATATCCCGCTGAAGGAAGTCATCTACGGCTTGCTGCCGTTCCTCGGGTTGATGTTCGTCGGGATCCTGCTGATGTGCTTCCTGCCCGGCATCGCCACCGGCCTGCCCGACCTGGTGAGGGGGGCGCCGAAGTAATGTCCAACATGAGCGCCCCGCCCGTCTGGGACACGCAGCGCCGCTCGCGCACAGCGCGCCTCGAACGGGCGCGTGCCTGCAGCGTGGGCAAGCAGGTCGACGCAGCTGCCATTGGCGCGCTGCTGCAGGCCGTGATTGAACCGGGTGACCGCGTCTGCCTGGAGGGCAACAACCAGAAGCAGGCCGACTTCCTGGCCCGCGCGCTGACCACCCTCGACCCTGCTGCGGTGCACGGCCTGCACATGGTGCAGTCGGTGCTGGCGCTGCCCGAGCACCTGGACGTGTTCGAGAACGGTATCGCAGCCAAGCTCGACTTCAGCTTCTCGGGCCCGCAGGGTGCCCGGCTGGCGCGGCTGGTCGGCGCGGGGCGCATCGACATCGGTGCCATCCACACCTACCTCGAACTGTTCGCGCGCTACTTCGTCGACCTGACGCCGAACGTGGCGCTGATCTGTGCACAAGCTGCCGACCGCGACGGCAACCTCTACACGGGCGCCAACACCGAGGACACGCCGGCCATCGTCGAAGCCACCGCCTTCAAGAGCGGCATCGTCATTGCGCAGGTCAATGAGATCGTGGACCGGTTGCCACGCGTGGACGTACCGGCCGGCTGGGTCGACTTCGTGGTGCAGAGCCCGAAGCCGCATTTCATCGAACCGCTGTTCACGCGCGACCCGGCGCAGATCAGCGAGATACAGGTGCTGATGGCGATGATGGCCATCAAGGGCATCTACGCCGAATACGGCGTGCAGCGGCTGAACCACGGCATCGGCTTCGACACCGCGGCCATTGAACTGCTGCTCCCGACCTATGCCGAGTCGCTGGGCTTGAAGGGCAAGATCTGCAGCCACTGGGCGCTGAACCCCCACCCGGCGCTGATCCCGGCCATCGAGGCTGGCTGGGTGAAGTCGGTGCACTCCTTCGGCTCCGAGATGGGCATGGAGGACTACATCCGCGCCCGCCCTGATGTCTTCTTCACCGGCCCCGACGGCTCGATGCGCAGCAACCGCGCTTTCTGCCAGGCCGCCGGCCACTACGCCTGCGACCTGTTCATCGGCAGCACGCTGCAGATCGACCTGGCCGCCAACAGCTCCACCGCCACGCTCGGCCGCATCGCCGGATTCGGCGGCGCGCCCAATATGGGCGCCGATGCCCGCGGCCGCCGCCATGCCAGCGCGACCTGGTTGAAGGCCGGCCGCCAGGCGCGCGACGGCCTGACCGGCGCACGCGGCACGCCGCGCGGCCAGAAGCTGGTGGTGCAGATGGTCGAGACCTTCCGCGAGCACATGGAGCCGGCCTTCGTCGAGACCCTGGATGCCTGGCAATTGGCCGAACAGGCGCAGATGCCGCTGCCGCCGATCATGATCTACGGCGACGACGTGACGCACATCCTGACCGAGGAAGGCATCGCCAACCTGCTGCTGTGCCGCACCGACGAAGAGCGCGAGCAGGCCGTGCGCGGCGTCGCCGGCTATACCGCGGTGGGATTGGCACGCGACCGCCGCATGGTCGAGAACCTGCGCGACCGCGGCGTCATCCAGCGCGCTGAAGACCTGG
The DNA here is from genome assembly GCA_031429255.1 of Rubrivivax sp. Classification (GTDB taxonomy): domain Bacteria; phylum Pseudomonadota; class Gammaproteobacteria; order Burkholderiales; family Burkholderiaceae_C; genus Rubrivivax. The sequence goes on from JANOZF010000087.1 coordinate 9,457, forward strand.
GCGTCGACCCGCGCCTGGCCACGCGCAACCTGCTGGCGGCACGGTCGATGCGCGACCTGGTCGACGCCTCTGGCGGCTTGTATGTCCCGCCCGGCCGCTTCCGCAACTGGTGATGAAATTCATGAGGCAATCCACATGAGCATGGCCGCAGGCTTGGAAACGCTGCACTACAGCTTCACCGGCACGCAGCCGGTGGGCGCCTTCGCGGCGGTGCTGGTGGGCGTTGTCGGTTCAGGCAACCTCGAGGTGCTGCTCGAACCGAGCACGGGGCCGGAGTGCCGCTTCGAAGTGCAGACCTCGGCGCGCGGCTTCGGAACCATCTGGGCCGCCGTGCTGCGCGACTTCCACGCCCGCCATCCGCTGGCCGGGGTGGCTGTGGCCATCCACGACATGGGGGCCACGCCGGCCGTGGTGAGCCTGCGCCTGGCGCAGGCCGCGGCCGCGCTGCCATGAGCGGCAGCGCAGTGCGCCGCATCAGCTTCGCCGAGTGCTCGGCGCGCGAGCGCATCGCCGCGCTCTTCGATGCCGGCAGCTTCCACGAGTGGCTGCCACCTTCGCAGCGGGTGATGAGCCCGCACCTGGCACAACTGGGCGTGCCGGCAGCCTTCGACGACGGCGTGGCGATCGGCGAAGCGCGCTTGAGCGAACGCCGGGTGTTCGTCGCGGCGCAGGAAGGCGAGTTCATGGGCGGCGGCGTCGGCGAGGTCCATGGCGCCAAGCTCGTGGGGCTGTTCAGGCGCGCCTTGCGCGACCGGCCCGACGCCGTGGTGTTGCTGGCCGAATCGGGTGGTGTGCGTCTGCACGAGGCCAATGCTGGGTTGATCGCCGTCTCGGAAGTGATGCGCGCGCTGCTCGACACCCGTGCTGCTGGCATCCCGGTGCTGGTGTTGATCGGCGGCGCCAACGGCTGTTTCGGCGGCATGGGCATCGTGGCCCGCTGTGCCGACCACCTGGTGATCAGCGACATCGGCCGGCTGGCGATGTCCGGCCCCGAGGTCATCGAGGCCTCGCACGGCGTCGAGGAATTCGACTCGCGCGACCGCGCGCTGGTCTGGCGCACCACCGGCGGCAAGCACCGCTACCTGGTGGGCGACTGCGACCAACTGGTGGACGACGACGTCCAGGCCTTTCGAGACGCAGCGGTGCGCGCGCTGGACAGCAGTCGGCCGCTGACTTTGCAGTCACTGCAGCAAGAGCAAGCCCTGCTGACGCAGCGCCTGCAGGATGGCTTGGGCGCCGATGATGCGGTGGATCTGTGGCGCCGCCTGGGCCTCGCCCAGGCCGCCTCCGTGCCGGACATGAGCGCCACACAAGTGCGTGCGCTGCGCCAGGAGAACGCGGCATGAAGTGGAGCGACGTGGCCACACAGCTGTTCGGTCCCGACCACGGTATCCAGGCCGATGGCGACTTCCTCAGCGGCAGCGCCAGCTTCGATGGCTGCACCTTGGCCGTTGTCGGCAGCACCCATCACGCGCCCATCGGTTACGCATTGGCGCTGCGTCAGGCGCAAGTGGTGCTGGAGACGATGGCCCGGCACCCAGGCCGCGCCATCTTCCTGATGATCGACACGCAGGGCCAGCAGTTGCGCCGCCACGACGAACTGCTGGGCATCAACCGCGCGATGGCCCATCTTGGCTGCTGCATCGACCTGGCGCGGCGGCGTGGTCACCAAGTGATCGGCCTCGTCTACGACCAGGCGCTGTCGGGCGGCTTCATCACCTCGGGGCTGATCGCCGACGCCTGCGACGCCCTGCCCGAAGCCGAGATCCGTGTCATGCGCATCCCGGCCATGGCGCGCGTCACCAAGCTCTCGGAGGAACTGCTGACTGCCCTGTCCATGTCCAACCCGGTGTTTGCGCCGGGCGTGCAGAACTACCTGCGCATGGGCGGTGTGCGCGCGCTGTGGCCGGACGACCTGCAGGCCGGCTTGCGCGAAGCTCTGGCACATGCGTCGACCGACGACCGCCGCGCGGTGCTCGGCCGTGAGCGCGGCGGTCGCCGTCTCGCCGCCAGCGTGGTGGAACAGGTGTTGGCGGCGTGAGCGTTTCCAGCCGGCGCCTCCCATGAAGCCGATGCGGCGGCACCAGCTCGTCTGGCTCGACGAACATGCCTGGTACCGCATTCTGGCCATCGCATCATCGTCCGATGGTCGGTCGCACTCTATCGCGACCGAGTCGGCAGATTGCCTGGCGCACTGGGCGCAACAGCGCTGGCCGTTGGTCATCACTCGCCAGCGCGCCGAAGCATGCTCCAGCCTGCCAGACGCTGCGCTGGCGCTGGGCCTGGCCGCGCCCGCGCGATGGGGGCGCCAGGCGATCAGCGTTTCGGCCCCCTTGCGTGGCGTGGCACGGCTGGGCGATTTCCCGCTTGCGGTCGAACTGGGGCCTGAGCTGCCTGCCGCAGCGCAAGCGGGCTGGGGGCTGCTGTGTGAGCACCTGTCCCGGCTGGGAGTAACGGCGCGTGTGTACGGCAGCTACGGTTGGCAGCGACTGACGGGGATGAGCTATGTCCACGGGGCATCTGACATTGACCTGCTGATGGACGTGGGTACAGCCGCACAGGCCGATCAGGCTTGCGCTGCGCTCCGGGCCGCCGCGCCAGGAAACGTGCGCATCGACGGCGAACTGGCATTCCCCGACGGGGCGGCGGTCGCCTGGCGCGAGTGGCTGCGGTGCAGGTCCGGTCAGACCGACAAGATCCTCGTGAAGCGGTTCGACCGGGCCACGCTCGAGCACGCTTCGGCATGGGAAGTCGCCGCATGATGCAGGCCGGTCGCGACGGTGGTCTCCAGTCGAAGGACGCGCACCTGCCCACGGCGTTGCGAGCCATAGGTCGCGCGGCAGTGGTGGCGCTCTACGACGAACTGGCCCTTGCCCCGAAACCCGGTCTCGTCTCCTTCATCGACAGCGGCAGCCACGACGACATGAACGCGCGGACGTTCCTGCGCAGCCTGTTTTCATTGCGCCTGTATTTCCCCCGCATCGCCGGGCTGGGGGCGGAGGGCTCCACCTTCGAGTTGCTGGAGCGTGAAGGCATTGCGGCCGAGGCGCGCATGCTGGCCGCCACGGGGGGCATCAACACCCACCGTGGCGCCATCTTCAGCCTCGGATTGCTGTGCGCCAGTGCCGGTTCGTTGGCGGCCCGGCGTGCGCGTCTGGATGCTGTGGCGCTGCGGCGCGAGCTGATCACCCGCTGGGGGCCCGCACTGTCCGAGCGCGTGCGACGCAGCAGTCACCTGCATGGCGCCATCGTGGCACGCCGTTTCGGCCTGCGCAGTGCGGGCGCCGAGGCGATGCTCGGATTCCCGGTGCTTTTCGAGACCACCTTGCCCGCCTTGCTGTTGGCGCAGCAGAGTGGCGCAGCGCCGCGTGAAGCGCGTCTGCAGGCTTTGTTCGAGACCATGGCGGTGCTGGAAGACACCAACCTGGCCCACCGCGGCGGCCTGGAGGGCCTGCGGCACGCCCAGGGCGCCGCGCGCGCCTTCCTCGCCGCCGGTGGTGCCCTGCGCCCCGACGCGCTGGCGCATGCAAGGGCGGTTCACACGGACTTCGTCGCGCGCCGGCTGTCGCCTGGCGGCACAGCCGACATGATGGCGGCCGCCTGCTGGATGCAGCGCGTCTGTGGTCAAGCGTGAGTCTGGCATTGCTTTTTGCAGGTCAGGGGACGCAATGCGCGACCATGCTTCCGTGGTTGGACAACTGCCAGGAAGCCGCAGCCACGCTTGCGCTGATGGAGGTTCAGCTTGGCGCCGACTGGCGCAGCCGATTCGCCGAATCCGAATGGGCCCACCGCAACGCCGTGGCGCAGCCTCTGCTGACTGGCCTGAGCCTGGCCGCCTGGCAGGCCTTGGCGCCGAGCCTGCCGGCACCAGAGGTGGTCGCGGGTTACAGCGCGGGAGAACTCGCGGCCTTCTGCGTTGCCGGTGCGTACAGCGTCGTCGACGCCATGGCCCTGGCCGTTGACCGGGCTGCCGCGATGGACCGCAGCGCCGCCGGGCTCGATACCGGACTGCTGTCCGTCCAGGGTCTCGACGCCAAGGCGGTGCAGGCTGCCTGTATTCGCTACGGCTTGGCTCTGGCCATTCGACTGGCGCCCGACCGGGCTGTGCTCGGAGGTTTGTCCACGGCCCTGAGTGCTGCCGAAAGGGACCTGTCTGCCGGCGGCGCGCGTTGCACGCGTCTGCCCGTGCGCGTTGCTTCGCACACGCCGTGGATGTCTGCGGCGGCTGTCGAGTTTGAAGAGCGGCTGGGCGCCGTGACCTTTGTGTCGCCGCGCCCGACCCTGGTCTGCAATGCCGTCGGCGCGGCAGAGCGCGAACCGGGCCGTTTGAGACAGTTGCTGGCCCGCCAGTTGGCGACCACGGTGAATTGGGACCGTTGCATGGATGCCATCGCGGAGCGGCGTGTTCGTTGCGTGCTGGAGGTGGGCGCCGGCAATCCCCTGACGAAGCTGTGGCGTGACCGGTATCCCGACATTCCAGCCCGCTCGGTGGACGAATTCCGCAGCGCCCACGCCATTGCCCATTGGGTGCAGTCGGCTTTGCGCTGATTCAGGTTCAGTCGGATCATGGCTTCATGCAGCTGCGGCTGGCCGGTGTGGGTCGGCGGTGGTGACCCCTTCACCGCCTGCGACGGCGGCGCCCGATGATCCTGACGCACGACAAGGTGCCATCAGATCATCTCCTCTGTTTGGCATCGAAAGGTCCACTGCATCGAGAGCGAGAATCCTGCCCATGAGCGAAGCCCTGAACTACCTGCTGAAAGCGCGGCCCGATGCGGTGAGCCACTACTTTGCGTTCCTCAAGGCCTGTGGCACGCACCTCGACCCGAAGACGCGCAACCTCATCAGCGTCATCACCAAGGTCGACGCGCAGACCGAGCGCGGCTTCAGGCAATACCTGAAGCGCGCGCTGGCCGAAGGCTGCTCGCCGATGGAAGTGCTGGACGCGCTGCTGATGGCCTTCCCCACCCTGGGCCTGACGAAGATCGTCTGGGCGGTGGACATCATCCTGGCGATGAACCTGCCCGGCTTCGACCCCGCCGCGCTGACGCAGCCACCGGGCGCTGAACCGGCAGCGCCAGCGCCATCACCGGGTGCCTGGCACGAGGTGCTGGCCATCAAGGGCTTCAAGGTGGGCGACACCCAGCGTGTGGACTGCGACGGCCGCAGCCTGTTCGTGCACCGCGTGTCGGTGAAAGACTGGCAGGTCTGCGACAGCCTTTGCCCGCACCAGGCCACCAACATTCCGCACCTGGCCTTGCAGGGCCACCAGCTGACGTGCCCGAAGCACGGTTGGACCTTCGACGTGCGCAGCGGCGGCTGCACGGCCCTTGGCGACCGCGGGCTCACCCGCTGGCCGCATCGCGTGGTCAAGGGGCGCTTGCTGGCGCAGTGGTAAGGGCGGCGGCCGGTGCTTGGCTGACGCCGGGTGTGGCCGTGGCCGCAGCGGTGCTCTGCAGTTTCTTCCAGGCCTGGAAACCCCCCGCCACCGACAGCGCTTTCGGATAGCCCAGCTCACGCAGCATCTGCGCCGCGTACAGGCTGCGACGGCCGCTGTTGCACAGGCACAGCAGAATGTGGTCGCGGCCGTGGTGTGCCTGGTTCACGAGCTTGATGAAGCTCAAGGCATCGAACTCGGTGGGCGCACCGGCATCCAGCACCTCCTGTTCTTCGCTGCTGAGCACTTCACCCAGGATGCGCTTCACCTCGAACAGCGGCACATGCACGGTGTCGGGCACGCGGCCCTTGACCTCCAGCTCGAAGGCCTGGCGGATGTCGAAGATGGTGGCCAGCCCGAGCTGGCGCAACTCCAGCGAGCTGGCCAGGCTGATTTCCAGCACCGCGCGGTTGGCCGGGCTCTCAAGGGACTGGTCGGGTTCGGGCAGGGCTTGCATCGGTGCGCGCTGGGTGAAAGCCCGCGATGCTACGCCTGCGCCTTGGTTCCTTCGCCTGGACGCTTGCGGCCCAGCACACGCTCGATCTGGACGCTCAGGCCAGGCCCGGGTTGCCGGCCTTGGCAGCCTCTTCGGCCACCGGCGCCCACCCTGCCACCTTGTAGATTTTGCCGGCGTCAAGCAGCTTGCCCGCCAAGCCAGCCGCATGTCGCTGATGCGCCCCTGCGCGTGTGGTGCCGCGTGGAAGCAGCGGGGTCACTTGTTGACCGGTGACTTCGGGTCCAGCAGCAGCGCCATCACATGCGCGATCTGCTGGTTGTCCAGCAAGCCCTTGTGCCCGAATCGGGGCATGTTGGAACAGGCGTTGTAGCTCTTGCTGTTGTAGATCTTGGTCCAGGTGTATTCGATGATCGGCTGCGCGGTGGGCGCCAGCACGTCTTGCACGCCGCGGTTCTTGCCGTAGTTGTACAGGCTGGGGCCGATGGTGCCGTAGGAGATCTCTTCCTTGCTGATCTGGTGGCAGTTGTAGCAGCTGCCACCGTTGTCCTTGGTGGCGGTGCTGCTGTCGGTCCAGGTCATGCCGCGGCCGTTCTGCGCGATCTTTTCGCCCTCGCGCCAGTCGCCAATGTATTGCCCGCCAGCAGGCCATTTCACCGTGGCTCTGGCCTGCGCCGTCACCTGGTCGGCCAGGGCTTCGTTGGGCGGCTGGTCGGACGAGCAGGCGCTTTGCCCCAGGTCCTGGTCGATGCGGTCTATCTTGGCAATGCCCTCGTCGCGAAAGCCGCCCTTGATCATCGCCAGCGCCTGCTTGTCCAGTTCGGCCGCGCCTGGCAGTGCGGCGCAGCCGGCAAGCACCAGTGCTGCCAACGACAGCCTCGAAAGGGTCAACAAAGTCATCTTTTTCATGGTGTGCTTCCGCGCCTTCAACGCTTGATGGCCGGCGCAATGGACTCGGCGCCCTTGGCGTTCACGCCCATGTAGGTGCCCAAGGCCACGGTGACGTCGGAAGCGAAGCCGGGGTAGGGAAACCGCTGCTGGCGGAAGCAGTCGTTCAGCCGCAATTGCATGCTCCACATCTGGCCGTTGCTGACGCGGTAGGCGGGCCAGGCGGCGAAGCCGATGCCGTCGCCCGGGTTCTTGGTCAGGTTGGGCAGGTCTTGCAGGCGGATGCGCTGGCCGTCCACGCCATGGCAAGAGGCGCAGGAAAAGTCCATCGGCCCACCGCGGAAGAAGAACGCGCGCTTGCCGAGTTCGTAGCTTTTCTTCTCTTCGATGTGGCCCTGCGGCAGCGCGAAGCGCAGGCCGCGCGACGACGCGGCGACATAGGTGGCCAGCGCCGTGACGTTGGCCATCTCGCCGCGGCCAAAGGCCGTCTTGCCAATCTCGGCGCCGTTGAAGCCCTGCAGCGTTTCCATGCAGGTGACCAGGCGCGATTCCACGTCCTGCACCCGATTGGTGTCGGCAAAGTAGCGTGGCAGTTCGACAAAGGCGCCCTTGACGACGCCAGGGCCCTTGCCAAGGTCGCATTTTTCAAGCGACGCGGCCTTCGGCCCGCGCTTGGTTTTCCACAGCTCTTCGCCCTTGGCTTCGAACAGGTCGGCCGGGTTGCCGTCTTCCAGCATCTTGCGGTATTCGGCAATGCCGTCGGCTGCTGACTTGGTTTGCGCCAACGCGGGCAGGGCCGCAGCACCCAGCAGCGAAACGGTCAAGGCGCACAGCGCAGTCGTCTTCATGTACGAAGTTCTCGGTCATTACAGGCCGGGCGCCGCTGTGTCGCGGTGTCGTCGGCTGGCTCCCTGGTCTGTTGCACCGTCAGGAGACGGTCGCTTCGTCGGTGCGCTTGTCGCCCTTGTTGTCGATCCAGCTCACGCTGATCTTGTCGCCGGCCTTGGCGCCCTTGACGTTGAATTGCAGGAACGGGTTCTTGGCCACTGAAGGCCCCCATTCGGCGGCCAGCACCTGCTTGCCGTTGTGCGCCGCGGTGACTTCGGTGATGAACCACGCCGGAATGACCTTGCCCGCCGAATCCTTGCGCTGGCCGGTTTCCATTTCGTGGCTCATCAACACTCGGACGGTGGCTTTGTCACCGGCCACTTGGGCGCGTATGCGCATCGGGTCTGCCATGTTGTTTCTCCTGAAGCTGGATGGGTGCAGTGGCGGGGGGGATCAACCGCCGCAGCCGCCGAGAGTGACCTTGATTTCCTTGCTGGCGTAGAGCACCTTGCCGTCGTTCATCATCGCCACGGCGAAGACGTTGGACGACTGGCCCATCTTCACGCGCGTGTTGACGTTGGCGTCGATGGCGTCAGTGACGTCGAACGAGGCCGCCAGCATGCTGGGGTTCTTCTCCACCAGCAGCAGCAGCTTCTTCACGCCGGGCAGCGTGGTGGCGGCACCCACGGGCACCACGGCGCCGTTCTCGGCGATGTCTGGGCCGGTGATGGTGACGTCCTTGCTGGCGGCGGGTGCGCTGCCGCCCAGGGTCTTCATCAGGTCGGCCATGGTCTTGGCTTCAAAAGCGCCCTGGTTCCAGGCGGCCTGTGCAGCCGCTGGCAGCAAGCCGGCTGCGGCCAACAGCCCGGCCAGCTGGGTGCCGGTGGCGAGCATCGCGCGACGGGTGGTCATGAAGATCTCCTTGGGGTGTGTGTTGCGTGGGCAATGCCAAAACGCGCCGGCAGCGGCACGGTTTACTTGGCGCCCTCAGCCCTCCATTTTGCAATGGCCCGTGCATCGGCGCTGGGCAGGGTTTGTGCGGGCATGGGTATCGGGCCATAGAGCCCTGCGCCGCCGCCCTGCGGGCCTGCCCGGTGCCCGATCGGCTACGCCACAGCCGACGGCAGGCTGCGCAGCCTTGGAATGGCCGACGCGCTGATCACCACGGCCTGCAGCACGAAGCCCAGCAGCGCCAGCAGCAGACAGGCTTGCGCGCCATACAGCGCGCCCACCCAGCCGCCCAAAGCTGCGCCCAGGGGCCGCGCGCCCATGTTCACGGCCAGAAAGATCGCCGTTACGCGCCCCAGCGCGGCGGTAGGGGTGATGGACTGGCGCAGCGTGGTGGAACTGATGGTCCAGATGATGGGCCCGACGCCGAAGAGGAAAAACGACAGCGTGGGCAGTGCCGGGCCAGATTGCGGTGGTGCCCACAACGTGAGCGCCATCACGCCGATGGCCAGCACCGACACCACCGGGCCCAGCACCACGGCTTGGCCGAAGGGCAGCACGCGCAGCACGCGCGATGCGCCCAGCGCACCCACCACCATGCCCGCGCCGTAGGCGGCCAGCGTGAAGCCCACGGCCGCGGCGCTGAGGCCCAGTTGGTGCACCGCATAGGGCACATAGGCGGCCTGCAAGACAAACCAGGCGATGTTCCAGACCACTGCGGTCAGCAGCACGGGCCGCAGCAGCGGGTTGTGCCAGACCAGGTTCGCGCCCTCCTTCAGCTCCACCAGCGGATGGCGGCGTGGTGCCAACGGCGCGGCAGCGGGCTCCGGCAGCCTCAGCAAGAGCGCCAGCGCGGCAGCCGACAGCATGGCCGCCAGCACGAAGGCGGACGTGGCCCCGGTCCAGGCCACCAGTGCGCCGGCCAGTGCCGGGCCGGCGGCAAAGGCCGCGCTCCGTGCCAGCTCCAGCCGGCCGTTGGCTGCACCCAGCGCGTAGCGCGGCACCAGCGTGGGCACCAGTGCCGGTGCGGCCACGCTGAAGCCCACGGTGCCGGTAGCACCGAGAAAGCCCAGCAGCGCCAGCACCGGCAGCGACAGCATCCCCAGCAGGCCAGCCACCAGCAAGCCCACGAAGGCCAGCAGCCGCAGCGCTTCGGCCACGCACATCAGGCGCCGTTTGGACACCCGGTCGGCGATCAGGCCCGTGGGTATGGACAGCAGCAGGAAGGGCAGCGTCTGGGCCGTGGCCAGCAGGCCGATCTCACCCGGCCCGGCGCCGAGCGCCAGCACCGCGACGATGGGCACCGCGGCCAGGCTGATCTGCTCGGCCGACTGTGCGGCCAGGTTGGCGCCGGCCAGGCGCATGAAGGCCGGTGGCAGTTCGGGCGTTGGGTGCTGTGGCGGTGGGTTCATCTGCCCATCATGCCCAGGGTCGGGGTCAAGATCTGGTCAGATTCGGACCTGTGGGAAGGCGAATCTTGCACCTGCGAGCCTGCAGGCTGCGAGCGGCTGTTTCGGATCTGTTCAGAGGCTCTCAGGCCTGCCCGACGATCGAGGCCGTGGCCATCAGCTCGTCAAACAGCGCCAGCGACACCCGGCCCGAGACCGCAAACGGGTCGAGCGCGGGCTTCTCGGAATACTTCAGCACCAGACCCGGGTTCAGGCGTCCGAGGTTCACCTGGCCCATGCTCCAGCCGGCAAACCGCCGTTCGCCGATTTCGTCGTAGCAGAGCAGCTCGACCTGCGTGTGGCGCGGGTCGACCGCGATGCGGTTGTAAAGCGCGTTGATGGCGGTGCGGCCACCTTCAAGCGCCTGCAGGAAGATGCCTTCGCTGTAGCACAGCACACCGGTGACGCCCAGCGCCGGGTTGTTGGCCTTGCTCTTGCGCAGGATGGCCACCAGTTCATCCTGGTTGACGGTGTTGACGGCGCGACTGGCGTAGAGAAGACGGACGAGCATGGTGTGGGTATCCCAGAAGAGTTTCAGCTGCGCGGTCAGCTGTTTTTGCGCGGCAGCAGCGACAGGAATTCTCGTCGCAGGTTGGCGTCTTTCAGGAAAGCGCCGCGCATCACGCTGTTGACCATCGCCGATTCGGTGTCCTTCACGCCGCGCCAGTGCATGCAGAAGTGGTCGGCTTCCATCACGATGGCCAGGCCGTCGGGGCGCACGCGCTGCTGCAGCTCGTTGGCCAGCATGGTGACGGCCTCTTCCTGGATCTGTGGCCGGCTCATGATCCAGTCGGCGATGCGCGCGTACTTGCTCAGGCCGATGAGGTTGCTGTGCTCGTTGGGCAGGATGCCGATCCACACCTTGCCGAAGATCGGGCACATGTGGTGGCTGCAGGCACTGCGCACGGTGATGGGGCCGACGATCATCAGCTCGTTCAGGCGCTCGGCGTTGGGGAATTCCGTCACCGCGGGCATCGGCACATAGCGGCCGCGGAACACCTCTTCGAGGTACATCTTGGCCACACGCTTGGCCGTCTCGTTGGTGTTGTGGTCGCTGTCGGTGTCGATCACCAGCGCGCGCAGCACTTCCTGCAGCTTGGCCTGCACCTCGGCCTTCAGCTCGGTGACCTCGCCTTCGCGCACGAACGCGGCGATGTTGTCGTTGGCGTGGAAGCGCTTGCCGTCGCTGACGAGCCGGTAACGGATGCGTTCAGACGCCGGCAGCTGCGCCAGCTCTTCTTCGCTGAGAAAGATGCGCCCTTCGGCGCTGCCTGCCGCAGTCATGGCAGATGGGCGGTCTTGTTCGGTGCCGTGACGGGCCATGGGGGGTGAAAGCCGTGTTGGGGCCTGCATTGTGCGGCGCTTTTGACAGCGCCTGCCGTGGCCGCCGACTAGACTGGGGCCATGACAGGGGACATTCCCACCAACCACGGCTCGTTGCCGCTGGCACGCCTGCTGGAGTTGACGGCCGATGCGGTGCAGGCGGTGCGCGGCGGCCGCTCGCTCACCGACGTGCTTGCCAAGGCGCCGGCGCCGACCCGGCCCGCGGTGCAGGCCTTGAGTTTTCACGTGCTGCGCTGGCTGGGCAGCGCCACCGAGCTGCGCGCCTTGCTTGCACCCAAGACGCCCCCGCCCAACGTGGACTCGCTGCTCGTCACCGCACTGGCGCTGCTGTGGCCTGGCGAACCACTGCCTTACGCCGAGCACACGCTGGTGGACCAGGCGGTGTCGGCGGCGCGACTGCGGGTGCCGGCGGCGGCGGCCTTCATCAATGCGGTGCTGCGGCGTTTCCTGCGTGAACGCGAGGCGCTGGTGGCCGCCGTGGGCCACGCGCCAGTGGGTGCCTACAACCACCCGTTGTGGTGGATCGAGCGCTTGCGCCGCGACTGGCCGCGTGACTGGCAGGCCCTGCTGGCCAGCGCCAACCAGCGCCCGCCGATGACGCTGCGCATCAACAGCCGGCGCTGCAGTGGCGCCAGCTACCAGCAAAGGCTGGCCGCCCTGGGGCGCCACGCCCAGTTGCTGCACAGCGCCGACACCGGCATCTCCGGGCCGGCGCAGACGCTGGTGCTGGACGAGCCCTGCCCGGTGCAGCAACTGCCGGGTTTTGCCGAAGGCGGGTTCTCGGTGCAGGACGCAGCGGCGCAGCGCGCCGCGCCGCTGCTGCTGGCCGGCCTGCAGACGCCTGCCGGCCAAGCCCGGGGCACCCTGCCGCGCGTGCTGGACGCCTGTGCGGCCCCTGGCGGCAAGACCGCCCATCTGCTGGAGCTGGCCGAGCTGGACCTGCTGGCGCTGGACAGCGACCCTGCGCGACTGCTGCGCATTGGCGACGGCCTGCGGCGCTTGCAGTTGTTGCCGGCCGCTGCACCGGCGAGCGTGGCGACGCCGGGCCCGGACAGCGCAGGTCGCGTCGAGATCCGCGTGGGCGACGCGCGGCAGCCGCGCGACTGGTGGGACGGGCGGCCCTTCGACGCCGTGCTGCTGGATGCGCCGTGCACGGCTTCGGGCATCGTGCGGCGGCACCCCGACATCCGCTGGCTGCGCCGCGCCGACGATGTGGCCGCGCTGGCCCGCATCCAAGCCCAGATGCTGGACGCGCTGTGGCCGCTGCTGGTGCCCGGCGGCCGGCTGCTCTACGTCACCTGCTCGGTCTTCAAGGCCGAGGGCCAGGAGCAGATCGACGCGTTTTTGCAACGTCTGGCCCCTGGCGCTGCCCGGCTGGACCCCGCATCGCCCGGGCACCTGCTGAGTAACCGTGACAATGCAGGCCAGGGGATAGGGGGCCGTCGCCCGGTCTGGCACGATGGTTTCTTCTACGCCCTGATCCACAAGAACTAGCTCGCCAACAGCCATCGATGTCCGTACCGCCGGTCCGCTGCCAAGTTTTGCCGGGCCGGGCGGTCAGTGGGCTGATTCGCGCCTGTGTCTGGCTGCTGTTGTGCTGCGCGGTGCTGGTGTCAGCCGCCAGGGCCCAGGGCGTGGAGTTGGCGCTGCTGCAGACCAGCCGCGCCGAAGGCGGTCTGAATCTGGACTTTTCCGCCCGCCTGAACCTGCCCAAGACGGCCGAAGACGCCATGATGCGGGGCGTGCCGATCTACTTCGTGGCCGAGGCCACGTTGCTGCGCGGCCGCTGGTACTGGCGCGACGAGCGCGTGGCGCGTGTCGCGCGGTCCTGGCGCGTGGCTTTCCAGCCGCTCACGGGTACCTGGCGTGTGTCGTTGGCAGGGCTGAACCAGAGTTTTGCCACGCTCGCCGAAGCGCTGTCGGCGGCTTCGCGCAGCGCCGGCTGGCGGCTCGCTGAGCTCAGTCAGCTGGAGCCCGACAAGGCCTACTACGTGCAGTTCAGCTACCGGCTCGACACCAGCCAGCTGCCCGGGCCGATGCAGTTCGGCCTGGGCGGTGGTGGCGAATGGTCGGTGGGCGTGAACCGCGAGATCAGGGTCGAGCCGTGAGCGCCCCGCGCCAACCCGTCTCACCGGAGCACGGCGCCGCCCCCGCGAGCGGTACCTACGGCGGCAACGGCACGCCCAAGCGCAGCCTCAACTCGGCGCAATGGGCGTGGATCGTGGCCACCATCGCCGCCGCCGGCGCCGGCCTGGTGCTGGCCTTCGTGCTGTCGTTCAGCGGCCCCGAGGGCGGCACCTACGAGCGCCATTTTGTATGGCTGTTCTGGGTCAATGTGGCGGTGGCGGGGCTGCTGCTGGTGGTGATTGCGGCGGTGGCCGTGCGGCTGTACCTGCGCCTGCGGCGGGGCAAGTTCGGCAGCCGGCTGCTGGTCAAGCTGGCCGGCATCTTTGCGCTGGTGGGTTTGTTGCCCGGCCTCGTGATCTACACCGTGAGCTACCAGTTTGCCTCGCGCAGCATCGAGGCCTGGTTCGACGTCAAGGTGGCCGGCGCACTGGACGCCGGCCTGGCGCTGGGCAAGGGCACGCTGGAGGTGCTGGCCAGTGACCTGGCCAGCAAGGCCCGGGGCGCCGCTGAACGGCTGGCCGACGAAGGCCGCACCTCGGGCACCCAGGCCAACCCCCTGGCCCTGGAGCGGCTGCGCGAGCAGATGGATGCGCGGGAGGTCAGCTGGGTGACGGCCAGTGGCCAGGTGCTGCTGACGGCCGGTGGCAGCGCCGACGCATCCACCCCCGACCGGCCCAGCGCGGGAATGCTGCGCCAGGCGCGGTCGATCGGTGTGACCAGTGTGATCGAAGGCCTGGACGAAGACGCCATGGCGGCCGGCACGGGCCAGCCGCGGGTGCGTGCGCTGGCCCGCGTGCCGCGCACCGACCTGGCCCTGGCCGGCGCCGAAGAACGCTACCTGATGGTGCTGAAGCCGTTGCCGCGCGCACTGGCCTTCAATGCGCTGGCGGTGCAGGCCGCCTACAGCGAATACCAGCAGCGCGCGCTGGCACGCGACAGCCTGCGCCGCATGTACATCGGCACGCTCACGCTGGCGCTCATCCTGGCGGTGTTCGCCGCTGTGCTGCTGGCCATCGTGCTGGGCAACCAGCTGGCGCGCCCGCTGCTGCTGTTGGCCGACGGCGTGCGCCAGGTGGCCGCCGGCGACCTGACCGCCAAGCCCGTGTTTGCCAGCGGCGACGAACTGGGCGGCCTGACGCGCAGCTTTGCCGACATGACGGCGCAAGTGGCTGAAGCGCGCACGCAGGTGCAGCGCGGCATGCTGCAGCTGGAAGGCGCGCGCACGCGGCTGCAGACCATCCTGGACACACTGACCGCAGGCGTCATCGTGTTCGACCGCGAAGGCCACATCGACACCGTCAACCCCGGCGCCACGCGCATCCTGCAGCGGCCGGTGTCGGCCTGGCGTGGCCGCAAGCTGTCCGATTTCACGGAGCTGGGCGAGTTTTCGCGCGCCGTCGAACAGCGCTTCGAACTGCTGGCCACCAGCCCCGAAGCCGGCGAACGCGATCAATGGCAGGAGTCGTTCGAGCTGCCGCGCAGCGACGGCGGCACCATGACGCTGTTGGCGCGCGGCGCCACCTTGCCATCGGACGCCAGGCTGCTGGTTTTCGACGACATCAGCGACGTGGTGTCGGCGCAGCGCAGCGCCGCCTGGTCCGAGGTGGCGCGCCGGCTGGCGCACGAAATCAAGAACCCGCTGACACCCATTCAACTGTCGGCCGAACGCATGCGGTACCGGCTCGAGTCGAAACTGGAGGGCGCCGACCAGGCGCTGCTGGTGCGCTCGGTGGCCACCATCGTCAACCAGGTGCAGGCCATGCAGACGCTGGTCAACGAGTTTCGCGACTACGCGCGGCTGCCTGCGGCCCAGATGCTGCCGCTGGACCTGAACACCCTGGCCAGCGAAGTGCTTGCACTGTACGGGCAGGCCCAAGACAGTGGTGTGCTGCTGGCGCAGCTGGCCAGCCCGATGCCGCTGATCCAGGGCGACGCCACGCAGCTGCGCCAGGTGGTGCACAACCTGGTACAGAACGCGCTGGACGCGGTCGCCGAGCGGGCCGACGGCCGGGTCGAGCTGAGCACCAGCGTGGCGCTGGGCGAACATGGCGAGCTGCGCGCGGTGCGCCTGACCGTCATCGACAACGGCCCTGGCTTTGCCGAGAAAGTGCTCAAGCGCGCCTTCGAGCCCTATGTCACCACCAAGACCAAAGGCACCGGGCTGGGCCTGGCAGTGGTGAAGAAGATTGCTGACGAACACGCCGCGCGGCTGCGCGTGGCCAACCTGCACGCCGGTGACGAACCCGACGGCCCGGTCACCGGGGCGCGCGTTTCGCTATCATTTTCAAACTTTGCCGGGCCGACCCCCGCCGCAGCGCCATCCGGTGCAGGCCAGGCCGCCACCCAGCACCAGTAGCCGCAAGGTAACAACGGGATCGCATGGCAACTATTCTGGTCGTGGACGATGAGCTGGGCATCCGTGCCCTGCTGAGCGAGATCCTCACCGACGAAGGGCACACCGTCGAGCTGGCCGAAAACGCGGCCCAGGCGAGGCAGAAGCGCGAAGCGCTGCGACCCGACCTCGTGTTGCTGGACATCTGGATGCCCGATGTGGACGGCGTCACGCTGCTCAAGGAGTGGTCGGCCGGCGGACAGCTGTCGATGCCGGTGGTGATGATGAGCGGCCACGGCACCATCGACACCGCCGTCGAGGCCACCAAGTTCGGCGCCACCGCCTTCCTTGAAAAACCCATCACGCTGCAAAAGTTGCTGCGTGCGGTGGAGCAGTCGCTGGTCAAGCCCGGAACCCGGGCCAGTGCCGGCACGTCGCCGGCGGCGCAGCCCGCGCTGGGCCCCGCAGCCTTGCAGGGGTATGGCAGTGCCAGCGCCGCAACGCGCAACAGCGACCCCCACCTGACCGGCAGCTACGACAACGGTTCCAGCTATGGCGGCAGTGGGCTGCCGTTGACTGGCCCTGCGTCGCACGAAGGCCCGCGGGCACACCAGAGTTTCGATCTGGACCGCCCGCTGCGCGAGGCCCGCGACGCCTTCGAGAAAAGCTACTTCGAGTTCCACTTGATGAAGGAAGGCGGCTCGATGACGCGGGTGGCCGAAAAGACGGGCCTGGAGCGCACCCACCTGTACCGCAAGCTCAAGCAGCTGGGCGTGGATTTGGCACGCAACAAGCGGGGCGGCTAGCCGGCGGCGGGTCGTGACCCGCCCGAAGGCGGGTGCGCAGCAGCTATACTGTCGGGCTCTGCACGGCCTGGTAGCTCAGTTGGTAGAGCAGCGGATTGAAAATCCGCGTGTCGGTGGTTCGATTCCGCCCCAGGCCACCAACTTTCATTTCGCTGGTCATCGCCGGACTGCAAAAGCCCTCGGGGACCAACGCCCGGGGGCTTTTTTGTTGCCCCGCCTCAACCCACCGAGGTGTTGGTGGAAGGCGCTGGCGGCGCCAGCGGCAACTCGATCACGAACGCCGTGCCATGTGGTTGCAGCGCCTGCACTTCCATGCGGCCCGCCAGCAGCCCGTACACCAGGGTGTGCGAGATGTGCAGGCCCAGGCCCGACCCGCCGTGCCCCAGCCGGGTGGTGAAAAACGGGTCGAAGATGCGTTCGATGTGCTGCGCGGGTATGCCCCGGCCATCGTCGCTGACCACCAGCCTCACGTGGCTCTCGTCCAGGCGCTCGGCCACGACACGCACGGTTCCCGGGGCCTGCACTTCGAAGGCGTGCACCACGGCGTTGTTGATCAGGTTGATGAGCACCTGGCCCAATGGGCCCGGGTAACTGTCCATGCGCAGCCCGGCAGGCACCGCTTCAGCCAGCTTCGTGCCGCTGTTGCGCAGCGTCGGGCTGATCGACAGCCCGATTTCCCGCACCAGTTCCCGCAGGTCGAAGGCGCGGCGCTGATAGCTCGACTGGTCGACCGCAATCTGCTTGAAACTGCCCACCAGTGCGGCCGCGCGCTGCAGGTTGCGTTCCAGCACGTCGTAGGCCTCGCGCGAGCGCGACAAGAAGGCCTTCAGCGCCGCGGGCGGCAACGGCGTGGCCATGCCTTTTTCGAATTCCTGCTGCCAGCCCGAAAGCGTGCTGGCCACCATCACCGCGTTGCCGATCGGTGTGTTCAGCTCGTGGGCCACCCCTGCCACCAGCGACCCCAGCGACGCCAGCTTCTCGGTGCGCACCAGTTCCTGCTGGGTCTGGCGCAGGTGGTCCAGCGCCGCTTCGAGCTCATGCGTGCGTGCACGCACCCTCACGTCGAGCGAGGCGTTGGCCTGCATCAGTTCCGACTCGACCCGCTTGCGCTCGCTCATGTCGGTGAAGGTGCCGGACATGCGCACCGCTCTGCCCGCGGGGTCGCGCGAGATGAAGCCTCGCGCCAGCACGGGCAGGTAGTGGCCTTGCTCATGGCGCAGCATGAGCTCGGCTTCGACTTCACGCTGGTCGCTGCGGAGCATCTGGTCCAGGCGTTGTATGAGCAGGTCGCGCTCGTCGGGATGCAACAGGTCCAGAAGGGCCTCTGTGTCAGGCGCGGCCGCCCGCTCGGGCATGCCCAGCAATTGCCACAAGCGCTGCGACACATGGTGGTCGTGGTTGCCGATGCTGACGTCCCAGGCCACGTCCTTGGAGCCCTTGAGCACCAGGTTCAAGCGCTGCTCGGACCGGCGCAGCGCGTGTTGCTCGCGCACCATGCTGATGCGGTGGTAGGCGTTTTCCAGCACCCAGGGCAGCTCCACGAGATAGTTGTCTCGCTTGACCACGTAGTCGGTGGCGCCCATGCGCATGGCCTGGGCGGCCACGTCATCGTTGCCCTGGCCCGTGATGAGCACCGCTGGCAGGTCCAGCCCGCGGTCTACCCGCAGCGTCTTCAACACCTCCAGTCCGGTGTCACCGTTGAGCTGGTAGTCCAGCAACAGGATGTCGAACGAAACGGGGGCATCGGCGGTGAGGGGCAGGCGGGCCAGCACGCTTGCCGCATCGGGCACGGAGGTCAGGCGCAGATTGGGCGCGTGGCGCTCGAAGTGGCGCCGTGTCAATTCGATGTCGGAGGCTTCGTGTTCGGCGTACAGCACCTGCAGCGTCAGCGCATGGCGCATGCTGTCGGCGCGAAAGCGTTCCAGCGCGGCCAGCATCGTGGTCGCAAGCCGCTGTGGCAGCTCGCCGGTCTTGGGCAGGTAGTCATCGGCGCCCGCCTTCAGCACCGCAAGCACCACCTCTTCGTCGCCTTGCCCGGTGAGCGCCACCACCGCCATCGGCAGCTGCCGCCCGCGAATGAGCAGGATCAGATCCATGCCGCTGCCATCGGGCAGCCTCAGGTCGACCAGAGCCATGTCATACCGGGTGCCCGATGCCAGTCGCGCCTGCGCCTCGCTGCAGGTGCTGGCAATGTCGAGCTCGGCATGGGCGGTGCGCGGGTCGGCGCGCAGTGCCCGCTTGGCCAGGTCCGCGTCCAGTGCGTTGTCTTCGACGTAGAGCACGCGCATGGGCAGATCCAGGCTCAGTAGGCGTTGTGGTTGACGACGGTCCAGTACAGATCGATCTTCTCACTGACGTCCATGAACTTCTCGAAGTCGACCGGCTTGACGATGTACGAATTGGCACCCAGCTGATAGGCCATCTGCACGTCGGCGTTCTCGGTCGAGGTGGTCAGCACCACCACCGGTATCACGCGCAGGGTGGCGTGTTGCTTGAGCCGGCGCAGCACCTCCAGGCCGTCGACCTTGGGCAGCTTGAGGTCCAGCAAGATCACCGCAGGCCAGGGCTCGCCGGCCTCCCAGCGCGCCAGCCAGGCCAGCGCTTCTTCGCCGTCGCGGGCCACGTGGATGGTGTTGGTGACACGGCGGCGCTTGAAGGCCCGCAGTGTCAGGTCCACGTCCATCGGGTTGTCTTCCACCAGCAGGATGGACCGGTCGTTGGTGCTCATGGTGCCTCAGGCAGTTCAAGAGTGAAGGTGGCCCCCTGGCCGACTTGGCTGACCGCACGGGCCTGGCCGCCCATGCGCTCCATGGCCTTGCGCACGATGGCCAGGCCGACACCGGTTCCTGGAAAGTCTTCGGCACGGTGCAGCCGCTGGAAGATGCCGAAGATGCGGTCGTGAAACTTCATGTCGAAACCGGGCCCATTGTCCTGCACGCTGAGCAGCACCTTGCCCAGATCGCGGCGGGCCATGACGCGAATGCGCGCAGGCTGGCTGTCACGGCTGAATTTCACGGCGTTGTCGACCAGGTTTCGCAGTGCCATGGTCAGGCCCTGCGCGTCACAAAGCGCGTGCAGGTCGGGCGCCACGTCAACGACGAATTCCAATCCCTGGATTCCCGCCAGGCGCTGGGCCGTGGCCACCACATGGTCTGTCACTTCAAGCAGCGCCACACGGCCGAGAGACAACTCGCGGCGCTCCAGCCGCGAATAGGCCAGCAGGTCATCGATCAGCTTGCCCATGTGCTGCGTGGCCGACCGGATGTTGCCCAGAAAGCGCCGGCCCTCTTCATCCAGTTGCTGCTGGTGTTCCAGCAGCAGCAGGCGGCTGTAGCCGTCGATGCCGCGCAGGGGCGCCTTCAGGTCATGAGAGACCGAGTAGGTGAAGGTCTCCAGATCCTGGTTCACCGCGCGCAGCCGCCGCAGGCTGTGGCTGAGCTCGGCATTGAGGCGGTCGACTTCGCTGATGTCCACCAGGCACACCAGCGCGCTGCCGTCGCCGTCGTCCAGCGCCGGCAGCGCGGCCGTCATCACCAGCTGCATCGGCGGCGCGCCGGCGGTGTTCAATGCCAGCTGGGCTGCACACTGGCGTTGGCCCAGCCACAGGGCCTGCAGCTGTTCGACAAACTGGGGCCGGTTCTGGTGGTCGCGGTGAAAGTGGTCTGCGGGCTGCGTTGATGCGCTGCCGCGTGCCAACGCCTGCAGCTCTGCGGCCTTGCGGTTGAAACGCACGACCTTGATGGCCTGCAGGCACTGGCCGACGAAGTCGGCATGGGCTGCAAAGTGTGCTGGTCCGTCGCTGACGCCCGAGGCCCGCAATTCGTGCAGCAGCCGCTGCACGCCCGACCAGTCCTCTTCGATCACGGCCACCGGCACCGTTTCGAAGACGGCGCGGTGCCGGGCCTCGCTGCGCGCCAGCTCTGCGGTGCGGGTCTGCACCCGCGTTTCCAGGTCGGCGGCCAGTTGGCGCACCGCGTCTTCGGCCTCGCGACGTTCGGTGATCTCGAACGTGGTGCCCGCCATGTAGGTGGCGCGACCGCTGGCGTCGAAAACAGCCTGGCCTTGTGTCTGGAACCAGCGCCAGCGCTGCTGCGCATCCCGGGCGCGGAACTCCAGTTGATACGGCCCCTGGCCGTGCAGGTGTCGCACCAGGACTTCCTTCATGTGGCGGTAGTCGTCGGGGTGCAGCAAGTGCTCAAAAGCAGCCAGGCCTTCGGCAACGCTGCGGACCGTTGGAGTTGGGTAGCTCAAGCTGTTGAAGAAGGTCGCAGCAGGCAGCATCTGGCCGGCGCCGAAGTCCCACTCCCAGACCTGACCATAGGAGGCGGCCAGCCGGAAACGCTGTTCGCTGCGGCGCAGCTCGGCCTGCGCCTGGCGCATGGCGGTGATGTCGGTGTGCGTGCCCAGCATGCGCAGCGGTTGGCCATTGGCGCCTCGCTCCTGCACCTTGCCCAGCGAAAGGATCCAGCACCAATGCCCGTCTTTGCTTCGCTGGCGGAATTCCACCCGGTATTCGGGCGACGAGCCGGCGATGTAGTCGTCATAGGCCTGGAACGCCAGGGCCCGGTCGTCGGGGTGCAAGCGTTCGCGCCAGGCTTCGTGGCTTTCGGTGAACTCATCGGGTTCGTAGCCCAGCATGCGGGCGTACTCCGGGCTGACCACCGCCTGGCCCGTGCGCAGGTCCAAGTCGTACAGGCCCTGGTTGGCAGCAGCCAGCGCCAGGCGCAGCCGCTCTTCGCTGTCGCGCAACTGCGCCAGGGCACGGTGTCGGTCGGTGACGTCGCGGCTGATCACGAGTGCCGTGGGTCCTTCGCCGGCAATTTGCGGCTCGCGGACCACCAGCGCCTCCCAGTGCCTGAGCCCCTGCGGGCCGTCGTGGCTGAACTCCAGGCGCTCCGTCCGACCCCAGCGCAGCGCACCATCGAGCGACTGGGCCCAACGGGTCACCGTGTCTTCAGCCATGCCCGTTTCGGAATAAGACCTGCCCAGCAACGTCTGGGCAGGCTGCCCGGTCAGCTGCACGATCGATGGGCTCGCATAGAGCTGCCGCCCCCACTGGTCGAGCCTGACCACCACGTCGGGCAGGTTGTCGGCGAGTACACGAAAGTGGTTTTCACTGCGCTGCAGCTTCTGGCGCCCGCGTGCGTTGGCCTGCAGCACCCGGTCCAGACGCCAGCCGCCTGCAAGAATGGCGGCGGCAATCAGTGCGGTGATCAACGCGATCTGGGGCAGCGTCCGGGTCCAGGACGCCAGCAGCTCCTGCGTGCTGACGGCGTGCACCACCACCAGGGCTGCCGCTTCGGCGGGCAGGCGGTGGTAGGCCACCACGCGGCGTTGACCATCGAACACGGTGTGGGCTTCGAAGAAGCCGCTCGGAGCCTGGGTCAGGGCCTTCGCCACCAGGCCCGGCACACGTTGACCGAGTTCGGAGTCGACATGCGGAATGCGGGCCAGCAAGGTGGTTGTGGATTCGGGGTCGGCGCGAAACAGTGTCACCGCGCCGCCCACGACGGCGCGGGACTTGTCGAAGCGCGCCAACAGTGCCGCGTGGTCGAGCTCGGCGGCGTAGGCGGCAATCCCGTGCGCATTGACTGCTGCGGGCCACTGCAGCGCGATGTAGCGCTGGCCTGCTGCCCCCTGGGGTGCTTCGACGCGCCAGACGGCCGTGGCAGGTGCGTGCTGCGGAACTTCGTGGCGGTGAAGAGCGACATCTGGAAGACCGTTGCCGTCGCTCAACTTGATCACCCGCCCGTTGTTGTCCAGTGCGTGCAAACCCAGGGGCAGCGGCGCAGCGGCCAGCAGCTGCTCACGTTGCCGCATCCCGTCGCCCAGGGCGGTGCGCGCATCGCTGCCCGCGGGCAGGCGCTGCAGTTGCAGTTCGGTCTGCGCAATGGCCACGCGGGCCTGCTTCAGCGCCTGACTCAGTTCGTCAGCCAGCCGGGCTGCGCCGCGCTGACTTGCCAAGGCAGCGGCTGCCAGCTCGCGTGTGCGTTCGCTCCACTGTTGCGCCACCACGGCAGCGATGAGCAGCAGCGCGGCTGTCGTGGCCCAGGCCCAGACCCGAAAACGCTGGCCACGCAGACCATCCGGCGCCAGTGCGGGCAGCACGCCGGCATCTTCTGGCGGCAAACGAGGGGTTTGATCTTCGGGGGCGAGCCGGTGGTCGGTCACGCTTTCCTCTGCAGAAGCGGCTGGGCCCGAAAGCCATGCCGCAGTCTATACGCGCGATGCCTGAATCGCCGCCGAGGAGCCGCCCGCTGTTGGGCTGCCCAATAATGCCGGCTCTCCTGCGCGCGACGCAGGGCTACAGCACGGCAGCCCGATGCACCACGAAGCCTTCCCACCCTTGCTCGAGCAGCTGCCCATCGGCGTCTATCGCTCGTCGCTGGATGGTCTGCAGCTGCGCGCCAATGCCGCGCTGGTACGCCTGAACGGCTATGCCAGCGAGGCCGAGCTGCTGGCGGCGGTGCGCGACATTGGACGCGAGTGGTACGTGCTGCCGACGCGCCGGGCGCAGTTTGCGCAGGCGCTGGAGCGCGACGGCGAAGTGCTGAATTTCGTTTCCGAAGTCCACCGCCACAAGACCCGCGAACGCATCTGGATCCGCGAGACCGCGCACCTGGTGCGCAATGCGCAGGGGCAGCCCGTGTATTACGAGGGCACGGTGCAGGACATCACCGCCGAACACCTGGCGCAAGAGGCGGTGGTGCTCAGCGAGCGCCGCTTTCGCGCGCTCACCGACCGGGCGCAGGTGCTGACGCTCGTCTGCGACGTCCGAGGCCAGGTGCTGTATGCCAGCCAGGCGTCGCGCTCGTTGCTGGGCCAGGAGCCGCACCAGGTGGTGGGGCTCAACAAGTTCAGCCTGGTCCACCCCGACGACGTGGAGGAAGCCAAGCTGGGTTTCACCGAAGTCGTGCAGCGGCGCAACCCGGGCACCGAGTCGCTGATCAGGCTGCGCCATGCCGATGGCAGCTGGAGAACCATCGCAGCGCTGGGGCAGAGCTTCATGGACGACCCGGCCGTGGGCGGCATCGTGCTGAACTACCGCGACGTGAGCGAGCGCGAGCGCGCATTGCTGGCCGTGCGCCAGAGCCAGGACCGCTACCGGGCGGCCTTTGCGGCCAGCCCCGACGCGCTGATCCTGAGCCGCTTGTCCGACGGTTGTTATCTGGAGGTGAACGACACCTTCGTCGAGCTCTCGGGCTACAGCCGAGACGAGTTGATCGGCCGCACGTCGGTGGAAATGCACATCTGGCCCGATGCGCTGACGCGAGCGGACTTCGTCGCCGAGTTGGCACGCGCGGGCCGTGTGCGCCACCATGTGGCGGCGTTTCAGGGGCGGGGTGATCGACGCGGCGTGGTCGAGATCTCGGCCGAGTTGCTGGAAATCGACGGCGAGCGCTGCGTGCTGGCCATCGCGCGCGACATCACGCAGTCCCTGGCGACCCGGCGCGCGCTGGAGGAGTCAGAAGCGCGGCTGCGCCTGGCGCTGCACGCCGCCCATCAGGGCTTGTGGGATCTCGACGTGAACAGCCGCCAGGTGGTGGCCAGCGACGAGTATGCGCGCCTGCTGGGGCTGCCGCCACGGGGCTCTGTCCAGACGCATGACGGCTTTTACGCGCGCCTGCATCCCGACGACGTCGCGCCCATGCGGCAGGCCGTTCGCGACTATCTTTCGGGCGACGGCAGCGGCGAATTCACCACCGAGTTCAGGCAACGTCATGCCGACGGTCACTGGGTGTGGCTGCTGTGTGTGGGGCGCGGGGTGGACACGAACGAGTCGGGCCGACCGCAGCGCGTGCTGGGCACCATCACCGACATCACGCAGCGGCGCACGGCGGAAACTGCCCTGCGTTCACTGGCCAACGATCTGGAGCGGCTGGTGGCCGAACGCACCAGCCAACTGTCCGCCAGCGAGCTGCGCTATCGCAACATCTTCGAACTCGTGCCGATGGCCATCGTCGAAGAAGACTGGAGCGAGACCATGGCCCTGCTGCAGCCGCACCGGGCCGCAGCCGCAGCGGACCCCGGCGCCTGGCTGCGCGGCCACCCCGACGTGGTGGCTGCCTGCATGCAGGCGGTGCACGTGGTGCGCTTGAACCCGGCGGCGGCGGCGCTGTATGGGCTTGCCTACGACGACCACTCGCAGCGCTCGCTGACCGAGTTGTTTGCGGTGTACGACAGCAGCGACGGTTTTACCGACGAGCTGGCTTCATTGCTGGCCGGCAAGAACCGCCACGACCAGTTGCGCAATCTGCGGCGCGCCGACGGCGGCCGGCGGCATGTCCAGCTGGCGGTGGCTCTGCCCGACCTGAACCACCCGGGAGACGGCACGGCGCTGGCCAGCCTGTTGGACGTGACCGATCTGAAGCGGCTGAGCACCGAGCTCGACCTCAGCCTGACTCACCTGCGGCGCGCGCATCGCGAGCTGGAGACTTTTACCCACTCGGTGTCGCACGACCTGAAGGCGCCGTTGCGCGGCCTGGACGGCTACAGCCAGCTGCTGCTGGAGCACTACGGTGAGCAACTCGACGAAGAAGGGCGCGGCTTCCTGCGCCACATTCGCGGCGCCACGCGTCAGATGGCGCAGATCACCGACGACCTGCTGGCCTATGCCCGGCTCGAACGCAGCGAGCAGACGCTGGGCGCGGTGGCGCTTGACGAGCTGGTGTCGGCGGTGCTGGCCGATGTGGCTGGCAGTCTGCAGCACCGGCACATCGTGCCCGCGCTCGATGTGCCGCCGTTGGCGGTGTGGGCCGACAGCAAAGGGCTGAAGATGGTGCTGCGCAACCTGGTGGACAACGCCATCAAGTTCAGCGCCGCGGTCGGCCAGCCGGCATTGACGATCGGTGCCGAGGTGCAGGTGGCCGAACCCGGTGTTGCCGGCACCAGGGTGCGCCTGTGGGTGCGCGACAACGGCGTGGGTTTCGACATGGGCTTTCACGACCGCATCTTCCAGATCTTCCAGCGCCTGCACCGTGCCGAAGACTTTCCGGGCACCGGCGTGGGCCTGGCGATGGTGGCCAAGGCGATGGACCGCATGGGCGGCCGCGTGTGGGCACAGAGCACACCCGGCCAGGGCGCCATCTTCTACCTGGAGCTGCCCGCTCTGGCAGGCAGCTCGGTGGCCGCCAGCACCGGGCCGGGCGCGGCTGGCGCAAAGGCTCAGCCCTCTTCGTAACGGCGCCCCTGCGCCAGCAGCTCGGGCGTGCCGATGACGGCATTCAAGCCGTCGAAGTCCAGCATCTGCTCGCGCCAGGGCGCCGTGCTGCCGTGGGCCTTGAGGCTGCCGTAGTAGCCGGTCAGCGCATGCGCCACGACGCGCGCGGTGCCGCCAGGAAAGATGACGATGCGAAAGCCGCGCTGCGCCAGCTCGGCGGCGCTGCTGATGGGCGTCTGGCCACCTTCCACCATGTTGGCCAGCAGCGGCACGCGGTGCGCGAAGCGCGTGCAGGCTGCCTGCATCTGCGCCGGTGTGCGCAGCGCTTCGATGAAAAGCGCGTCCACACCGCAGGCCAGGTAGGCTTCGGCACGGTCGAGCGCAGCGTCCAGGCCTTCCACCGCCAGCGCATCGGTGCGCGCCAGCACCAGCGTGTTGCTGCTGTGGCGCGCGTCCAGCGCGGCGTGCAGCTTGCCGCACATTTCAGCGCTCGGCACCACGGCCTTGCCATCCAGGTGGCCGCAGCGCTTGGGAAAGGTCTGGTCTTCCAGTTGCACCATTGCGGCGCCCGCGCGTTCGAAGCCCCGCACCGTGCGCTGCACGTTCAGCGCATTGCCAAAGCCGGTGTCGGCGTCGACGATGACCGGCGTGACCACGCGTTCGGTGATGCGCGCCAGGGTGTCGGCCACCTCGCTGTAGGTGGTCAGGCCCACGTCGCTGCGGCCCAGCCTGGTGTAGGCGATGGAAGCGCCTGACAGGTACAGCGCTTCAAAACCGGCCTGCTCGGCCACCAGCGCCGACAGCGCGTCATACACGCCCGGTGCCAGCAGCGCCTGCGGTTGTGCCAGTCTTTGTTTCAGTGTCATGCGGCCGAGCCTAGCAGTTGATGGGCGGCCGTCTGTGCCGCAATGTAGCCACCGGCCACCGCACTGAGCAGGCCGTTGCCCGACAGATAGCCCCACACCGCGTTGCCCGACACGCCGCGCGCCGCGCCGCCAGCGGCCAGCAGGTTGGGCAGTGCGGTGCCGTCTTCGCGCAGCACGCGGCAGTGGGCGTCGATGTCCAGACCGCCCTGTGTGTGGAAGAGTGCACCGGTGACCTTGATGGCGCAGTAGGGCGCTTGCAGCGGCGTGCCGGCCAGCGTGTGCTGCAGCACGCCCGCGTCGCAGCCGATCAGCGCCGCCAGTTCGGCCACCGTGCAAGCCTGTTTCACGGCGCCCGCACCTTCGGCAGCAACAAAGTCAGGGAAGCTGCGGCCCAGCGCCAGCAGCCGCTGGTCGAACAGGTTGAAGGCCACGCCACCGGGCTGCGCCAGCACCTGCACGGCCGCTTCGGAATAACCGGCTGTTTCGTCGTGGAAGCGGTGACCGCCGGTGTTGACCTGCACGCCGCCTTCCATCATCAGCGCCCAGGTGATCAGCGCACCCTGCGGCACGGCCCAGCTGCCATGGCCTTGGTAGCCGCCCAGGTCGGCCAGCCGCGCGCCCATTTGCCGGCCCCAGCTGATGGCACTGCCGTCGTTGCCGGCGTGGCCGGCGAAGATGGCTTGCCGCATCTCCGGCAACAGTTCCTGCACCATGGCCGCATGGCCGCCGAAGCCGTTGCAGGCCAGCAGCAGCTGTTGACAGGCCAGGTGTTCCACGCTGCCGTCTGGCCGGTCGTAGGCCACGCCGTGCACCCGGCCCGTCGCCCGGTCACAGCACAGCCCGTGCACCCGCGCCGACGTCAGCACGACCGCCCCGACGCGCACCGCAGCGGCTTCAAGGGCTGAAACCAGGGCGGCGCCGGTGCGGTGGGGCAGCGTGTGCATGCGCAGCGCGGAGTGACCGGGGTACAGAAAACCCTGCAGCAGTTCGAAGTTCAGCCCGTGCCGCTGCTGCAGTGCGTCCAGCGCCGGTGCTGCCGCCTGCGTGTAGGCAGCCACCAGGTGCGCCGCGGCGCTGCCGTGGGCCTTGGCCTGGATATCTGCGGCGAAGCGTGCCGCGCTGTCGTCGTGCACACCCGCTGTGCGCTGCACCTGCGTGCCGGCGGCGGGCACGAAGCCCGACGACAACGCGGTGGAACCCTGTGCCTGCGCGTCGCGTTCCAGCAGCACGCAGTCGATACCAGCGTCACGCAGCATCAGTGCCGCGGTCAGCCCGCAAGCGCCGGCGCCGACGATGACCACCGGCGTGTCAGGGCTGTCGGGGGGCAGGCCGCTGGCGGGTTTGACTTCGGGCTCGAAGGGCATGATTCGTCCAGCGCGTTTGCCGCGCCGCTAGCGCGGTGCGTTCACGTGGCGGCAGTGAGGGCGTCTGGCAGCATGAAGTGGAAGGCCGCGCCGCGCCCGGGCTGGCCCTCGGCCCAGATGTGGCCGCCGTGGCGTGCGACGATGCGCTGGACGATCGTCAGCCCGATGCCCGAACCTTCAAAGCGCCCGGCATGCAGGCGCGTGAAGGGTTTGAACAGATCGCTGGCGCGCCGTGCGTCGAAGCCGATGCCGTTGTCCCGCACCGTCACTTGCCAGACGCTGCCCTGGCGTTCGGCCAGCACCTCGACGCAGGGGCTGCCTGCATCGCGGGTGAACTTCACCGCGTTGGACAGCAGGTTGATGAACACCTGACGCATCAGGCCAGCGTCGACCACCGCCACGGGCATCGCCGCCACGCTGACCGCAGGCGCTTGCTGGTCGGGCCGGCCCAGGGCCAGCGTCTGCAGCGCTTCGTCCACCAAGGTGGCCAGCGAAACCGGTGCTCGCTGCAGCGTGCCTTGTGAAACCCGCGCCAGTTGCAGCAGTTCGGTGACCAGTTCGGCCAGCGTGCGCGTCTGCGTCTCCATCAGGGCCAGCCAGCTGCGAACCTTCTTGGGGTTGCCCTTGTCGAGCTCGTTCTGGATCAAGCCCGACAGCCCTGCCAGCCCGTGCAGCGGCCCGCGCAGGTCGTGCGACACCATGCGGTTGAAGGCCTCCAGTTCGGTGACGGCTTGTGACAGCTCGCGGGTGCGCTGCTCTACGCACAGGTCCACGGTTTCGTTCGCCAGCCGCAACGCCGTTTCGGCCTGCAGCCGTGCTGCGTTTTCGGCGCGCTCGGCGGCGCTGGCAGCGTCAAGAGCCGCGTTGGCACGCTTGAGTTCGTCGCGCTGGCGCGCCAGTTCGCGCAGCTGCGCATAAGAGCGGATGGCGGCCGTCAGGCTGGTGAACAGCCGCACACGGGTCAACTCCGACTTGGTGCGGTAGTCGTTGATATCGAACGAGCGCACCGTCTGGATCTCGGGTGCATAGCCGGGCTGGCCGGTGCGCAGGATGATGCGCACGTCGCGGCGGCCCAGCTCTTCGCGTATCTGGCGCACCAGGCGCAGGCCGGCGTCGGGTGTTTCCATCACCACGTCCAGCAGGATGGCGGCGATGTCTTGGTCGGCCCCGACCATGGCCAACGCTTCGCTGCCCGACCGTGCATGCAGGAAGTGCAGCGCACGGCCATCGATGCTGACATCGAGCATGGCCAGCTCGGTGGCCACGTGCACGTCGTCGTCGTCGTCGACGATCAGCACGCGCCAGGCAGGGCCTGTGGCAGGCTCATCCCCGCCCGCGGGACCAGGCGCGTTCCCGCATGTGAAGTCTTGCGATTCCGAGCTTTCCACGGTGTTTGGCATGGGGTGGCTGCACTGAGATCTGATCGATGCTAGCTGAAAGAATGACCGGCAGCCACCGTTGCAGTTGGTGCGAAAAGCTCTGGATCTCGATCTCGCCGGTGGGCGCCGCTGGCGCCACGCGGGGCCCTTCGATGACGAACACCGTGCCCTGGACGGGCGCGCGGTGCGCGTCCATGCGCCGCTGGCAACCCCGTTGTCAGGGTAGGGCGATGCGTGGGGGCCCGAGGGCGTTTCGTCGAGCCACTTCACGTCCGCCAGGCGCAAGCTGCAGGCAGCGGTTCGCTGCTGCGCAACGGGAGTAGCCGCCCCCGAGTGTTGGCGCAGGGCTCAACGCGTCTGCAGCAGAGCGCGGGTGAAGCGTGCTTCGTCCACGGGTTTGGGCAGAAACACGACCTCTTCGGGCAGTTGGCCCATCTTTGCCAAGTCTGCTTCTGAGTGCGCAGAAACAGCCACCAGGGTGCGTGGCCTGATCGCATCGTCCTGCCAGAGATGCCGGATCATCTCGAAGCCGTCCATGTGCGGCATGTGGATGTCGGTGACCACGATATCCGGCGCCTGGCGGCCGATGCTGACCAGAGCCTGGAAGCCGTTCTCGGCCATCG
Organism: Rubrivivax sp.; assembly: GCA_031429255.1. Taxonomy (GTDB): domain Bacteria; phylum Pseudomonadota; class Gammaproteobacteria; order Burkholderiales; family Burkholderiaceae_C; genus Rubrivivax. Next base: position 39,461 of record JANOZF010000087.1, read on the forward strand.
TGATGCGGGCACCTGGGATGGCCGCAAGCACCATCAGTTCAAGCAACTCGCGGTCGATCGCGCTGTCGTCCACGATCACCACCCGCAGGGGCCCGGCAACCGGTGCCGCGGAAGTGGCAGGCGCGGGCGCCGTGCCCGTGGCCAGCGCCTGTGCCTGGAACAGCATCTCGGCGCTGTGCGCCTCGATGCGCCTGTGCCCGCCCAGCGTCTTCCAGGCCTTCAGGCGCCCGGCGTCGACCCAACGCTGCACGGTCTGCATCGAAACCCCCAACCGCTTGGCGACTTCGATCGTGGTGTAGGAGGGTTGGGCTTGAGTCACGGCGCGGGCGAGTTTAGAAGAGACCACCACGGCAGCGCCTTGAGAGGCCGCCGATGGACGCAGATTCTGGGGCCTCGATTTCCACTGTCAGTGCAAAACTGGCATGGATTTTCATTGTGATTTGGATGTTGATGTGGTTTTGGTCGAATTAAAGTGAGGCTGTTTCACCGCCGATAACGGGGCTTCCATCAGACTTCGGTGCCCATCGAACACGGTGTGTCAGCAGTGCAGCCAAGGTGCTCAGCGCATTCGGTGGTTCCGAAAAACTTCAGATACACACATGGATTCATTGCACAGCAACGACAAATCCCTGCTGGTCAGCCTGGGCCTGCTGCTGGCCGGCGCGCTGGCTTATGGCTTTGTCAACGATGGCTTGTTGCTGGTGGCTGCCATCGGCGCGGCGCTGCTGGGTGCCGCTGCGCTGGCGGCGGCCGTGTCGCGCGGGGGACTGGGTAGCCTGGTGACCCTGCCGGTGCTGGGCATGGCCATGGTGGCGCTGCTGATCCACGCCGCGCGCGGGCGGCCCGAGGCCCACTTTGCGGTCTTTGCATTCCTGGCGGTGACGCTGGTGTACCGGTCCTGGGTGCCAGTGGTGGCAGCGGCCGCTGCCATCGCGGTGCATCACATCAGTTTCAACTATCTGCAGCAGTGGGGATGGGGCCCGGTCTGTTTCACCGAGCCCAGCCTGGGCAGTGTGCTGGAACACGCTGCCTATGTCGTCGCCGAGGCCGGTGTGCTGGTCTACCTGGCCAGGCGCGCGCGCGCCGAGTTCGCCGCTGGCGAGGAACTGAACCAGATCGCATCGCACCTGGTGGGCCCTGACGGCACCGTGGACTTTGCTGCCATCCACATCGACAGCCAGCAGCCGGCCACGAAAAGCATGTTGCACGCCTTGCGGTGCATCGAACAAGCCATCAGCACCGTGCGTGCCAGTGCCGGGTCGATTGGTGCTGCGGCACGCGAGATCGCTGCAGCCAGCCAGGACCTGTCGGCGCGCACCGAGCAGGCTGCCGGCAACCTGCAGCGCACGGCTGGCGCGATGGAAAAACTGACGGCAACGGTGGACCACACGGCCGAGTCGGCGCGCATGGCCGACACGCTGGCCCAGTCGGCCGCAAAGGTGGCGCAGCAGGGTGGGCAGGTGGTGTCGCAAGTGGTGGTGACGATGGGCGACATCAATGGCAGCTCGCGCAGGATTGCCGACATCATCGGCACCATCGATGGCATCGCGTTCCAGACCAACATCCTGGCGCTGAATGCCGCTGTCGAGGCCGCCCGTGCCGGTGAACAGGGGCGCGGTTTTGCGGTGGTGGCCAGCGAGGTGCGCAGCCTGGCGCTGCGCAGCGCCTCGGCCGCGCGGGAGATCAAGACCCTGATCGGCTCCAGCGTCGAATGTGTCGACCAGGGCTCCCAGCTGGTGTCGGACGCGGGCACGACGATGACCGACATCGTGGCTTCGGTGCAGCGGGTCACCGGCACCATTGCCGAGATCTCGGCTGCCGCGGCCGAGCAAAGCCAGGGCATAGGCCAGATCAACGAGGCGGTGGCGCAGCTGGACCAGATGACGCAGCAGAACTCGGCACTGGTCGAAGAGTCGGCGGCCGCTGCGGAAAGCCTCAAGGAGCAGGCCGACCGGCTGGGCGCCGCCGTGGCGGCGTTCCGTCTCTCGGCGCACGCAACGGCCGATGGCCAGGCAGTGGCCGCGGGGCTGGCGGATTCTTCATCCAGCTCGGGTGCTCTGGCGGCTTCGGCCCTGGCGCGCCTGGCCAGCACACGGGCGCGTCCGCAGTCCTGCAAGCCTGTGGCCGCCGGCGCCCACAGCGGCGAGTGGGTGTCGATCTAGACGCTTGAAATACCCAGCCAGTCCGGGCGTGTCAACCCGAACTGCAGCCCGGGCGCCGATTCAGCCCTTCATTCCACCTTCGCGCCCGAGGTGTTCACGACCTTCTCCCACTTCGCCGTTTCGGCCGCAATGACGCGGCCGAAATCTTCGGGCGTGCCGGCGATGGGCTTGCCACCCAGCTCGGCCAGACGATCGCGCATCTTCGGGTCGGCCAGCGCACGGTTCACCTCGGCATTGATGCGGTCGATGGCCGAGCGCGGCGTGCCCTTGGGCATGCCGACGCCAAACCAGGCCGTGGCTTCGTAGCCCGGCACCGTTTCGGCCACCGTCGGCACGCCCGACAGGCTGGGTTCACGGGCTTCGGAGGTGACGGCCAGCGCACGCAACCGGCCCGACCTGATGTGCCCGGCCGAAGAGGGCAGGTTGTCGAACATCACCTGCACCTGGCCGCCGATGAGGTCGGTGAGCGCCGGGCCCGCGCCCTTGTACGGCACGTGCACCATGTCGCAACCGGTCATGCTCTTGAACAGCTCGCCCGACAGGTGCACCGAGGTGCCGCTGCCCGAGCTGGCCATGTTCACCTTGCCCGGGTTGGCCTTGCAATAGGCGATGAACTCGGCCACGCTCTTGGCTGGAAAGCTGGCCGTCACCTCCATCACATTGGGCGTGCGCACCAGGCCGGCCACGGGTGCGATGTCGCGCATGAAGTTGAAGTTCAGGTCCTTGTACAGCGTGGCGTTGATGCCGTTGGCGGGGTTCACCAGCAGCATGGTGTAGCCGTCTGGCGGCGCCTTGATGACCGCTTCGGTGCCGATGTTGTTGCCCGCACCGGCGCGGTTTTCCACCACCACCGGCTGGCCCAGTTTCTCGGTCAGCCACTGCGCCACGATGCGTGCCAGCACGTCGGTGGTGCCGGCGGGCGGGTAGGGCACGATCCACTTGATGGGGCGCGACGGGTAGTCCTGCGCGCCTGCGGGGCCCACCAGGCCCGTCAGCGCCAACCATGCACAGGTGATGCCTGTGGCCCACGAACGAATCTGCATGCCGGTCCCCTGGAGTTTGCTGCGCGATGGCAGGCAAATCATCTTACGGCGGGGCCGGCTGTGCGTCATGCACGGGTGAACCCGAGCCGGCTCACCGGCCCGGGCCCTTGCGGTGGCCCTGGCTCTGGCCTACTTGCCCGCCAGCATCGCCTCCGCCATCCCAGCGGCCTGCCGGGCACCGCGCTGCACGTATTCGGCCAGCACCGGCAGCGTGGCTTTCAGCGCTTCGCGTGGCAGTTCCACCTGCAGCTTGTCGCGGCCGTCTTTCAGCACCTTGGCCAGGCCGGGGGCGTCGGTGGGCAGCTTGTGTGCAGCCAGGTTGACCAGTGCGCCCAGCAGCGCGCGGCGAATGTCTGCCGTGGGCAGCAGCGAAGGTTCGCGCTTGCCCGTTTCGCCCGCGTTGTCCTGCTGCGCCCAGGCCGGCTGCAGCGCGGCCATCAGGCTGGGCGGCGCTTCGACGGCGGCCAGCAGGTCGTTCATCACTTCGGCCGCTGCGCCGGCGCCCCAGTGGCGGGTCAGTGCGTCTTCGGCCACCTGGCCGATCTGCAGCAGCGGGTCCCAGGGGCAGGGGTGGGGCTGCGGCAGCGCCAGTTCCATCATCTCCACGTCAAAGCGTGCCAGCAGCGCCAGCGTGAAGGGCCAGCAGTTGCGGCGGCTGCGCGGTGCCAGCCAGCGCACGGTGTTCAGGAAGTAGCTCTGGATCTTCTTGTACTCGGCGGTCGCGACACCGGCTTCGTACAGGCCGTTGAACGGGTTGCCCTGCGTGTCGGCACCAGCACCGGCACCGTTGAGGTTGATGTTGACGAAGTGATGCCAGGTGGAGTCGCAGACGATGCGACCCACGCGGGCGGCGTCGCCGTCATAGGCCGAGATGCCACCAAAGCTGCGTGGCAGCACCGGCGGCTTGCCGGTGTCGGTGACGAAGCGGCCCGACGACATCGACACCGACACCACCACCGGCGCGATGCGAGCGCCGCCGCCCACGGGCGCCGGCCACTCTTCCACGCCGGCGAACAGGCCGGCCACCGGCACGGGTGCCAGGCATTCGCTCTCGTGCGCATGGTCGGGCATCACGTCTACCGCACCGGAGGGGTGGCGCAGCACCGGGTGCACGGCCCAGGTGCCGATGGCGTTCACCGGCCCGCCGTTGGAGAAGAACACCGGAAAGGTGCGCTGCGCCACGGCGTTGGCCTGGTCGTTGAACTGCTTGACCTTGTCCAGCCCCGGGTCGAGCACCGTGTCGATGCGCGTCGTTGACGCCATCGGCACCGTGGCCCAGTTGCGCATGCCGCGCACGCGCGGCAGGTTGGCGCCCATGCCCTGGCCCAGTGTCTCGTGGTCGCCGGTGGCAAACACACCGCCGCCAGACCGCATGAACTGGGCGATGGTGCTTTGCTCGGCAGCGGTCAGCGCAGCGGCGTTGGTGCTGAAGCCGAAGAGCCAGATCTGGTCGTAGTTGGCCGTGGTGACGGCGGTGCCTGCGGTGGCGAAATTGAAGGCGCCGGCAATGGTGGCCGGGCCTGCGCCGCCGCGGTGCGCCGTGCTGACGGTGTGGCCGGCAGCCTGCACGATGCCGACGAATTCCGACAAGCCAAACGCGGCCGCGCCGAAGTTCAGGCCGCCGTCGGTGACCATCAGCACCCGTTGCGGGCAGGCGAAGGCGAGCACGATTTCCGCCAGATGATTGCCGGCAAAGCGGCTGAGTTCCAGGTTCTGAAATTTGTCCAGGGTGGGCATGAAAGTCTCCAGGTTCAAGGGGGCGGCCCGTCGGCACCGCGATCTGCGCTGCCTGTAACGAACCGTGGCCGCGACTCTCGCGGCACCTAGGGTTACTACCTATCCCTAGAAAGCAGGGGGCCCCTGTCGAACTGGGGGGAGGGGGTCGGCAGGGCCGCGAGCCGGGCCGACGGTCCCCCGCCTGAACCCACCATTGCCGAAGCTGTCTACAGTGGGGCCTTGGAGCACGCCATGACCGACCATCGAATCCCCCCCGCCATCACCACCGCCGACATCGACGCCGACCCGGTTGAAACCGCCGAATGGCGCGAAGCGCTGCTGTCACTGGTGGCCGCCCACGGGCCGGCGCGCGCGCGCTTCGTGCTGGACGAACTGGCGGCGCTGGCGCGCGGCCCCTTGATCGGCTGGCAGCCCGAGCTGGGCACGCCTTACGTGAACTCGATCGCGGTGGACCTGCAGCCGGCTTTCCCGGGTGATCTGGCCATCGAGGAAAGGCTGGCCTCGGTGATGCGCTGGAACGCGCTGGCCATGGTGGCGCGTGCCAATGCGGCCTACGGTGAACTGGGCGGCCACATTGCCAGTTATGCCAGCGCTGCAGACCTGTTCGAAGTGGGCTTCAACCACTTCTTTCAGGCCCGCAACGCGCAGCACGGTGGCGACCTGGTGTTCTTCCAGCCCCACAGTGCCCCCGGCGTCTACGCACGCGCATTTCTGGAAGGCCATTTCAGTGCTGACGACCTGGCGCATTACCGCCAGGAACTCAGCGCCCCGGCGGCGGGCGCGCAGGGGCTGTCCAGCTACCCGCATCCTTTTCTGATGCCCGACTTCTGGCAGTTCCCCACCGGGTCCATGGGCCTGGGGCCGATCAGTTCCATCTACCACGCGCGTTTCATGCGCTACCTCACCCACCGTGGGCTGCTGAACTGCAACGGCCGCAAGGTCTGGGGCGTGTTCGGCGACGGCGAGATGGACGAGCCCGAGAGCATGAGCGCGCTGACGCTGGCCTCGCGCGAGCGGCTGGACAACCTGGTGTGGGTGGTGAACTGCAACCTGCAGCGGCTGGACGGGCCGGTGCGGGGCAACGGCCGCATCATCGACGAACTGGAACAGCTGTTCCGCGGAGCCGGCTGGCACGTCATCAAGCTGGTCTGGGGCAGCGACTGGGACGGCCTGTTCGCACGCGACCACAGCGGCGCGCTGACCCGGGCCTTCGCCAACACCGTTGACGGCCAGATGCAGACCTTCGCGGCCAAGGACGGGCGCTTCAACCGCGACAGCTTCTTCGGCCAGAACGAAGAACTGGCGCGGCTGGCGCAGGGCATGACCGACGAGCAGATCGACCGCCTGAAGCGCGGTGGCCACGACATCGTGAAGATCCACGCCGCCTACGCCGCCGCGGCCCGGCACCGCAACCAACCCACGGTGGTGCTGGCGCACACCAAGAAGGGCTACGGCATGGGCGCGGCCGGCCAGGGCAAGATGACCACCCACAGCCAGAAGAAGCTGGACGACCGCGCTCTGATCGAATTCCGCAACCGCTTCAACCTGCCCATCTCCGACGCCCAGGCCACGGGCCTGGAGTTCTTCAAACCGGCCGATGACAGCGCCGAGATGCGCTACCTGCACCAGCAGCGCCAGCGACTGGGCGGCTACCTGCCCCGGCGGCGTTCGGACGCCCCCGTCCTGCCCGTGCCCGAACGGGCCAGTTACGCGGCATTTGCCACCGCGGCGGCGGGCAAGGAGATGTCCACCACCATGGCCTTCGTGCGCCTGCTGGGCAACCTGCTGAAAGACCCGACGCTGGGCCCGCGCATCGTGCCCATCGTGGCCGACGAAGCGCGCACCTTCGGCATGGCCAACCTGTTCAAGCAGGTCGGCATCTATTCCAGCGTGGGCCAGCGCTACGAGCCTGAAGACATCGGCTCGGTGCTGTCGTACCGGGAAGCGCTGGACGGGCAGATCCTGGAAGAAGGCATTAGCGAAGCTGGCGCCATCGCCAGCTGGACGGCCGCAGCCACCAGCTACAGCGTGCACGGCGTGGCGATGCTGCCGTTCTACATCTACTACTCGATGTTCGGCTTTCAGCGCGTGGGCGACGCCATCTGGGCCGCGGCCGACCAGCGCGCGCGCGGCTTCCTGCTGGGCGCCACGTCGGGCCGCACCACGCTGGGCGGTGAAGGCCTGCAACACCAGGACGGCAGCAGCCACCTGGTGGCCGCCACCATTCCCAACTGCAAGGCCTACGACCCCGCCTTTGCCGGCGAGCTGGCCGTCATCATCGACCACGGCATGCGCGAGATGCTGGAACAGCAGCGCGATGTCTTTTACTACGTGACGCTGATGAACGAGAACTACGCGCAGCCCGACCTGCCCGAGGGTGTGCAGGCCGACGTGCTGCGCGGCTGCTATTGCTTTGAACGCCGTGCTGCGGCGGTGGAAGCTGCTGCGATGCTGCAGGCAGCCCAGAAGGTCACGCTGATGGGCTCTGGCGCCATCTTCACCGAAGTGCTGAAGGCGGCGCGCCAACTGGCCGGCGAAGGCATCGCCTGCGACGTGCTCAGCGTCACCAGCTGGAGCGAACTGGCGCGCGACGGCATGGCGCAGCCAGCCGGCACCGCCTTTGTGACGCAACAGCTGGCCGCCTGCGCGGGGCCGGTGATTGCGGCCACCGACTATGTGCGCGCCGTGCCCGAAAGCATCCGCGCCTTTGTCCCCGCCGGCCGCGGCTACCTGACCCTGGGCACCGACGGCTTCGGACGCAGCGACACACGCGCCGCGCTGCGCAGCTTTTTCGGCGTCGATGCGGCGGCCATCGTGAATGCGGCGCTCCGGGCGTTGCAAGCCACGCCCGGATGAACGCGTGGCGCAGGCGATGCTGTGGCAGGCCGCCGGGGTCGAGATGCTGCATGTGCCGTACAACGGCGGCGGACCGTCCATGACCGCCCTGCTCGGCGGCCAGGTCGATATCACCGCCCAGGCGCCCGGCGTCGTCGCCGCACATGTCAAGGCCGGCACCGTGCGGGTGCTGGGCACCTGGGGCGCCGAGCGGCTGCAAGCCTGGCCCGAGGTGCCGACCTTCAAAGAGCAGGGATTCGATGTCGAGTTCTATATCTGGTCGGCCCTGTTCGCGCCGGCCGGCCTGACGCCGGCCAAGCTCGGCCAGTTGCGTGCCGCTGCGAAAAACGCGGTGCAGGACCCCGGCTTCGTGAACGCGATGGCGACCATGAACACGCCGATCCGGCACCTGGACGGCGCGGCGCTGGACCGTTTTCTGGAGCAGGACCAGAAGCGGCTGACTGGCGTTGTCAAAGCGATGGGCAAGCTCGAATGAATGATCGACGCACAGAATTCGTCAAGACCGTGAAACCAAGGAAGACCCCATGAAACTGGTTCGTTTTTCAGTGCCGGGCGACGCCGGCCAGAAGGGTTCGGCTGCCCTGCGCTTCGGCCAGGAGGATTCGGCCGCCATCCGCATTGGTCTGCTGCATGAAGGGCGGGTGGCCCCAATCGGCGCCCAGGCCGCCGGGCTCGGCCCCGAAGCCGATTTGTGGGGCCGCGACATGGTGGCGCTGATCCGCAGCTTCGCCCTGGCCGGGCCGGCCCTGCGCGAACGGCAGGACCGGATGTTCGCCGATGGGGCCGGCAGCCTGCCGGTCGAACAGGTGCGGTTGCTGGCGCCGATGCTGCCCAGCACGATCCTGTGCGCCGGCAGCAACTACCACGCGCACAACCGCGAAAAGGCCGGGGCGCCGTTGTCGGGCAAGGAGCCCGAGTTTTTCATCAAGACGGCGGATTGCGTGGTGGGTCCGGGCGACGGCATCATTCACGACCCGGTGTTGACGCAAAAACTCGACAGCGAAACCGAATTGGCGATCGTGATCGGCAAGGAGGGCCGGCATATCCCGGTGGCTTCGGCGCTCGACCATGTGTTCGGCTACTCGATCGTCAACGACGTGACGGCGCGCGACCGCCAGGTGCGGCGCAAGCCCGACGGCACCACCTGGTACGAGCTGGGCCGGGGCAAGGTGTTCGACAGCTCTGCGCCCTTCGGCCCGTGCATCGTCACGGCCGACGAGATCGGCGATCCGCAGCGCCTGCAGCTGCGCACCCGCATCAACGGCGAACTGCGCCAGTCGGGCAACACGCGGGACATGATCTGGGGCTGCGCCGAGCTGATCCACTTTTTCTCGGTCAACCTCACGCTGCGCCCGGGCATGGTGATCATCACCGGCACGCCGGCCGGCACCGCCTGGTCGTCCGACAAGGAGCTGGGCGGCCACTGGATGCCGCCCGAAGACGGCGAACAACTGATTCCGGCCCGCGGCTACAACCAGCCCGGCGACCGGATCGAGTCGGAGATAGAGGGCATCGGCGTGTTGCGCAACCCGGTGGTGGCGCGCGCCTGACCAGGCGGCATGCTCTGCCCTCCGGAACGGAGGGCGAAAATAGAGTCGGGCTGGCAGAATGAGATCGCGGCCATGCCACTGCCATTCCGTTTCTGGGCCGACCTGAGCACGCGCGATTTTGCGCAACTCGATCCTGCCTCCACGGTCGCCGTGCTGCCCGTCGCGGCGACCGAGCAGCACGGTCCGCACCTGCCGCTTTCGGTGGACCAAAGCATTGCCGATGGCACCATCGCCTCGGCCCTGCCGCGGCTTCCAGCCGATCTGCCGGTGCTGTTCCTGCCGACCCAGCAGGTCGGCTACAGCCCGGAGCATGTGCAGTTTCCGGGGACGCTGACCCTGTCGTCGGCCACTGTGATCGCCACCTGGATCGAGCTGGGCGAATGCGTCGCCCGCAGCGGTGTCAAGAAGCTGCTGCTCTTCAATTCGCACGGCGGCCAGGTGAGCCTCATGGACATCGTGGCGCGCGAGCTGCGCTCCCGCTGCGGCCTGATCGTCTACAGCTGCAGCTGGTGGAACCTGCCGCTGGGGGACGTACGTCGTTTGACAGCACCCGACCCACAGCGGAAGTAGCTGCGACGCGGCAGACAACGCAAAAGCGGACGCATCACGTTTGATGCACTTGATGCCACGGTGCGGTGGATCGGTGATGC
>JANOZF010000088.1:0-10202 GCA_031429255.1 Rubrivivax sp.
TCCCACAAAGCCTGCGGCGGCACTTCGAGCGGGTTCAGAACTTTCCGCGCGGACTGCTGCCCTTCGGTGATGCGGTCTGCGTTTTCAATCCGATCTACGGTCAAGGCATGAGCGTGGCGGCACAGGAGGCGGTCTTGCTGCACCACGTGCTGGCACGATCGAAGATTGCCAGCGACCCGCTGGCCACACTGGCCCCGACGTTTTTTGCCGAATTGCGGCCGCTGTTGGAAACGCCCTGGGCGATGGCCGCCATCCCCGACTTCATCTTCCCCGACACCACGGGCGAGCGCCCGCCTGACCTGGAGCGCACGCTCAAGGTTGCCTTTGCGACGTTGCGGCTGGCGGCACGTCGGCCTGATGTGCACAAGCTGGTGGTCGAGGTGCAGCACTTGCTCAAACCGCGCAGCGCCTACCGCAGCCCGATGCTGATGGCGCGCGTGCTGATGGAAGTCATCCGGGGGTCCTGAGCCGGGATGAAACGGAGTTAGCTCGGCAGATTCAGCGGTGCCGGAAACTCGCATGGTGACCTGCCTGCCGCCTGCCTGTATGTGCCCGCTGTGGCGGGGCCTCCTCCGGGGGCATCGACACGCATCCGACCGGCCGCTTCGGGGTGACGAGTTCACGGCGGCGAATGTCGCTGAAGGGTCGGCAGCGCCAGTTCGGCCGATCGAACTGCTGAGGTAGCGCATTCATCAGGTGCCGACCAGCGCGGCGGGATCGTGTGCGACTGCTTTGGAGAATGAGCATCTTCGAGTGGCCGTCGGCGTATGTCGGCTGTACTTTGAGACCGGTCGGTGGCGTGACGAACTTTTGGCCGATCGGATGACCGCTGATGGCCGGTAGTGTGAGTACGGAGGCGCGCCAGCAAGCTGACTTTCGGGGCCGTCGGCCCAGCATCCCGAATCCGCGTACGCCCGATTTTCGGGCGATCTGGGGCTGGCCGGATCTGTCGCTCGGGCGGCCGGCCGAAGCAGCACCGTCCGCAAAGCATCTGCTCCTACACAGCCGGGCGCCGACAAGCGGTTTACGGCCCATATGAGCAGAATGGGTCAACCGCACCCGACCCATCCAGGAGCCCCTATGCAACAAGTTCATCTGCCTGACGGCACCCCGTTGCCGGTGCTGGGCCTGGGCACTTGGCGCCTCGGCGAAGACGCGAGCTCCTGTCTGGGCGAGATTCACACCTTGCACGCCGCCATTGCGATGGGCTACCGGCTCATCGACACCGCTGAGATGTACGGCGAAGGTGGCGCCGAGCAGGTGGTGGGGCAGGCCGTGGCTGCGGCCATCCGCGCAGGCGACGTCAAGCGCGAAGCGCTGTACTTGGTCAGCAAGGTCTACCCGCACAACGCCAGCCGGCACGGCACCGTGGCCGCCTGCGAGCGCAGCTTGAGGCGATTGGGGCTGGACCACATTGACCTGTACCTGCTGCACTGGCGCGGCACCCACCCGCTCAAAGACACCGTTGCTGCAATGCAATCGATGGTGGCGGCCGGCAAGATCCGCCACTGGGGTGTCAGCAATTTCGACGTTGATGACCTGCAAGAACTGATGGCTCTGTTGCGCCAGGGTGAGCCCGGTGCACCGGGCTGCGCGACCAACCAGGTGTACTACTCGTTAGGCGAACGCGGCCCCGAGTTCAGTCTTCTGCCGCGGATGCGCGAGCTGCAGATGCCGCTGATGGCTTACAGCCCTATCGATCAGGGCGCACTTGGGGCTAACGAAACCCTGACCGCCCTTGCCGAGCGGCGTGGTCTTACCGCCGTCCAGGTGGCGTTGGCCTGGATCAGCAGCCAACCCGGCGTGGTGGCCATCCCGAAGGCCGGCACGCTGCAGCACCTGCAGCTGAACCTGGCCGCCGGCGCGATCGAGCTGGACCCTGCCGAACTGCAGGCCATAGAAGGGTGTTTCCCACCACCCCGGCGCAAGTTGCCATTGGCCATGATCTGACAGCATCCACGGCCCGCGGCACCGGCGGGTACCGGTCGCCGCCGGGGCCCCTTGCGCTTTCCCTCGGGCGTGGCCAATGCCTGCTTCGATCCAGCCGGGGCCCTGCTGACGGCGGGCTTCACCACCACCGGCGTCTAAGACGATGGCAGCGCCGTCACCGGCGATAGGACGATCACCGAAATCATCGACGGCCCGGCCATGTTCGAAGGCCACGCGCGTTCCCAGAGGACGGTCAGCACCTGCACCACGTCGGCCACGAACAGCAGCCAGCGCGTGCTGACGGTCACCAAGGCCTTCCAACAGTCGAACGCGGGCGTGGTGGCGAGGCTTTAGTCGTCGAGCGCCGGCACGACCACGCGGCTGCAGTTCAGGTCCGGCACGCTCAACGGCGTGCCCTTGTAGGCCGGGCGCCTCACCTGCAGCGCGGCGCCCAGGCCGCCGAAAGCCGTTCGTCTCAGCCCCTCACCCGCCCCAGAAACGCCGCCAGCGCCGCCGCCACCGCCTGCGGCTGCTCCTGCTGCACCCAGTGCCCGGCGCCTTCGATGAGCACGGGTGTTCCCATGTCGGTGAAGGTGTGGGTGTGCATGCGGGCCAGGGCGCCCGGCGACTGGTGGATGCCCCAGTCCTGCGCGCCGGCCACGAACAGGGCCGGGATGTCGATGGTGCGGCCTGCGAACAGCTGCTGCTCAGCCACCAGGTGGGCATCGAACCGGCAGCGGTACCAGTTCAGTCCGCCCTGGAAGCCGGTGCGGGCGAATTCGCCGCTGTACACCGCAAGGTCTTGCTCGGGCAGCCAGCGGCAGGAGGCGACCTGGGCCAGGGTCGGCATGTGCGGCGCCACGGTGGCCGCCATGCCGTCGGTGAAGTCCATCACGTAGTAGGTGGGCAGGCGGGCCATGTCCTCGGCCGCCCAGCTGGCCAGCGGCACGGGCTGGTTGCCGGGCCAGTCGGCGGACTTGTGGTGGTAGTAGGCGCGCAGGAAGGCGTGCAAGCCCTGCGGCGGCTGCCACAGGTCGGCATTGGCCCCTCGCGTGGCGTAGTAGCGCTGGTAGTGCTTGCGCGGACGCGGCAAGGCGGCCAGTGCCGCGTCGACATCATCGTCGGCCGCACCCAGCGCCGGCGCGCCGGTGAAGGGCGCGCTCATCAGTACCACCGAGCGGTAGAAGTCCGGGCGCAGCAGCGCACTCCAGCCCGCCACCGACGCGCCGAAGTCATGGCCCACCACGCAGGCCACCTGCGAATGGCCCAGAGCATGCACCAGGCCGAAGGCGTCGCGCGCCAGGTTCGCCATGCGGAAGCTGGCTAGGTCGCTGTCGTAGTCCGGGCCCCAACCCGTGGTGCCGCCGTAGCCGCGCTGGTCCGGCGCCACGGCGTGGTAACCGGCGCGGGCCAGCGCGGGCAGCACGTGGCGCCAGGACCAGGCGAGTTCGGGGAAGCCGTGCAGCAGCAGCACCAGGGGATGGGTGGGGTCGCCGGCCTCCAGCACATGCATGTCGAGGCCATTGATGCCGGGCAGGATGCGTGAGCGCACTTCCTGCGGCAGCGTGGCGGTGGCGTATCCGGTCATGGCTTCAACCTGGCGAAGAGGGCGGTGGGCAAGGGCCACGGGCCCCGACAAGGCGCAGAGCACGCGCAACGTGATCCAGGCCGCCGGGAGAGCATAGGGGCACACGCAACTCGACCGTTGCCGTCCTGGTGCCTCGTCCGCGTTGGACGGGCTCGTCTACGGCGCCGCCTTGCTGGCATCGACAAAGGCCTGCAGCACCGCTGCCAGCGCCGGCCCGGGCGTGGCCTCGCGCCACAGCAGGCCCACGTGCCCGGTTTCGTGCACCAACTTCAAGGGCAGCGCGGCGAGCAGGCCGCGGACCAACGAGCTGGCCGCCACGGCGCCCGACTGCACGCCGAGGGCCTCCGACCCCCGCAGCAAATCGATGTTGGCCAGCAGCGAGGTCGAGGTCAGCAGCACCGGCGGCGGCGCAACCCCCGCTGCCGCGAAGGTCTCGGCGAGCGCACCGTGCAGCGGAGTCCCGGCAGGCGGCATCACCCAGGGGTAGCGCATGGCCTCGCGCCAGGCGACGCGCTTGTTGCGCGCCAACGGATGCCGTGGCCCGCAGACCACCCGGTGCTGGTCCTGGAACAGCCGCCGCTGCTGGAGGCCCGAGCCCAGCGCGCGGGCGTCCAGGCGGGTCACCAACAGGTCGAATTCGTTGCGGTCGAACTGCGCCCACAGACCGGCCGCGATGTCTTCCACCAGGAACAGCTCGACGCCCGGCGCCTGCTCGCGCAGACGCATCACCGCCGCCGGCACCAGCGCTGCGGTGGCCACTGGCATGGCGCCGATCCGTACACGGCCCGAGCCACCTCGTTGAATGGCCTGTACTTCGCCCAACGCGCGCTGCGCGTCCTGCAGCACCCGTTCGGCATGCGCCAGAAGCGGTGCAGCGAAAGCCGTGGGGCGCAGCCGTCGCCCGCGCTCGAAGAGGCGCACGCCCGCTGCCGACTCGATGTCTGCCAGCCATTGCGACACCGCCGGCTGGGTGATGTCGAGGGCGGTCGCGGCCGCAGTGAGGCTGCCACTTCTGGCAATCGTCAGCAGCACCTCGAGGTGCCGCAGGCGAATGCGCCGGGCCCATTGCAGGGCCGCGGCATCGGAGGGCGCCGGCGCTGGGCTTGGCATAAGCAACCGGTTATGGAAACAGTAGAAGAGTGCAGTTCTCAATGATGCCAGCCTCTGCAATCATGGGGCGTTTCGAGGCGTGCACTCTGGGTGCGGCCCCGAGCACGCCCCCCCACGACGTTGCAGCCCGGAGACCCGCCCATGACGATCACCCACCGCCGTCCGCCCGTTGCCGCATCGTCGCGGCCCGCACGCCACCGAACGCTGGCCCGGTGGATGGCGGCCGTGGCTGTCGTCGCCCTGGCGCCGGTGATGTCGGCAGATGCCTGGGCCCAGGGTGCACCGGCTGCCGGCGCGTGGCCGAACAAGCCCGTCCGCATCGTCCAGCCCTTTGCAGCCGGGGGCGGCGGCGACATCGTCACGCGCCTGCTGGCCGAGAAGATGCAGGCCGAGCTGGGCCAGCCCGTGGTGGTCGAGAACCGCGCGGGTGCCGGCGGCAACATCGGTGCGCAGATGGTGGCGCGCCAGCCCGCCGACGGCTACACACTGATGACCACCTCGGGCGGCTTCGCCATCGCGCCTTCGCTGTTCAAGAGCCTGGGCTATGACCCGGTGAAGGACTTCGTGCCCGTCACCAAGATCGCCGTGGCGCCGCTGCTTGTCCTGGTGCGGGCCGACTCGCCCCTGCGCAGCATGGCCGACCTGATCGCGCTGGCGAAGAAGGATCCGAAGGCGGTGAGCTACGCCTCTTTCGGCATCGGCTCGCCCCCACACATGGTCGGCGAGAGCATCAACCGGCAGGCCGGCATCTCGATGGTCCACGTGCCCTACTCTGGCGGCAATGCGGCCACCGACTTGATGGGCGGACAGGTCACGATTGCCATCCTCGACGCCCTGTCGCAGACGCCCCAGGTGAAGGCCGGCAAGTTGCGCGCACTGGCGCTAAACGGCAGCCAGCGCCTGCCGGCGCTGCCCGACGTGCCGACATTGACGGAAAGCGGCATCCCATTCGACCTGGTCGGCTGGCACGGCATGTTCGCGCCAGCGGGCACGCCGCGCGAGATCGTCGAGCGGCTGAACCGCATGGTCAACCAGATCATCGCGCAGCCCGATGTCAAGGCACGGCTGTTCGAGATGGCGATGTTCCCGCTGCAGCAGCCGACCACGCCCGAACAATGGGGCACGATGTTCCGCAGCGACGTGTTGGCCTGGGGCGAGCTGGTGCGCAAGGCGGGCATCACGCCCAACTGAGCACCACACCGAGCGGCCACCACCTCCCCCATCCAGAAGGAACACCATGAACGGCAGCACCGCCCATTTGAACGCTGCGGTCCGCATCGAACGCGACGTGTGCTATGGCCATGGCACGGTCGGCTTCGGCACCCCCCGGCCCGGAACGCGCCCCTTGCTGATGGACGTGTACCTGCCCGCAGACGGTGCGCCCGCTGCCGGGCGCCCGGCGCTGGTGCTGTCGCACGGCGGCGCCTTTCACCGCGGCGCCAAGGACCGTGACGAGTTCGAGCAGCAGGGCTCGCACAACACGCCGGTGCACGAGTACTGCGAGCGCTTCGCCGCGCGCGGCTATGCCTGCTTCTCCATCGGCTACCGGCTGGTGCAGGAACATCCTGCGCCTGTCGGCTTGCCCATCAAGCGCAACCCGAAGGAGATCGAGCGCGACCGCATCGACTACGTGCGGGGTCTGCTGGGCCTGCCCCCGGCCACGCACGCCGAGCTGCTGCAGGGCGCCGAAGGGGCGTTCACCGACGTCGCCAACGCATTCGCCTTCGTGCGGGCGAATGCCGCGCGATGGGGCATAGCCACCGACCGCATGGCCATCGGCGGCTTTTCGGCCGGCGGTTTTGCCTCGGCATACGCGGCCTATGCGATGGGGCAGGACGCGGCGGCCGTGATCTGCCTGTCGGCGGCCATGGATGCGATCGATGCCGAGTACTATCTGCACGGCGCGCGCGGCCTGCCGCCGGTGCTGCTGTTCGACGGCGAGCACGACCTGCCCTCGATCCCGCCGCGCGTGGACGCCCTGGCGTCCGCCGCCGCACGGGCCGGACTGGGTATGCGCCACTACCGGGTGCCTGGCAAGCCGCACTTCTACGACCGCGAGTCGGCGGTGGTGCTGAAGAACGCCACGCTGAAGGGCGGCGAACAGTGCGCGACGGTCGAGGCGGCGATGCAGCAGTTCCTGGACGACGTCCTGCTGCCGCCCGCGGTGACGGTGGCGGATCTGGACGCCTTCGCCCAGGCCTGGAACCGCCACGACATCGAGGCCCTGATGTCCTTCATGGCCCCCGAATGCATCTTCCACACCTGGGCCGGCCCCGACGCCGGCGGCACGCGCCACGTCGGCCGTGAAGCGGTGCGCGCGGCCTACCAGAAGGCCTGGACCGACTTCCCCGATGCCCAGTGGACACGCGCGCGGCACACCGTC
The DNA here is from genome assembly GCA_031429255.1 of Rubrivivax sp. Taxonomy (GTDB): domain Bacteria; phylum Pseudomonadota; class Gammaproteobacteria; order Burkholderiales; family Burkholderiaceae_C; genus Rubrivivax. Next base: position 7,011 of record JANOZF010000088.1, read on the forward strand.
ACCGGTGCGCGCGGCCTGTCCGAGTGGACCTTCGTCGGCACGCGCGCCAGCGACGGCGCGCGGGTCGAGGTCGACGGCTGCGACCTCTTCACCTTCCACGGCGACAAGATCCGCGTGAAGGACTCCTGGCGCAAGTCGCGTCTCTGAAGCCGCGGCCGGTCGGGGTCGGCAGGGGGCGGTTCGACACTAGACTGTCCATCGCACGGGCAGCCGGGTGCGCTGCCCGTGCAACGCTGCCCCCGACTCCACCTCACGCCGGAAACCTGCCCCCATGACCGCACCTGTTCCCATCCCGCGCCGCACCGCCCTCGTCACCGGCGCCGCCAGCGGCATCGGTGCCGCCACCGCCCGCCGCTTTCTGGGTGAGGGCTGGAACGTGGTGATCGGCCACCTTAATGGGCAGCAGGCCGAAGCACTGGCCGTGGCGAACTCAGCGGCCCCAGGCGGGCGCGCCGTGTGTGTGGCCAGCGACGTCACCCGCGACGACGACTGCGTGCGCGCGGTGCGCGCCGCCACCGAAGCCTTTGGTGCGCTGCACGTGTTGGTCAACGCGGCCGGCATCAGCAAGATGGTGGCGCATTCGCGCCTGCACGACGTCTCGGCCGAAGACTTCCAGCGCATCTACGCGGTCAACACCATCGGGCCGTTCCAGATGACGCGGGCCGCCGCCGACGCGCTGAAGGCGGCGTCGACCGAGGCGGTGCGTTCAGCCATCGTCAACATCTCGTCGCGCGCTGCGCTGATGGGCAGCGGCTCGTCGGTGCCCTACGCCTGCAGCAAGGCAGCGCTGAACGCGCTGACGATGTCCACCGCGCGATCGCTGGCACCGCAAGTGCGGGTGAACGCGGTGTGCCCGTCGCTGGTGGAGCAGGGCTTCGTGGAGCGGCTGGCGCCCGAGTCGTTCGCCGACCGCAGTGCGCACCAAAAGACGGTGTCGCCGCTGCAGCGGCTTGGGCATCCGGACGAGGTGGCGGTGGCCATCCACTGGCTGGCCACCGGGGCCACGATGATGACCGGCGCGATCGTGGAACTGGACTTCGGCATGCACCTCAACGCGGTCTGAGGCGATCCGGTCCCAGGCCCGGCGTCAGCCCTGGCCCCGCAGCAGCAGCAGGCACCCCAGCACGAGCAGGTTCGCAGACGTCAACGTGTACACCGTGGGCACCTCGCCGAACCGGAATTAGCCCGGCAGCCCGGCCCACAGCAGGCCGGTGTGTTCCAGCGGCGGGGCCTTGCTCGCTTCGATGTGCTGGAAGGCCCAGGTCACGGCCAGCAGGCCGATGGTGCCCACGCCACCGATCAAACCGATGATCGGCAGGGCTGACAACTGCAGAGGCTGCCACAGCGCCCAGGCCGGGCCCACCAGAGCCAGCGCGGGCAGCAGGTTCTGCATGAACACGATGGTCCACAAGGAATCGCGCTGCGGCTGCACGCGGGCCAGAGCCATCACCCCCGCGAATGCCACCACGGCGAAAGATGCCGCGACCAGGCCCATCAGCTTCGGCGTGGCGCTGCCGTGCAGTTCCGGCCACAGCGACACCGCGGCCCCCGCCCCACCCAGGGCCAGTGCGCCGCCATCTTGGTTGACGCCGTTCAATGTAGGCCTAACGGCCGGCAGTGGGCTTGACAGTTGCGTGCCAGGGTGGATGAGGCGATCCGCTCTCTTCGGGGCATTACCCCGAGGACTCAGTTCGGGTCTGGCGCCGCCATGTAGCAGGTGCTGCCGTCGGCATCGCACCCGACGGGGTAGACCTTTCTCGGGTACTCGCCCTGGTCTTCCTTGATATCGCGTTCACTGCGGAAGATTCTTTCGAATACTTTTCTGGGTGCCTTGGGCACTTTGTCGCCTGCATACCTGACGAAATAGCCGTGGCCGCCAGAACCGACCTGGGCGTTGGTGAAGCTCACATACCGAACCTTCGGATCGATCAGGCGCTGTCCAGGCTCGGCGCCCAGTTTGGTCTGGCTGCCGTCGGCGATGTAGGCGCCGAAGAGGACCGAGTCCCCCTTGTTGTAGGTGATGAACACCTGGCCTTTGGGTTTCAATTTGCTGACCCAGGTCTCATGGCCAGCCGCGCGACAGCACGCGGCCAGCAGCGCAATGTTCTGTGCCGCGGCCAGGGACTCTGCGGAGCTTTCAGTCTCGATCGCATACTGCAAGAAGTGACACCCCAGGCTATGTGCCGATACGGTCAGGCGTTGCTGATTGGCGTACAGGCGCGCTGAAGCCACCAAGCGAAGAAACCGGGCCAGTGCATCGCCCGAATCCTGGGCGTTCGTCTTCGCCTGGCGATAGCGTCGAATCTTTCGTTCCACCCAGCCTTCCTTCCTGTTGCCACTGGTGACAGCAGAGAGTGAGTCTTCGTCGTTCTCGTCGGCCTTCGCGACCGCCTGAGGGGCCATGTTGGGCAGTTCTTCGCCTGAGGACATGTAGCCTTCTGACGGCCACGAGAAGCCGATGACTTCCACGTCATAGATCTCCGCAAGCCGGGCGCATCGCTCGAAGCAGGTGGCCGGCGCGTTGTTGTTGCCGTGCAGATAGACCATCACGGGTTTTGGGCCTTGGAAGATAGGCACCAGCAGTTGCATGGCGGCGGGGTCACTCAGGTCGGACTGAATGCCGGTGAGCTCAAACCCTGAGCCCTTGCGGTTGACCTGCGCTGAGCCCACAGCGTCCGATCCCGGCTGGAACTTGCGCGTGAAGGCCGAAGGGTTGGCGGCGGTTTGGATCACTCGGTTCGTGAAGATCAACATGTCGGGGCTCTCCAGATAGGGCGCCGATTCTTTACCCGACAACGGATCGGAGTCGAGAGGGACTGGTGGGAGACATCCTGAATACTGTGGATGGAGTCGAGCACCGGAATCGCGAAGCCTGGTTGTCTGGCGCCATCTTCAAAGCGGATAGGGCGAGTCAAGGCCCGAGGCTTTCTGCTTACGCAAGAACCGGGATGCCCGTTCCAGGCGCGCGCTGTCGCGCTTGGTCCTGACCCCAGGTCAGGGACTGGAGTTGCCTGCATTTCGCGGACACTATTCCGAGCGGAAGAAGGAGTCCTCGTATGCCCAAGTCAAAGGCGCCGTACCCGGCGCAGTTTCGCCAGCAAATGGTGGAGCTCGTCCACGCTGGCCGCAAGCCCAGAGATCTGGCCAAGGAGTTTGGCTGCCATGCCGACAGCATCAACACCTGGGTCAGCC
>JANOZF010000089.1:0-4341 GCA_031429255.1 Rubrivivax sp.
CTTCTTCGCGTCGTCGGTCTTCAGCTCGTTCATCGCCGCGCAGGTGCGGTTGATGACGCGGCTGATGCCTGATTCGCCCACGAACATGTGGTGTGCTTCTTCGGTGAGCATGAACTTGGTCGTGCGCGCCAGCGGATCGAACGCGCTTTCAGCCAGCGCACAGAGCTGGAACTTGCCGTCACGGTCGGTGAAGTAGGTGAACATGAAGAAGCTCAGCCAGTCGGGCGTCTCTTCATTGAAGGCTTGCAGGATGCGAGGGTTGTCTTCCTGCCCGCTGCGGCGCTGCAACAGCGCTTCGCCCTCTTCACGGCCGTCGCGGCCAAAGTGCTTGTGCAGCAGGTAAACCATGGCCCACAGGTGGCGACCCTCTTCCACGTTGATCTGGAACAGGTTGCGCAGGTCGTACATGCTGGGCGCGGTCAAGCCCAGATGGCGTTGCTGCTCGACGCTGGCGGGCTCCGTGTCGCCCTGCGTGACGATGATGCGGCGAAGGTTGGCGCGGTATTCGCCGGGCACGTCTTGCCAGGCATCCTGGCCCAGGTGGTCGCCGAAGTGGATCTTGCGGTCCTTCTCGCCCGGATTCAGGAAGATGCCCCAGCGGTAGTCGGGCATCTTCACATGCCCGAACTGAGCCCAGCCCTCGGGGTCGACGCTGGTGGCGGTGCGCAAGTAGACGTCAAAGTTCTGGCTGCCGTCGGGGCCCATGTCGTCCCACCACGACAAGAAACTGGGTTGCCACTGTTCCAGCGCGCGCTGCAGCGTGCGGTCTTCGTTCAGGTTGACGTTGTTGGGGATCTTCTGCGCGTAGTCGATGGTGGTCATGGTGTTGCTTACCTGGTGGGAGTTGAACGGGTTATTGATGGGTGTTTGATGGTTCAGCCGCCGTCGCGAGCGGGTTGAGGTCGCGACGAGCACCGCAGCCGTGCACCCGTACGGCGAGGAAGCACAGGCGCGAGATCGGCCCGCGCAGCAGGCGGATGGCCATCAGACCCGGTTCCAGTCGAAGGCCGCCTTGTCGCCTTTGCCGTAGACCTTCAGCGCGCCCTTTTCGCCCACGGCGTTGGGGCGCTGGAAGATCCAGTTCTGCCAAGCGGTCAGGCGGCCGAAGACGCGGGTGAACATGTTTTCGGGGCCGTTGAAGCGCAGGTTGGCTTCCAGGCCGGTGAGTGCGTCGGGACTCATCGCCACGCGCTCCTCGATGGCGATGCGGGTTTCGTCGGCCCAGTCGATGTCGTCGGGGTTGCTGGTCACCAGGCCCAGCGCAAAGGCTGCGTCTGCGTCCAGCGCCAGGCCCGCCTGGGCGCGCACCGCCTCCATCGCCGGCGCTTCGTTGTAGAAGCGGCGCTGCAGGCGACTCTGGCCGGTGCACATCGGATAGACACCGAAGTTGACGTCGCCCAGCGTGATCTTGGGTGCCCTGGCCTCGTCGTCGGGCAGCGCCAGGTGGTAGCTGCGGTCGCAAGCCAGCGCCAGTTCAAGCAAGGTGCCAGCGAAGCAGGAGCCGGGTTCGATCAGCGCAAACAGACTTCGCGAGGACACGTCGAGGCGGCTGAAGGTGCGGCGCAGCAGGCCGATCGTTTCGCGCACCAGCCAGTGGTCCTGGTGGGCCATCAGCGTGGCGTCCATCGCCAGCACGGCCGCCGCGTCGCCTTCGGTCTTCAACAGCCAGGTGCCGATGTCGAGCTCGTTGGTGCGCATGTTCAGGATCGCGTCTTCAAGCTCACGCGCCATCTGAAGCGGGTACCAGGCGGCCCCGGCGGCTTCGATGCCGGCTGCGTCGGTGGGCTGGATGCCCGCCGATGCCGATGGCGGCGCCTTGACCGTGAACACGGCTGTGCGCTTGCTGCGGTCGATCTCGACGGTGACGTACGCATAACGCAGCGCATGCTCCTCATCGCTGCGCTGCAGCGGCGTCAGCGCCACACCCTTGCCGTTGGGCGGGCGGTCGCTGCTGGCGGCCAACTGCAGCGCGCGTTCCTGCACCTTGGCCGCGAACTGCGCCGGCTTGGCGATGTCGTCCACCAGCCGCCAGTCTTTGGCGCGCTGACCACGCACCCCTTCGACGCTGGTGCAGAAGAGGTCGGCCAGGTCATGGCGCACTTTCTTCTTGTCGGTGACACGGGTCAGGCCACCGGTGCCTGGCAAGACGCCGAGCAGCGGCACTTCGGGCAGGCTGACGGCGCTGCTGCGGTCGTCGACCAGGATGATCTCGTCACAAGCCAGCGCCAGCTCATAACCACCGCCGGCGCAGGCGCCGTTCACGGCAGCCAGGAACCTCAGCCCGCTGTGGGTGCTGCTGTCTTCCAGGCCGTTGCGGGTTTCGTTGGTGAATTTGCAGAAATTGACTTTCCAGGCGTGGCTGGAAACGCCCAGCATGAAGATGTTGGCGCCGGAACAGAAGACCTTTTCCCTGGCGCTGGTGACCACCACCGTGCGCACTTCCGGGTGCTCGAAACGGATGCGCTGGATGGCGTCGTTCAGCTCGATGTCCACGCCCAGGTCGTAGCTGTTGAGCTTGAGCTTGTAGCCAGGGCGCAGGCCCGCGTTTTCGTCGAAGTCGGCTGCCAGCGTGGCCACCGGGCCCTCGAACTTCAGTTTCCAGTGGCGGTATTGCTCGGGGCTGGTGCGGTAATCGACGCGGGGGCTGCTGCTCATGTCGGTTGCTCCTGGGGGGGTGGCGCAAAATGTTGCGTGTGCTGAGGAATCCATGACACGCATCATAATGCACGTTCAATTGATGTCAAGCAATTGAATGCAATATTTTGCATGTTTCTTCAAGCGGCCAATTCCAGGGCCTGACGCACCACCGTGCGCAGCGCCGCGAAGGTGGGCTCCAAGGCCTGCGCGCTGGTGTTGATCCTGAACTCTGCCTTGGAGTAGAAAGCCGCACGGCCGGCGAGGATGCCTTTCAGATCTGCCATCGCCTCTCGGCTGGCGGCCATCGGCCGCAAGTCGCCTTGGGCGGCCACGCGCTTCATGTGGTCTTCGGGGTCGGCCTGCAGCCACACCGTGGTGCAGTGGCTGAGCAACTGGTTGAAGGTGGCGGCGTCACTGACAATGCCACCAGGGGTGGCGATCACCGCCTCGGGGTAGATCTGGATCGCCTCTTCCAGCGCGCGGCGCTCGTAGCGGCGGTAGGCGTTCTGGCCATACAGACCCTGGATCTCGCTGATGCTGCAGCCCGCAAACTTCTCGATCTCGCGACTGAGTTCCACAAAGGGATAGTCCAGGTCGTCGGCCAGCATCTGCCCCAGGGTCGACTTGCCCGCACCGCGCAGGCCCACCAAGGTCACACGGGTACTGCGCCCCGGAGAGCCACCGGGGCCGCGGGCGCTGTTGGCGCCGCCGGTGCCCAGCATCTCGCCCACCACCACGCGCACGCGGCGCAGCGTGTCTTCGTCGCGCTGCCCCAGCAGTTCTCGTATCAGCAACCATTCAGGGCTGGAGGTGGTGACGTCGCCCAGCAACTCGGCCAGGCTGCACTGCAAGGCGCCCGCCACCTGCAGCAGCACCAGGATGCTGGCATTGCCGATGCCGTACTCCAGATTGGCGAGGTGGCGCTCGGAGACGTCTGCGGCAATGGCCACGGCCTTGCGGGTCATGCCGCGCCGGGAACGCAGGGCCCGCACCCGCTCGCCCAGAGCGACCAGAAAGGGGTTCTTCTCGTCGCCGGCCGCGTCCGCTTCGGAGCTTGAGGCCGCGGCGGGGCCTGGGGCAAACCCAGGGGCATGCAATATAGTGCTTGACATGAAGTGGCGCGCGTCCTATCGTTCTGGCAAGCACAATAATGCATCTTCGCGCCCAGCGCAAGCCAGACAGGAAAAGCACCATGGCACCTTCCGATCTGCACCAGGCCCTCTCGCCGCTGACCTCGAAGCTGGCTGGCCGCCCCTTGGACGACGCGCTCGACGCCTGGTTGAACGACGAAGCCGGCCCCGGCACCGCCACCTATGCCGCCATCGCCGCCGCCTGCAAGGCCGGTGTTGATGAAGGCTGGCTGTGCAAGCGCGAAGGCGGCGGCATCAAGTACGGCCGCATCTTCAAGCCCGAAGCCGGTCTCGATGGCTTCTCGGTCGACGTGGTGGACATGCAGAACATCGCCGGCCCGCACCACAGCCACCCCAACGGCGAAATCGACCTGCTGATGCCGCTGGATGGCGACGCGCTGTTTGACGGCCGCCCCGCCGGCTGGGTGGTCTACCCTCCCGGCAGCTCGCATCGGCCCACCGTGACGCAGGGGCGCGCGCTGGTGCTGTACCTGTTGCCGGCCGGAGCGATCACGTTCACACCCGCCGCCTGACGGGCACCCCTTGCACCGCCCAAGCCCAACTTCGGAGACAC
>JANOZF010000090.1:0-26453 GCA_031429255.1 Rubrivivax sp.
CCCAACAACATCCTGCGTGAATTGCACGGCTTCATCCACATGTTCGAGGACACGCCGGAATTCGTGGCGCGCCACATCATCCGCGAAGCCAGGAGCTACCTGGACGGCTTGGCGCCGCCGTTCTTCAAAGCCCTGATGGACTACGCACAGGACGGCAGTTATTCATGGCACTGTCCGGGCCACAGTGGCGGCGTGGCTTTTCTGAAGAGTCCGGTCGGGCAGATGTTTCACCAGTTCTTTGGCGAAAACATGCTGCGCGCTGACGTCTGCAATGCGGTCGAGGAACTGGGCCAGCTGCTCGACCACACCGGCCCCGTAGCAGCCAGTGAACGCAATGCCGCGCGCATCTTCAATGCCGACCACTGTTTCTTCGTTACCAACGGCACCAGCACCAGCAACAAGATGGTGTGGCATCACACGGTAGCCCCTGGCGACGTGGTGGTGGTCGACCGCAACTGCCACGTGTCCATCCTGCACTCGATCATCATGACCGGAGCGGTTCCGGTGTTCCTGACTCCCACGCGCAACCAGTTCGGCATCATCGGGCCCATTCCCGAGAGCGAGTTTTCGCCCGAGGCCATCCGCCGCAAGATTGCCAACAACCCGCTGCTGGCGCATGTGGATGCAGCCACCGTGAAGCCGCGCATCCTGACGCTGACGCAGAGCACCTACGACGGCGTGCTCTACAACACCGAAACCATCAAGCACGCGCTCGACGGCTACATCGACACGCTTCACTTTGACGAGGCCTGGCTGCCGCACGCGGCCTTCCATACTTTCTATGGCAGCTTCCACGCCATGGGCAAGAAGCGCCCGCGGCCGAAGAACCAGCTGGTGTTCGCGACCCAGAGCACGCACAAATTGCTGGCCGGCATCAGCCAGGCCAGCCAGGTGCTGGTGCAGGACGCGCAGGAAAGCAAGCTCGACCGCCACCTCTTCAACGAGGCCTACCTGATGCACACCAGCACCAGCCCGCAGTACGCCATCATCGCCAGTTGCGACGTGGCCGCGGCGATGATGGAAGCGCCCGGCGGGCCAGCTTTGGTGGAGGAGAGCATTCTCGAGTCGATGGACTTCCGCCGCGCCATGCGCAAGGTCGACGACGAATTCGGCAAGGACTGGTGGTTCCAGGTCTGGGGTCCGGAGCGCATGGCGCCCGATGGCCTGGGCAGCAGCGACGACTGGGTGCTGAACGCCAGCGACAACTGGCACGGCTTTGGCAACCTGGCGCCTGGCTTCAACCTGCTGGACCCCATCAAGTGCACCATCATCACGCCGGGCCTGGGCATGTCGGGCGAGTTTGCGGAAACCGGCATCCCGGCCAGCATCGTCACCAAGTTCCTGGTCGAGCACGGCGTGGTGGTCGAGAAGACCGGCCTCTATTCGTTCTTCATCATGTTCACCATCGGCATCACCAAGGGCCGCTGGAACACGCTGCTGACGGCGCTGCAGCAGTTCAAGGACGACTACGACCGCAACGCCCCGATGTGGCGCATCCTGCCGGAGTTCTGTGCTGCGCACCCGAAGTACGAGCGCATGGGGCTGAAGGATCTCTGCCAGGCCATCCACCGGCACTACGCCAAGGGCGATATCGCGCGACTGGTCACCGAGATGTACCTGAGCGACCTGCAACCGGCCATGAAGCCCAGTGATGCGTTTGCCCACATTGCGCACCGCAAGACCGAGCGCGTGGGCATCGACGAGCTGGAAGGCCGCATCACCACCAGCCTGCTGACGCCTTACCCACCCGGCATTCCGCTGCTGATACCGGGTGAGCGTTTCAACAAGAAGATCGTGGATTACCTGCGCTTCACGCGTTCGTTCAACGCTGCGTTTCCGGGCTTTGACACCGACGTGCACGGTCTGGTCGAGGACGATTCAGTCCCGGGTCAGCGCCGCTACTTCGTCGACTGCACCAGGGACGACGCGTCCGAGGCGGTGGCCAAGCCGGCGCGCAAGCGAGCCTCCAAGAGCGCCGTGGCGAGCGCTGCGAAGCCGGCAGGTGCGCGGGCCCGCAGCAAGGCCTGAGCTCAGCCGCCGAGTTCGACCGACTGCCCCAGCATGGCTTGGCTGAAACCACCGTCGACGTAGGTGATTTCGGCCGTGACGCCGGCCGCCAGGTCTGACAGCAGGAAGGCGGCCACGTTGCCAACGTCGTCGATGGTCACGTTGCGGCCCAACGGCGAAGCGCTGGCCACCGCCCCCAACAGCTTGCCGAAGTCCTTGATGCCCGAGGCCGCCAGGGTCTTGATGGGGCCGGCGCTGATGCCGTTGACCCGCACGCCCTTGGGCCCCAGATTGGCGGCGAGGTAGCGCACGCTGGATTCCAGCGCGGCTTTGGCCAAGCCCATGGTGTTGTAGTTGGGCAGTGCGCGAAGCGACCCCAGGTAGGTCAGGGTCAGCAGCGCGGCGCTCGGCCGCAGGTAGGGCAGGGCTGCCTTGGCCAGAGCGGGGAAGCTGTAGGCCGAGATGTCCATCGCGATGCGAAAGTTCTCGCGTGTCATGCCGTCCAGGAACTCGCCGGCAATGGCCTCGCGCGGCGCAAAGCCGATGGAATGCACGAAGCCGTCGAACTGCGGCCACACCTGCGCCAGCTCGGTGAAGACGCGGTTGATGTGGTTGTCATCCGACACATCGCACTCGTAAACGAGCGTTGAATCGAAGTGGCCCGCATATTCAGTGACGCGGTCCTTGAACCGTTCGCCAACGTAGCTGAAAGCCAGTTCGGCGCCCTGTGCACGGCACGCGCGTGCGATGCCATAGGCGATGGAACGGTTGGACAGCACGCCTGTGATCAGGAAGCGCTTGCCGGCAAGAAAGCCCATGGTGTCTCCGGTGGTGTTCTGCAACGGGGGGCGATTCTGGCACGCAAGGCCCGCTGCAACGCCAAAGTCTTGAAGTGTGCAAAAGCCGACGCTATAATCCGTGGTTTCCCGGGTTGTCCTCTAGCGGAGTTTGCAGGGGTCAACTCCGTTAGCTGACTGAGTGGGCTGATATCGACAGCCCATTTTTTTTGGTCGATCGTCTTTGACGCTCGGCAAACAACGCACCCACAACGGCAGGACTTCGAGACTTGATTCGCGGCGGACCCCAGCGCGGCAGCGCACCAGCAGATGACCAGCAACCCGAAGCGGTGGCTGGCGTGCGCGTGGGCTGGCAGGCGGCCATTTCAGGCACGGTCGAAGGCCTGGGCTACGAACTGGTGGACGTGGAGCGGGCCCAGCGCGGCTTGCTGCGCATCACCATCGACCGCGTGCCCGGGCGCGCTTACAGCGCACGTGGCGGTCCGGCGGCCGCTGACGCGGTGGGCGACGGCCTGGACTCGGTGACGGTGGAAGACTGCGAAAAGGTCACGCGCCAGCTGCAATATGCGCTGGAGGTCGAGGGTCTGGACTACTCGCGGCTTGAGGTGTCTTCGCCGGGGTTGGACCGGCCGCTGAAGCGCCCGGCCGACTACGAACGCTTTGCCGGGCAGGCCGTGCAGGTGGTGCTGAAAGTGCCCTTCAAGGGCCGCAAGAACTGGCAAGGCTTGTTGACGGCGGCGCAAGCCGCGGGTGACGCCGCCGCCGGTAACGCCGCCGCGGGTAACGCCGCCGCGGCAAACGCGACGGCAGCCCAGGCGGGCAGCAGCCCGGCGCAACCGCGGTGGGATCTGGTTTTCATGGATGGCAAGGTCGAGCAGGTGTTGAGTTTCACGCTGGAAGAGGTGCGTGAGGCTCGGCTCGTGCCGGTGGTCAATTTCAAGGGTCGCAAGGCCCAGGACGGCGGCGGTGCGCAGGCGCCCGGTGCCACCCCCAAGCAAGACGGAGGCTGAGGAATCGATGAATCGCGAAATGCTGATGTTGGTGGACGCCATCTCGCGCGAGAAGACCGTGGAGCTGGACGTGGTGTTTGGTGCCGTTGAAGCCGCACTGGCTTCAGCCACCAAGAAGCTGCACGGCGGCGAGGTGGAGATACGCGTCGCGGTAGACCGCGAAACCGGCGACTACGAGACCTTTCGCCGCTGGTTGGTGGTGCCTGACGTTGCGGGGCTGCAGAACCCCGACGCCGAAGAAATGCTGTCGGATGCGCTGGACCGCATCCCCGACATCGAAGAAGGCGACTACATCGAAGAGGCCATCGATTCGGTGCCCATCGGGCGCATCGGTGCGCAGGCCGCCAAGCAGGTCATCCTGCAGAAGATCCGTGACGCCGAACGCGAGCAACTGCTCAACGAATTCATGGCGCGCGACGAAAAGATCTTCGTCGGCACCGTGAAGCGCCTGGACAAGGGCGACATCATCGTCGAGAGCGGTCGCGTCGAAGGGCGCCTGAAGCGCAGCGAGATGATCCCGAAGGAAAACCTGCGCACCGGCGACCGCGTGCGCGCTTTCCTGATGGGCATCGACCCCACGCAACGCGGGCCGCAGATCATGCTGTCGCGCAACGCGCCGGGTTTCATGATCGAGCTGTTTGCGCAGGAAGTGCCCGAGATCGAGCAGGGGCTGCTTGAAATCAAGAGCTGCGCGCGCGACGCTGGCAGCCGGGCCAAGATTGCCGTCGTTTCCCACGACCGCCGCGTCGACCCCATCGGCACCTGCGTGGGCGTGCGCGGCTCCCGGGTCAATGCGGTGACCAACGAAGTCGCCGGCGAGCGTGTGGACATCGTGTTGTGGTCTGACGACCCGGCTCAGTTCGTCATCGGCGCGCTGGCGCCTGCCAACGTGCAGAGCATCGTGGTGGACGAAGAACGCCACGCGATGGACGTGGTGGTGGACGAAGAGAACCTGGCCATCGCCATCGGCCGTGGTGGCCAGAACGTGCGCCTGGCATCCGAGCTGACCGGCTGGCGCATCAACATCATGACGGCCGAAGAGTCGACCGCCAAGCAAGCCACTGAAAGCGATTCGGCACGCAAGATCTTCGTCGACAAGCTCGACGTCGACGAAGAAGTCGCCGACATCCTGATCGCCGAAGGCTTCACCAGCCTGGAAGAGGTGGCCTACGTGCCGCTGCAGGAAATGCTCGAGATCGAGAGCTTCGACGAAGACACCGTGCACGAACTGCGCTCGCGTGCCAAGGATGCGTTGCTGACGATGGAAATCGAGAAGGAAGAGCAGGTCGAAGAGGTATCGCAGGATCTGCGCGACCTCGAAGGCCTGAACGCCGAACTGATTCCCAAACTGGCTGGCGGGGGCATCCACACCCGCGACGACCTGGCCGATCTGGCCGTGGACGAGCTGACCGAGATGACGGGCATCGACGACGAGAGTGCCAAGGTGCTGATCATGAAGGCCCGCGAACATTGGTTCACGGCTTGACGCACACCGGTCCCGCCGCCACCCAACCGTCCACTTCAGCACCCGCAACTGCCGACCGCACACCGCCGACAGCAAGACGCGCACCGAACATTCCAAGGAAACCGTACTTATGGCCGTGACCACCGTCGCCCAGTTTGCCGCGCAGCTCGGCCGCCCTGCGGCGGCTCTGCTCGAGCAACTGCAGTCGGCGGGCGTAGCGATACGCTCGTCCGATGACGCGCTGACCGAATCAGACAAGGAACGTCTGCTGGACTACCTGCGCACCTCTCACGGCACCGTTGCCAGTGCAGAGCGCAAGAAGATCACGATCACGCGCAAGACCTCCACCGAGATCAAGCAGGCCGATGCCAGTGGGCGCGCCCGCACCATCCAGGTCGAGGTGCGCAAGAAGCGTGTCTTCGTCAAGCGCGACGACGTGCCGGCAGCCGAAGAGGTCGCCGACACCGAAGAGCAAGAGCAGCTCGACCTGCAGCGGCGCGAAGAAGAGGTGCAGGCACAAGCCGCTGCCATTCGCCAGCAGGAAGAAGAGCTGGCGCAGGCCCGGCGTGCGCGCGAAGAACAGGAACACGCCGTCCGTGTGGCCGCCGAGGCCATGGCAGCGGCCGCTGCTGCTGCAGCCGAAGCCGAAACCCGCGCCGCTTCCGAGGCCGCCGCAGGCTCGGTGAGCCCGGCCGCGGCTGAAACCGTCCCCTCTGCCCGCGCGGCTGCCCAGGCCGCTGCGTCGTCGCTGAACAAACAGATGAAAGCCGGTGCGCCCAGCCGCACTGGCAAGGAAAAAGCCACGCCCGCCGTGGCGGCGGAACCCGTGGTTGCAGAGACACCGCCGGTGGTGGACGCACCCGCTGCACCCGCTGCACCCGTTGCACCCGTTACCTCCGCTGCTGTCGTGGCCGGCGCCGAACCCGCCAAGGTTGAAGCCGCGAAGCCTTTGCTTCGTGTCGTGAAGGCCGCCGACAAGGCCGCCGAAGACACCGCCAAGCAAGAAGACCTGGTGCGCCGTCGCAAGGCTGCAGAGACCGAAGCCGCGGCCATCCGCGCCATGATGAATGCACCGAAGAAGGTGCTGATGGCGAAGAAGCCCGAAGAGGCCAAGCCTGCCGAACCGGCCAAGGAAGCCATCAAGGGCACGATCCACAAGCCCAAGGCGGTGCCGGGTGCGGTGGCCGCAGTGGCCAAGCCCGGTGACAAGAAGCAGGTCAAGTCCGAGAAGCTGTCCTCCAGCTGGGCCGACGATGCCGCCAAGAAGCGCGCCGCGCTCAAGGGCCGCAGCGACAGTTCGGGTGGTCGTGCCGGCTGGCGTGCACCGCGTGGTGGCGGCCGTCGCGGCGATCGCGACGACCAGGGCAGTTTTGCGGCGCAGCAACCCGAGGCGCAGATCCAGGAAGTGCACGTGCCCGAAACCATCTCGGTGGCCGACCTGGCCCACAAGATGAGCGTGAAGGCCAGCGAGGTCATCAAGCAGTTGATGAAGCTGGGCCAGATGGTCACGATCAACCAGCAGCTGGACCAGGAAACGGCCATGATCGTGGTCGAGGAAATGGGCCACAAGGCGCTGGCGGCCAAGCTGGACGACCCCGAGGCGTTCACCGAAGAAGAACAAGCGGCGCAGGATGCCGAGCAGTTGCCCCGCGCTCCGGTGGTCACCGTCATGGGTCACGTCGACCACGGCAAGACCTCGCTGCTGGACTACATCCGCCGCGCCCGCGTGGCGGCTGGCGAAGCAGGTGGCATCACGCAGCACATCGGTGCGTACCACGTGCAGACCCCGCGCGGCATGATCACCTTCCTGGACACCCCAGGCCACGCCGCCTTCACGGCAATGCGGGCCCGCGGTGCCAAGGCCACCGACATCGTCATCCTGGTGGTGGCGGCCGACGACGGCGTGATGCCGCAGACCAAGGAAGCCATCGCGCACGCCAAGGCTGCCGGCGTGCCCATCGTCGTGGCCATGAACAAGATCGACAAGCCCGACGCCAACCTGGAACGCGTGAAGAGCGAACTGGTGGCCGAGGGCGTGATCCCCGAGGACTTCGGCGGAGAGTCGCCGTTTGTCGGTGTCTCGGCCAAGATGGGCACTGGCGTGGACACCCTGCTGGAGCAGGTGCTGTTGCAGGCCGAGGTGCTGGAACTGAAGGCGCCGACGGCAGCTGCCGCCAAGGGCCTGGTGATCGAGGCCCGGCTGGACAAGGGCCGCGGCCCGGTGGCCACGGTGCTGGTGCAAAGCGGCACGCTGCGCAAGGGCGACGTGGTGCTGGCCGGCAGCAGCTATGGCCGCGTGCGCGCCATGCTGGACGAAGACGGCAAGACCTGCGAAGAGGCCGGCCCGTCGATGCCGGTTGAAATCCAGGGTCTGACCGATGTGCCGCAGGCTGGCGATGAGTTCATGGTGCTGACCGACGAGCGCCGTGCGCGCGAGATCGCCACCTTCCGTCAGGGCAAGTACCGTGAAGTGACGCTGAACCGTCGCCAGGCGGCCAAGCTCGAGGGCATGTTCGAGAACATGGGCGAAACGGCGGCGCAGACGCTGTCGCTCATCATCAAGGCCGACGTGCAGGGCTCGCAGGAGGCCCTGGCGCAGAGCCTGCTCAAGCTCACCACGGCCGAGGTCAAGGTGCAGATCGTGCACGCCGCGGTGGGTGGCATCAGCGAGAGCGACGTCAACCTGGCCATTGCCAGCAAGGCGGTGATCATCGGCTTCAACACGCGGGCCGATGCCGGTGCGCGCAAGCTGGCCGAAGGCAACGGCGTCGAGATCAAATACTACAACATCATTTACGACGCGGTGGACGAGATCAAGGCGGCCATGACTGGCATGCTGGCGCCCGAGCAGCGCGAAGAGACCATCGGCACGGCGGAGATCCGAACCGTGTTCGTGGCCAGCAAGATCGGCACCGTGGCCGGTTGCATGATCACCGCGGGCCAGGTCACGCGCAGTGCACGTTTCCGCCTGTTGCGCGACCACACCGTCATCTACACGGGCGAGCTCGAGTCGGTCAAGCGCATGAAGGAAGACGTGCGCGAGGTCAAGGAAGGCTACGAGTGCGGCATCAAGCTGAAGAACTACAACGACATCAAGGAAGGTGACCAGTTGGAGTTCTACGAAGTGAAGGAAGTGGCACGCACGCTCTAACGGCGGATTTGCACTCATCCAGCAAACCCCGCCGACCGAAAGGAAGGCGGGGTTTGTGTTTGGTGCAGGCATCTACCGGCAGGCCCCTCGTCAACACCCATGCGACACAAAAAAGCCACCCCCAACCGCAGCTTCCGTGTGGCCGACCAGATCCAGCGCGATGTGGCCGAGCTCATTCGCGACCTGAAGGATCCGCGCATCGGGCTGGTCACCATCAACAGCGTGGACGTGACGCCCGACTACGCTCACGCGAAGATCTACTTTTCGCTGCTGCTGGGTGACCACGCCGCCTGCGAAGTGGCGCTGAACGAGGCCGCTGGCTACCTGCGCAATGGGCTTTTCAAGCGCCTGTCCATCCACACCGTACCCACGCTGCATTTCCAGTTTGACCGCACCACCGAGCGCGCGCTGGAACTGTCGGCGCTGATCAACCGCGCCAATGCCACGCGCGCCAAGGACGATGGCGAAGCCGTGGCTCCGCCTGCCGCCAAAGACGCCGAATGACTGGGTCTGCAGCCATCGCCAAGCCTGCCCGCCTGCCGCGCCGCAAGCTGCACGGCGTGCTGCTGCTCGACAAACCCTTGGGCTGGACCAGCAACGACGCGCTGCAGAAGGCCAAGGGCCTGTTGCGCGCGGAAAAGGGCGGCCACACGGGCACGCTGGACCCGCTGGCCACGGGGTTGTTGCCCTTGTGCTTCGGCGCAGCGACCAAGTTTTCGCAGGCCAGTCTGGACGCCGACAAACACTACCGCGCCACGCTGCGACTGGGCCAGCGCACCAGCACCGGTGACCGCGAAGGCCAGGTGCTGGAAGACCGCCCCGTCAGCACCGACCGCGCGCAGGTCGAGGCGGCCTGCGCCTCCTTTGTCGGCGCGTTGCAGCAGACGCCGCCCATGCACTCGGCCCTGAAGCATGAAGGCAAGGCCCTGTACGAATACGCGCGCCAGGGCATTGAGATCGCCCGGCCGGCCCGTGCGGTGGTGATTCATCACATTGACGTCATCCACCTTCACGGTAACGAACTGGTGCTCGACGTGCATTGCAGCAAGGGGACCTACATCCGCACGCTGGCCGAAGACATCGGTGAGGCTCTGGGTTGCGGCGCTCACCTGAGTGCACTGCGCCGCACGGGCAGCGGTGCGCTGCGCGTGCAAGACGCCATCGGCATCGAAGCCCTGGCCGCCCTGTCAAGCCACGAGCGCGAAGCCCTGCTGCTGCCGCCCGAAGTGCTGGTGGCAGGATGGCCCCAGGTGTGCCTGCCCGACGACGAGGCCGGCCGCTTCCTGTGCGGGCTGCGCCGCCGCGTGGCGCTTTCCGATGCCGACGCCGTGCGCGTCTACCGCGCAGCCATCGACACCCATCACAGTCCCGCCTTTCTCGGCACGGCCCACATCACAGCAGGTGAACTGATCGCCGACCGCCTGCTCAGCCCCATCGAAGTTCAGGACCACCCATGACCCACGCCATCAGAAACATCGCCATCATCGCCCACGTCGACCATGGCAAGACCACGCTCGTGGACCAGCTGCTGCGGCAGAGCGGCACGTTCCGTGAAAACGAGAAGGTGGCCGAGCGCGTGATGGACAGCAACGACATCGAGCGTGAGCGCGGCATCACCATCCTGGCCAAGAACTGCGCCGTGACGTGGAAAGACACCCACGTCAACATCGTCGACACCCCGGGCCACGCCGACTTCGGTGGTGAGGTCGAACGTGCGCTGAGCATGGTGGACGGCGTGGTGCTGCTGATCGACGCGCAGGAAGGCCCGATGCCGCAGACCCGCTTCGTGACCAAGAAGGCGCTGGCGCTGGGTCTGAAGCCCATCGTGGTGGTGAACAAGGTGGACAAGCCTGGTTCGCGTCCAGACTACGTCATCAACGCGGCCTTCGAGCTGTTCGACAAGCTGGGTGCCACCGAAGAGCAGCTGGACTTTCCCGTGGTCTACGCATCCGGCCTGAACGGCTGGGCGTCGCTCACCGAAGGCACCGAAGGCGAAGCCTGGGCCACCGACATGTGCGCACTGTTCGACACCGTGCTGCGCCACGTGCCGGCGCACCAGGGTGACCCCAACGCGCCGCTGCAGTTGCAGATCTCGTCGCTGGACTACAGCACCTTCGTCGGCCGCATCGGCGTGGGCCGCGTCACGGCCGGCACCGTGCGCCCGATGCAGGAGGTGATGGTGTGTTCAGGCACGCCGGAAGAGGGCGGCAAGAGCTGGAAGGGTCGCGTCAACCAGGTGCTGACCTTCGAGGGCCTGGCACGCATCCAGTCCACCGAAGCCGGCCCGGGCGAGATCGTGCTGGTCAACGGCATCGAAGACATCGGCATCGGCGTCACCTTGACCGACCCGGCCAACCCGATGCCGATGCCGATGCTGCACGTGGACGAGCCCACGCTGACGATGAATTTCTGCGTCAACAACAGCCCGCTGGCCGGCCGCGAAGGCAAGTACGTGACAAGCCGCCAGATCTGGGACCGTTTGCAGAAAGAGCTGCAGTCCAACGTGGCATTGCGCGTCAAGGAGTCTGAGGAAGACGGCATCTTCGAAGTCAGCGGCCGCGGTGAACTGCACCTGACCATCCTGCTGGAGAACATGCGCCGCGAAGGCTACGAACTGGCCGTCAGCAAGCCGCGCGTGGTCTTCCACGAGGTCAACGGCGAGAAGCACGAGCCCATCGAACTGGTGACCGCCGACATCGAAGACCAGCACCAGGGCGGCGTGATGCAGGCCCTGGGCGAGCGCAAGGGTGACCTGGTGAACATGGAGACCGACGGCCGCGGCCGGGTGCGCCTGGAATACCGCATCCCTGCGCGCGGCCTCATCGGCTTTTCCAACGAGTTCATGAACCTGACGCGCGGCACCGGCCTCATCAGCAACATCTTCGACGGCTACGAGCCCTACAAGGGCGAGATCGCCGGGCGCAAGAACGGCGTGTTGATCAGCATGGACGCCGGCGAGATCTTCACCTACGCCTTGGGCAAGCTCGACGACCGTGGCCGCATGTTCGTGAAGCCCGGCGACCCGGTGTACGAAGGCATGATCGTCGGCATCCACAGCCGGGACAACGACCTGGTGGTGAACGCCACGCGCACCAAGCAGCTGACCAACTTCCGCGTCAGCGGCAAGGAAGACGCGATCAAGATCACACCGCCCATCGATGTGACACTGGAATACGCGGTGGAATTCATCGACGACGACGAGCTGGTGGAAATCACCCCCAAGAGCGTGCGCGTGCGCAAGCGGCACCTGTCCGAACACGACCGCAAGCGCGCGGGCCGCGGTTGAATGGCATGGCGTGAATCGGCATGACGCACCGGCGGGCCGTCTGGCTGATGGTGCTGGCGGCGACGATGTGGAGCATCGCCGGCGTCGTCACTCGGCAGCTGGAAGCCACACGCAGCTTTGAGCTGACGTTCTGGCGCAGCGCGTTCAACGCGCTGGCCTTGATTCCGCTGCTGTCGTGGCTGCTGGGGCCGCGCGTGCTGTGGGCTGCCCTCACCGCCGGCGGCCGGGCGCTCTGGGTCTCGGGGCTGTGCTGGTGCGTCATGTTCACGGCTTTCATGGTTGCGTTGACCTTGACCACCGTGGCCAACGTGCTGGTGACGATGGCCGTGGGGCCGCTGCTCACCGCGCTGTTGTCGCGACTCGTGCTTCGACACAGGCTGCCCACGCGAACCTGGGCTGCAATGGCTTTGGCCGGCATCGGCATCGCCTGGATGTACGGCCACGAGTTCGCCACGGGCGATGGCCGCCACTTGCTGGGAACCGCGGTGGCCCTGGCGGTGCCAGTGGCCGCAGCTGTCAACTGGACGTTGCTGCAGCACCTGCGCGGGCAGCAGGGCGGTGGTGCCGACATGCTGCCTGCGGTGTTGGTGGGTGCTTTGCTGAGTGCACTGATCACGCTGCCACTGGCCTGGCCGCTGCGCGCCTCGGGCCATGACATGGGTCTGCTCGCGCTGCTGGGTGTGGTGCAGCTGGCGGTGCCCTGCCTGCTGGCGGTGGTTGCAGCGCGGGTCTTGCCAGGGCCGGAAATCGCACTGCTGTCGCTGCTCGAGGTCTTGCTGGGCGTGGCCTGGGCGTGGTTGGGCGCTGGCGAAACGCCCACCGCAGCCGTGCTGTCCGGTGCAGCCCTGGTGTTGCTGGCCTTGGCAGGCAACGAAGCCTTGGCACTGGTTCAGCAGCGCGAAAAGGCGCACCTGCGCGTCGTGGGTGAAAGCGGCAGATACCCATAGTGCTGGCTGAAGGATGCGCCGGAAAGCCGTTGGTCGGCTGGATGCCGCGCTCCTAGGGTCAGCCCGGGTCTGGCCCCTGTTGCCAGCCCCTAGCATCGGCTCAGGCTGCACCGTAGGCGGCCAGGAGCACGCCGCGTGAAACAGCTGTCGGGTCTGGACGCCACCTTTCTGTACCTCGAAACCCCGCAAATGCCCATGCACGTCGGGGCCCTGCATGTGTTTGAGCTGCCGGCTGGCAGCAAGGGTCGCTTCGTCACGGCGTTGCGCAAGCACATGGAGGAGCGTCTGCCCGTGGCCCCGGTGTTGCGGCGCAGGCTGTGGTGGATGCCGCTGAACATGGCCAATCCGGCGTGGGTGGATGCCGTGCCCGACCTGAAGCAGCACATCGTCGAGGTCAAGCTGCCGCCATCGGCCCGGCTCGGTGATGGCATGGCGGCGCTGGAGGCCGAGGTCGCCCGTTTGCACCCGGTGCTGCTCGACCGCGAAAAGCCGCTGTGGAAGTTTCACGTCTTCGAAGGCCTGGCGCCTGCGGCCAACGGCAACAAGCGGGTGGGCCTTTATTCGCAGCTGCACCACGCCGCCGTCGATGGGCAGGCCGCCGTGGCACTGGCCAATGCCATCATGGACCTGTCGCCTGAGCCGCGCAGCATCGACGCCCGGCCCAGCACGCGCACCAAGGTCTTCAAGCTCGACATGACCGAGATGCTGCGCGGCGTGATCGGCTCTCAGGCCCAGAAGGTGGCGGAGATCGTGCGCAACCTGCCGGCCACGGTGGGCACGCTGAAGAATGCAGCGTCACTGGCCGTGGGCAACACGGCACTGCTCGGTGGCGGCAAGAAGGCTGCCCGCAACCTGACCCTGGCGCCGCGCACGGTGCTCAACGCGTCGGTCACGGCCGGCCGCGCCTACGCCACCGTGGCGCTGCCGCTGCCGCAGCTCAAACTGCTGGCGCGGGCGCATGGCGCCACCTTGAACGACATGGTGCTGATGCTGTGCAGCAGCGCGCTGCGGCGCTACCTGTCCAAGCGCAAGCAACTGCCGCGCAAGAGCCTGATTGCAGCGGTGCCCATCTCGCTGCGCGCCAAGGGCGATGCGTCGTCCGACAACCAGGCCTCGATGAGCCTGGTGAGCCTGGGCACCCAGGTCTCCGACCCACGCAAGCGCCTGGCCCACGTGATGGCGGCCACCGCGGCCATGAAGTCCAGCATGGGCAGCATCAAGAGCATCCTGCCCACCGACTTTCCATCGCTCGGCGTGCCCTGGCTGATCGAGGCCGCCACCGCGCTGTATGGCAAGGCCAAGGTGGCCGAGCGCATCCCGCAGGTGGCCAACGTCGTGATCTCCAACGTGCCCGGGCCGCCGGTGCCGCTGTACATGGCCGGCGCCCGCATGTTGAGCAACCACCCCACCAGCATCGTGGTGCATGGCCTGGCGCTGAACATCACCGTGCAAAGCTACAACCAGCAGCTGGACTTCGGACTCATGGCCGACGCCGCGGCCATGCCCGATGTGCGCGAACTGGCCGAGGCGATCCGCATCGCTTTCGACGACGTCATGGCGCTGCCGCTGCCCGGCGAGACCGAGTCCGACGAAGCGTTGCCGCCCGGTCCGCTGCAGCGCACGGCCCAGAGCCTGACGGGCGCCGTTCAGGGCGCCATCAGCGACACCGTGCAGGCCGTGACGCGTCGCGTGATGAACACCGCCACGGCCACCGCAGAGCGCGCCAGCGCCGCGGCGATGGGCGCTGCAGTGACGAAGTTGGCCGGCAAACCGGCCCGCTCGTCTAGGGCAGCCGCCCCAAAGGCGAAGCGCAAGGCTGGCTAACATGACGCGATGACGACCCCGATCTGCCCACAGCGGCCGCGGCACCGCACCGATTTCAGGATGCCGGCATGAGAGTGGTGGCCAACGGCATCGGCATCGAGGTGGACGACCAGGGGCCGCCCGGCGGTGAACCGCTGCTGCTCATCATGGGCCTGGGCATGCAGCTCATCGGCTGGCCCGATGAACTGGTGCAGGATCTGGTGGCACGCGGCTTTCGGGTCATACGCCTGGACAACCGCGATGCCGGTCTCAGCCAGGGTTTCGACGAGCTCGGTGTGCCCAACCTGGCGCTGGCGGGCCTGCGCCACAGCCTCAAGCTGGCTGTCCACTCGCCCTACAGCCTGCAGGACATGGCCGCCGACAGCCTGGGCGTGCTGGACGCATTGGGCATCGAACAGGCGCATGTGTGCGGTGCCTCGATGGGCGGCATGATCGCGCAGCACCTGGCGGTGCGCCACCCGACGCGGGTGAAGAGCCTGACGCTGATCATGACCACCACCGGCTCGCGCAAGCTGCCGCAGCCCGGCTTGCGTGTGCGCGGCGCGCTGTTGTCCCGGCCTTCAGGCAAGAGCCCCGACGCCGTGGTGGCGCATCTGAAACGGGTTTTTTCGATCATCGGCAGCCCCGCCTACCCACCCGATGCAGCGCGGCTGCAAGAGCGCCTGCAAGCCAGCGTGGCGCGTGCCTGGCGCCCCGCGGGCACGGCGCGCCAGTTGACCGCCGTGGTGGCCGATGGCGACCGTTCGGTGCTGGTGCAGAACCTGCGCGTGCCCACGCGCGTGATCCACGGCGAAAGCGACCCCTTGGTGCCGGTGCCCGCAGGGCGCGAACTGGCACGCCTGATCCCGGGCGCCCAGGGCGACTTCATCGCCGGCATGGGCCACGACCTGCCGGCGCAGTTGCTGCCCCGCATCGCGCAGGGCATTGCCGACAACGCCAGGCGGTAACCTGCGATCGGTGGCCACAGCCGGCGCTGTGGCGCCGGCAGGCCGGTCAGTTCTTCACGACCTCGGTGATCTCGATGACCAGGTCGCGGGCGCTGTTCGATACCGGGGCCGATTGGCCGCTGATGTCGCCGGGCGCCGGCATCGCCTGACCCGTCTTGCTGATGCGCGCCACCACCACCACGCGCTCGAACAGCGACAGGCGGGCGGCCGGTGTCATGGACATGCTGTCGTCCAGGCTGAACTGCAGCGGCAGGTCTTTCACGCGGTGCCGGGACAGGGCCAGCGGCATGCGCGAACCTTCGGCCGGCCGTGCCAGCACAAACACCGTGTCGTCGGGCGACACCTGGCCGGCCAGTGCCGGCGCCAGACGCAGGGTGCCGGTGATTCGGGGGCCCGAGCCGGCTGCAACCGGCGCCGCGCCCGGCGCTGCGAGCGTAGGCACCGGCGCAGCAGCTTGCGCAGCAGGTGCAGCCGGTGCAGCCGGTCCGGCCGCAGCCACGGCCGGCGGCAGGCCGCCGAGCTTGCGCGCTTCATCGATACCGCTTTGCAGCTGCGCCAGGAATTCGCTGCCCGGTGGCGACACCTTGACCAGCAGTTCCCAGTGGCGCACCGCGGCAGTGAAATCCTTGCGGTCGAAGGCTGCCGAGCCCGCCAGCGCCAGCGCCTTCGGTTGATTGGGGTCCAGCTTGAGCGCGCGCTCGATCAGCAGCGTGGGTTCGCCCGCCAGCGTGCGGTTGTTCTGAAATGCCATCAGGTCGGCGTAGTCGGCGAGCAACTGCGGGTCGTCACCCTTCTGAGCCACCGCCTTGGAGTAGGCCGTCAGCGCCTCGGCCGGGCGCGACAGCCGCGCATAAGACCGCGCCAGCATGGCCCAACCCTCAGGGTTGTTGGGCTGCTCCTTCAGCTTCTCTGCCAGCCGCTCGACCACCGCTGCAAACTGTTCGGCATTGGCCGCCGTGCCGCCGCCTTCTGGCGAGGCCACCACGGCCCCGGGCGCGCCCGCGCTGGGCAGCCCGGGTGACCCGGTGAGCGCGTAACCCCCACCCGCCAGCGCCACGATGGCTGCGCCCAGCACTGCCGTCAGGCGCGTTGACGGACGCGGGGTGGGCGGCGCTGCTGCAGTCGTCGCGCCGGCCTCGCCCGGTGCGGGCGTCGCCAGCACTGCGTCGAGCAACTGGCGCTCCAGCTTGGCCTTCAGCGGCGCGTGCGCTGCGGCGGAGAGGTCGCCACGGGCCAGCCGTTCGTTGAGTTGTTGCAACTGCTGCCGCAATGCGGCCACGGACTCGGTCATGGGTGCGGTGTCGGGTTGGCGGCGCGCGGCGATGGCGGGGCGCTGGACGGCGTGGCGTCCCAGGCTGGGTGGAGGTCGGCTTCGTCGGGCTCGAACTGGTCGGCACCCAGGCGGTTGCGCCGGCGCAGGATCAGCCACAGGCTCAGTCCCCCCAGCAGCAGCAGCGCCGGCGGCCCGAACCACAGCAGCGCGGTATGGCTGTTCACGGGCGGTCGGTAAAGCACGAAGTCGCCGTAGCGCTGCGTCATGTAGGCCAGGATGTCCTTTTCGCTCTTGCCGGCGCGCAGCATCTCGCGCACCTGGTTGCGCAGGTCCACCGCCAGGCCGGCGTTCGAGTCGGCGATGGTCTGGTTCTGGCACACCAGGCAGCGCAATTCGGCCGCCAATGCCAAAGTGCGTTTTTCCAGTGCCGGGTCGTCGGCAGCGGCTGGCGCTTCCTTGGCCTGCACGGTAAGCACTGCACCCAGCAGCAGTGTGCCTATGGCGCCGCGCAGCAGCTGTTGCACGCCGTGGCGTGGATGGCGGGAACGATGGTCAGGCATTGAGCTGCTTCAGCAAGGGTTCGATGCGTTCACGCAGCACCTCGGGCGTCAACGGCCCGATGTGCTTGAAGCGGATGACACCCTGTTTGTCGATGACAAAGGTTTCGGGCACGCCGTAGACGCCGTAGTCGATGCCCACCTGGCCCTGGCTGTCTTGCACCGTGGTGGCGTAGGGATTGCCGTGGCGGGCCAGCCAGGCCTGCGCTTCCTTGCGGCCGTCCTTGTAGTTCAGGCCCACCAGCGGCGTCGGGTTGCGGCGGGCAAAGTCGACCCAGAGCGGGTGTTCTTCGAGGCAGGGTGTGCACCACGACGCCCACACATTCAGCACCCACACCTTGCCCGCCATGTCCTGCTGCGCCAGTGAAGCGCTGGGGTCATCCAGCTTGGGCAATACGAAGGCCGGCGCCGGCTTGCCGATCAGTGGCGAGGGCACCTCGCGGGGTTTGAGGTTCAGGCCCACGGCCAGAAAGCCGAGCAGCACCACGAACAGCGCCAGCGGCGCCAGGAAACGCCAGCGCTTCATGCCGCAGCCGTGGCCGTGTCGCTGCTGCGCTGGGACTGGCGTGCGGTGCGGTAGCGGCGGTCGCTGGCGGCCAGTGCGCCACCCAGGGCCATCAACACGCAGCCGCCCCAGATCCAGGTCACGAAGGGCTTGTGGTACACGCGCACCACCCAGGCCGAGCCGCCAGCCGCCTGGCCCAGCGACACGTACTGATCGCCCAGCGGCGTGGTGCGGATGGCGGCCTCGGTCATCGGGTTCTGTTGCACGCGGTACATGCGCTTTTCAGGCTTCAGCTGCGCCACTTCGCGGCCGTTGCGGCTGACCACCACCAGCCCTTGAGCAGCGTCGTAGTTGGGCCCCTCGACCTGGCGCACGCCCTGGAAGGTGAACGTGAAGCCGCCGGCTTCGGTGGTGTCGCCCAGGTCCATCTTCACGTCGCGCTCGACTTCGAAGCTCTTCACCATCGTGACGCCAAAGATGAACACCGCAATGCCCAGGTGGGCCAGCGTCATGCCCAGCATCGCGCGCGGCAACTGACGCGCGCGGTGCATCAGCGGCAGCTTCAGGCCACTGGCACGGCGCAGGTGTTCCCACAGGTCGGTGGCCACGCCGGCCATGATCCAGAACGACATCAGCAGGCCCAGCGTGGCCATCCAGGTGATGTCGCCCTGTATCCACTCGGTCAGCAGTGTGGCCACGATGGCGGCGCCGAGCGCCCAGCGCAGGCGCCGCGCCAGATCGGGCAATTCGGCTTGGCGCCAGCGCGCCAGCGGCCCCACCGCCATCAGCACGATGAGCGGCACCATCAGCGGC
The DNA here is from genome assembly GCA_031429255.1 of Rubrivivax sp. GTDB lineage: Bacteria > Pseudomonadota > Gammaproteobacteria > Burkholderiales > Burkholderiaceae_C > Rubrivivax. Next base: position 18,583 of record JANOZF010000090.1, read on the forward strand.
ACGAAGACGGATTCGAAGTAGGGCATGCCGACCGAGATCTTGCCCAGACCCAGCGCGTCCAGGATCAGCGGGTACAGCGTGCCCAGCATCACGGCGGCGGTGGCCACCAGCAGCAGCACGTTGTTGGCCAGCAGGAAGGTCTCGCGCGAGACCAGCTCGAAGCGGGCGCCCAGCCCGACCTTCGGCGCCCGCCATGCATACAGCGTCAGCGAAGCGCCGATCACGATGGCCAGGAAACCGAGGATGAACAGGCCGCGACGCGGGTCGGTGGCGAAGGCATGCACCGAGGTCAACACACCTGAGCGCACGAGGAAGGTGCCCATCAGCGACAGCGAAAACGCCATGATCGCCAGCAGCACCGTCCACGACTTGAAGGCGCCGCGCTTTTCAGTCACGGCCAGCGAATGGATGAGCGCCGTGCCCACGAGCCAGGGCATGAAAGATGCGTTTTCCACCGGGTCCCAGAACCACCAGCCGCCCCAGCCCAGTTCGTAGTAAGCCCACCAGCTGCCCAGCGCGATGCCCAGGGTCAGGAAGATCCACGCGGCGGTGGTCCACGGCCGCGTCCAGCGCGCCCAGGTGGCGTCCAGGTTGCCGCCGATGAGCGCGGCCACGGCAAAGGCAAAGGCGACCGAAAAACCCACGTAGCCCATGTACAGCATGGGCGGGTGGAAGATCATGCCCGGGTCCTGCAGCAGCGGGTTCAGGTCGCGGCCATCGACAGGAATGGGCGACAGGCGGTCGAACGGGTTCGACGTCACCAGCGTGAAGAGCAGGAAACCCACCGTCAGCCAGCCCATCACGGCCAGTATGCGCGCCAGCACCGGCATCGGCAGGCGCTGGCTGAAGCGCGCCACCGCCAGCGTCCAGCCGCACTGCATCAGCAGCCACAGCAGCATCGAGCCTTCGTGTCCGCCCCAGACGGCGGCGATGCGGAACTGCAGCGGCAAGGCGCTGTTGGAATTGGAAGCCACGTACTGCACCGAGAAATCGTGCTTCACAAACGCCGCCATCAGGCACAGGAAAGACATCAGCACCAGCGCAAACAGCAGCGCGCTGGCCGGCCGGCCGACGGCCATCAGGTCGGGCCGGCCCTTCTGTGCGCCGACCAGCGGCACCACGCTGAGCACAAGCGAAACGCCCAGCGCCAGCCAGAGCATGAAGTGACCGATTTCTGGAATCATTTGCCGGCCGCCTGGGGTGATGTCTTGGATGTTGCATGGGGCGCGGATTGCGCCATCCGGCCGCCGCCGGTCTGCGCTTTCTTCAGCGCTTCGGCGGCCTCGGGTGGCATGTAGTTCTCATCGTGCTTCGCCAGCACTTCGCGAGCCACGAACACGCCGTCCTGCAACTGGCCCTGCGCCACCACGCCTTTGCCTTCCTTGAACAGGTCGGGCAGGATGCCCTGGTAACGCACCGGCACGGTCTTGGACGTGTCGGTGATGACAAAGCGCACCTGCGTGCCGTCCACCTTCACCGAACCGCTTTCCACCAGCCCGCCGATGCGGAAGGCGCGCGCACTGGGGGCCTCCTTGGCCGCCACCTGGGTGGGCGAGTAGAAAAACACCATGTTGCTCTGAAACGCATTGAGCACCAGGGCCACAGCAATGCCCACGGCGCTAAGTACGCCGCCGAGCATCGCCAATCGTTTGTGACGTGGTTTCATGGGGGGCTTCCGGTTTCATCATTCGACTGCAGCGCTGCGGCCCGCCACGCAGTGCGGTGGCGCGCCCGAGCCAGCAAGGGCTCGGCCAGCATCAGCACCGCAGCGGCACCATAGGACATCCATACGAAGTAGCCATGGCCGCCCATGGCAAAAAACTCGGCAGCGCTGTTCCAGTTCATGGTTTGATTTTCGCCTGCACCAGTTCGGCCACCCATGCGGTGTGGCTTTCGCGTTCAAGGATGTGCGCCCGCGTGCGCATGAAGACGACGGCAAAGGCATAGGCCCAGAAGGCCAGCGACATCAGCAGCATCGCCGTGAGCATGGTGCTGACCATCTTGGGCGCCATGTTGGGGCTCACCGAGGCCCCCTGGTGCAGCGTGTTCCACCACTTCACCGAGAAGTAGATGATGGGCACGTTCACGCTGCCCACCAAGGCCAGCAGCGCGCCGGCCTGGTCGGCACGCCGCGCGTCGTCGATGGCGTTGACCAGCGCGATGTAGCCCAGGTACAGGAACAGCAGGATCAGTTCCGTGGTCAGCCGGGCGTCCCACACCCAGTAGGTGCCCCAGGTGGGCTTGCCCCAGAAGGAGCCGGTCCACAAAGCGAGAAAGGTGAACATCGCCCCGGTGGGTGCGATCGATTGCGCCAGCATCGACGCGGCGCGCGCGTTGAAGGCCCAGCCGATGCCGGCCCAGAAGGCCATCACCAGGTACAGCACCATCGACATCCAGGCGGCAGGCACGTGGATGAAGATGACGCGATAGACCTCGCCTTGCGTGGCGTCGGTGGGGGCGACAAAGAAGCCCATGTACAGACCCACCGCCGCCAGCAGCCCCGCCGCCAGCCAGCACATGGGCACGAGCCAGCCCGCCAGTCGGTACAGCCGGGACGGCGAGGCAAAGGTATAGAGGCGCAGGGCAGGGGCGTTCACGGCGTCGGATGCGGGGCTTGCAGGGTTTTCATTCGGTTGAAATGCGCAAGGCCGCCGCGGTTGCCAGCGGCGCGCCCAGTGCGGTGACGATCAGCAGGGCCCCCAGCAGCGAGAAGTGCCCCGCTGCCGACAGTCCGGCCTCGACCGTGCCCACCGCACCTGAGCCGAAGATTAACGCGGGAGTGGCCAGGGGCAACACGATCAAGATCAACAACATGCCACCGCTGCGCAAGCCCAGTGTCAGCGCCGCCCCCAGTCCGCCCAGCAGGCTGAGGATGGGCGTGCCCAGCAGCAGGCCCAGAAGCAAGGCCCCCAGCGCCGGCGCCGAAAGCCCGAACAAAAGCCCCACCAGCGGCGTGGCCACGATCAACGGCAATCCCGAGAGCAGCCAGTGCGCGCTGCACTTGGCCGTGGCCACCGCCAGCGCCGACTGCGGCGCCAGCAGCATCTGTTCCAGCGAGCCGTCGGCGTGGTCTTGCGCAAACATGGCGTTCACCGACAGCATCGAGGCCAGCAGGGCACACACCCAGACCACGCCGGGCGCGATCTCGCGCAGCGTCTTGGGTTCGGGCCCCACACCCAGCGGGAACAGGCTCAGCGCCACCAGAAAGAAGGCCAGGGGCAGCAGCGCGTCGATGCGGCGGCGTGACGCCAGGCGCAGGTCGCGCAGCAGCACGCTGGTGAACACGGCGCTGGCCGCGCGGGGGGTGCCTTCGCTCATCGGGCCATCAGGCCACCGGGCGGCCGGGTGGCGCGGCCGCCGCAGCCGCTGCTGGCAGACGGGGTGCATGGGCCTCGAGGTCCAGTGTCTGCGGCACCGGCGCCGTCAGCGACAGGGCCTGGTGGCTGGTCAGCAGCACACAGCCGCCGCCGGCAGCGTGTTCGGCGATCAAGTCGTTCAGCGCCACGATGCCGTCGACGTCCAGTGCGTCGAAGGGCTCGTCCAGCAACCACAGTGGCGCACCGCCCGACAGGGCCAGGCGCGCCATTGCAACGCGGCGCCGCTGGCCCTGGCTGAGGGTGCGCACCGGCGCGTGCTGCCGGTTGCCGATGCCCATGCGTCGCAAGGCCTGCTGCAGCGCCGGCGCGGTGGTCTGCAGACCGTGCAGCCGGGCCAGGAAAGCCAGCGACTCGGTGGCCGTCAGGTCGTCCTTCAACGCGTTGTGGTGTGCCACGTAGACCCAGTGGCGTCGCCAAGCCGCACCCGCCTGCCGGATGAGCCGGCCCTGAATGCGCACTTCGCCGGCAGCCGGTGTCGACAAACCGGCCAGCAGCCGCAGCAGGCTGGTCTTGCCACGCCCGTTGCGCCCGCGCAGCCAGGTCACGCTGCCCGCTGGCAGCTGCAGGTCCAGGCCCTCGAACAGGCGGCGTTCGCCGCGGTCACAGGCCAGCCCCACTGTCTGCAGCACGGCGCCAGACGCGGCGGCACCGGTTGGTGTGCTAGGTGCAGAGGGGGCGGGGGACATGAGAGGGGTGATCGGCGCGGCAACGGTCGTTCAGGCGCCCCGGTCGCGAAATCGAAGGGGCGGGGCCCTGGCTGGCGCCGCGTGCGGGAGTTTACGGTCAGGTCAGGCAAGGCCCGGGCGCCAATGGTGAAGGCGCTGCTTCGGCCCTTGCGTCATCATTGCCATGATGAACACCACCGACCGGGTTGCACTGCCAGCCTTCACTTTCGACAACACCTACGCGCGCGAGCTCGAAGGCCTTTACATCCGCTGGCAGCCCGCCGCCGCGCCGCAGCCGCGCATGGTGCTGTTCAACGCGGCACTGGCCGCCGAACTGGGTCTGCAGGGCCTTGACACTGCCGAGGGTGCCACGCTGCTGGCCGGCAACCGGCTGCCCGAGGGTGCAGACCCGGTGGCACAGGCCTATTCGGGCCATCAGTTCGGCGGCTGGTCGCCACGCCTGGGTGACGGCCGTGCCCTGCTGCTGGGCGAGGTGATCGACACCGCGGGCCGGCGCCGCGACATCGCATTCAAGGGCTCGGGCCGCACGCCGTTTTCGCGCGGCGGCGACGGCAAGGCTGCGCTGGGCCCCATGCTGCGCGAATACCTGATCGGCGAAGCCATGCACGCGCTGCGCATACCCACCACGCGCGCACTGGCGGTGGTGGCCACCGGCGAGCCCGTGTTGCGCGAAGGCGGCCCGCTGCCGGGCGCGGTGCTGACCCGCGTGGCCGCCAGCCACCTCCGCGTGGGCACCTTCCAGTATGCGGCCGCGCAGGACGACCTGCCGCTGCTCAAACGCCTGCTGGCCTACGCCATCCAGCGCCACGACCCGGCGCTGGCGGCGCATGACAACCCGGCGCTGGCGCTGTTGCAGGCGGTGGCCGAACGGCTGGCGCGCTTGATCGCGCATTGGATGGGGGTCGGTTTCATCCACGGCGTGATGAACACCGACAACATGACGCTGTCGGGCGAAACCATCGACTACGGGCCCTGCGCCTTCATGGACCGCTACGACCCGGCCACCGTGTTCAGCTCCATCGACCACCACGGGCGCTATGCCTATGCCAACCAGCCAACGATTGCACGCTGGAACCTGGCCCGGCTGGCCGAGTCGCTGCTGCCGCTGCTGCACGAAGACCCGCAGCAGGCGGTGGATGCCGCCACGCGGGTCATCGACGACTTCCCGCTGCGCTTCGAAGCGCACTGGCTGGCGGTGATGCAGGCCAAGCTGGGACTGCGGGCCGACAGCCCGGCCGGTCTTGCCGGCGAGCCTCAGGCCGCTGCCGACGCTGCGCTGGCGCGGGAGTTCCTCGCCACCCTGCAAGGGCAGGGCGTGGACTTCACGCTGGCGTTCAGGCAACTGGCCGACGTGGCCGAAACCAGCGACGCCACTGGACTGCGCCAGCTGTTTGCCGACAGCGCTGCGCTGGACGCGTGGTTGCCGCGCTGGCAACTGCGCCTGGCGCAGTCGGACAGCCCGCAGGCCAGCGCCGCGGCCATGCGCGGCGTCAACCCGTGGATCATTCCGCGCAACCAGCGCGTCGAAGAGGCGCTGACCGTGGCTTCGCAAGACGGTGACCTGGAGCCTTTCAAGCGCTTGCTGGCGCTGCTTCAGCAACCCTACGTGCAGCCCGCTGACGTTGCCACGCTGCAGGCGTACACCCAGCCGGCACCCGCGGCACAGAGCGCCTGTTTCCAGACCTTCTGCGGCACCTGATGCCAGGGTCTGCATGCGTGAACTGTTTCTGCTCGAACCCGGACTGGTCTTCCTGAACCACGGCTCCTATGGCGCCTGCCCGCGCGAGGTGTTCGACACCTTTCAACGCTGGCAGCTGGAGATGGAGCGCAACCCGGTGGAATTTCTCGGCCGGCGCTCGGGCACGCTGCTGGCCCAGGCGCGTTCGCAACTGGGCGCCTACCTGGGGGCGCGCGCGGACGACCTGGCCTTCGTGCCCAACGCCACCACGGCGGTCAATACCGTTGCCCGATCACTGGCGGCGCTGCTGGAGCCCGGCGACGAGGTGCTGGCCACCGACCATGAATATGGTGCTTGCGACGCCACCTGGCAGCACCTCTGCGATGCTGCCGGGGCCACCTACCGTCTCCTGCCGGTGCCCTTGCCCTTTGACGAGGCCGGCTTTGCCGACCGTGTGATGGCCGCCGCGACGCCGCGCACGCGGGTCATCTTCACCAGCCACATCACGTCCACCACGGCGCTGCGGTTTCCGCTCGAGCAGTTGTGCGCTGCAGCCCGACAGCAGGGCATCACCACCGTCATCGATGGCGCACACGCGCCGGGCCAGGTGCCGCTGAACCTGAACGCGCTGGGCGCCGACTTCTACACCGGCAACTGCCACAAATGGATGTGTGCACCCAAGGGTTCGGCCTTCCTGCACGTGCGGCCCGAATGGCACAGCCGGCTGCACGCCGGCGTGGTGAGCTGGGGCTATGTGGCGGGTGACGGCGGGCACACGGGCTTCGACGCCTACACCGGCCGCAGCCTGCTGGAGCGCCGGCTGCAATGGCAGGGCACACGCGACCTCGCCGCCTTCTTGACCGTGCCTGCCGCCATCGACTTCCAGCAGCGCCATGCCTGGCCGGCGCTGCGCGAGCGCTGCCACGCCCTGGCCTGCGCCACGCTGCACCGCGTGCTGGCACGCAACGGCCTGCAGGCCGTTGCGCCCGACAGCGCTTACGGCCAGATGGTGCCGATACCCGTGCGCACCACGCAGGCCGAAGCGCTGCGCCAGCACCTCTTCGAGCAGCACCGCATCGAGGTGCCGGTGACGCAGCATGGCGGGCAGACCTTCGTGCGGGTCAGTGTGCAGGCCTACAACACGGCGGCAGAGATGGACCTGCTGGTCGACGCACTGGTGCGGCTGGACATCTAGCCTCTTGCCCTGGGTGCCCGTCATGGCGCCGCAACCCGTTTCTCGGCCTGTCCGCTGGACGCCGGCGCAGACCCGCCCGCGATGTGCGCCCGTCAACCCAGCCGCAGCTGCATGAACACGCTGTGCGGGTCTTCGCGGTAGCTTCCAAACGGGCCGCTGGGCTCGAAGCCACGGCTGGCGTACAGCCGTTGCGCGGGTTGAAAGTCGGCATGTGAACCCGTTTCCAGGCTCAGCAAGCGATAGCCGCGCTGGCGGGCCAGGCCGATGATGTGGTCGAGCACCGCGCGCCCGGCGCCTCGCCGCCGCAAGTCCTTGGGCGTGCGCATCGACTTCACCTCGCCTTCGGTGGCCGACAGTTCTTTCAAGGCGCCACAGCCGAGCAGCTGTTCACCGTCCCAGACGCTGAAGAAGCTGATGTCGGGCGAGCGCAGCTTGTTCAGGTCCAGCGCAAACACCTGCTCGGGTGGCGACAGCTCGACCATGTTGGCCAGGTGCTCGCAGAGCAGCGCATGAACCTGCGGGCGGGTGAGGTCGTCGAGCTCGATGCGCATGGACTTGCGGGTGGGCTGGTGGCGATTGCCCAAGAGTGTGGCATGGGCTGCGCCCATTCCGATCGGGCACAGAGTCGCGGCGGCCCGGCGGCCGAGCCCGGTCAGGCGATGCTCTCCACCTGCCGGCTCTGCTGGTAGGCCCTGCCAAAGCGGTTGGCCAGGAAGTCGGGCAGCGCCACCTCTTCCTGGCGCACGAAGCCGCGCTGCGGCAGGCGGCCTTCGCGGAACAGGTCGACCGCGGCACAGATGCCGGCTGCGGTGGTGATCTGGATCGCCGACAACGGTGCTGTGGCGTCCCTTTCGGCAAAGATCTTGCGCGCAAACACCTCTTGCAGCAGCACGCCGTTCTTCATGCCGCTGACGGTGACGAACACCAGCACCACG
>JANOZF010000091.1:0-27836 GCA_031429255.1 Rubrivivax sp.
GCCATCACCATCACCAGGGCCACCATCACGGCCATGGGGAACAGGATCAGCGCTTGGTTGATCGTGGCCATCTTCAAACTCCCCAATGCGGTATGTGGTGGCTGCCCAGACTGACGGCCACGTTCTTCGGTTCCAGAAACACTTCATAGCTCCAGCTGCCGCCCTCGCGGCCGGTGCCGCTGGCCTTGGTGCCGCCAAAGGGCTGGCGCAGATCACGCACGTTCTGGCTGTTGACGAAACACATGCCGGCTTCGATGGCCGCGGCCACCCGGTGTGCGCGGCCTATGTTCTCGGTCCACACGTAGCTGCTCAGGCCGTAGGCGATGTCGTTGGCCTGGCGGATGGCGTCGGCTTCGTCGATGAACGGAATCAGGCAGGCCACGGGGCCGAAGATCTCTTCCTGCGCGATGCGCATGCGGTTGTCGACATCGGCAAACACGGTGGCCTTGACGAAGTTGCCGCGCTGCAGATGCGCCGGCAGTTCGGGCGCATCCAGGCCGCCGCACAGCAGCGTGGCGCCTTCTTTCGGGCCCATCTCGATGTAGCTGCGTACCTTGGCCAGATGGGCTTGGCTGATCATCGGGCCGATGATGGTGTTTTCATCCAGCGGGTCGCCCACGGTGATGCGTTTGGCACGTTCAACGAACTTCGCCACGAAGTCGGCATAGATGCTCTTTTGCACCAGGATGCGGCTGCCGGCGGTGCAGCGTTCGCCGTTGTTGCTGAAGATCATGAACAGCGCGGCGTCCAGCGCACGCGGCAGGTCGGCGTCGTCGAAGACCACGAAAGGGCTCTTGCCGCCGAGCTCCATGCTGAACTTCTTCAGGCCAGCCGCCTGCACGATGCGGTTGCCGGTGGCGGTGCTGCCGGTGAAGCTGATGGCGCGCACGTCGGGGTGGCGGCACAGCGGCTCGCCGGCGTCGCGGCCCGTGCCGTGCACCACGTTCAGCACACCGGGCGGTATACCGGCTTGCAGCGCCAGCTCGCCCAGGCGCGCGGCCGTCAGCGGCGAAAGCTCGCTCATCTTCAGCACCGCGGTGTTGCCAAAGGCCAGCGCCGGCGCCACCTTCCAGGTGGACGTCATGAAAGGCACGTTCCAGGGGCTGATGAGGGCACACACGCCCACCGGGTGAAAAAGCGTGTAGTTCAGGTGCGTCGGCGTGGGGTAGGTGTGGCCGTCCACACGCACGCACATCTCGGCAAAGTAGTGGAAGTTGTCGGCCGCGCGCGGCACCAGTTGCTTGCCGGTCTGCGCAATCACCTGCCCGGTGTCCTGCGTCTCGGTGCGCGCGATGTCGGGAACATGTTGCGCAATCAGCTCGCCCAGACGGCGCATCAGCCGGGCACGCTCGGTGGCGGGCAGGCCGGCCCACTTGGGAAACGCGGCCTTGGCCGCAGCCACGGCGGCGTGCACTTCGGCTTCACCGCCTGCGGCCACCTCGGCCAGCACCTCTTGCGTGGCCGGGTTGATGGTTTCGAAGGTCCGGGCGCTGCCCACCGCCTGGCCGTTGATGAGATGCTGGATGCGCATGGGTTCTGGGCCTGGCGGGACATCCGCCGCTGGTTCACTCCGATGCCAGCAATGTAAACCCACCACCTCAGACCGCCGCAACCACCGCATCCACCGCAGCAATCGCAGCAATCGCGGATACCGACAAGGCAGGAAGTCGGCCCCGGTGCTAAGCTGCGGCCCCGCTCGCGCGCCAGCGCGACCCTCAACAGACGTGGCCCGCACCAGCGCCCAGAACCGGAGTCTCCACATGCCTGCCCTGCTGCCCAACGTCGACCCCGACGGCCTGCTCGAATACTCGGTGGTCTACACCGACCGTGCGCTGAACCACATGTCGGCCAAATTCCAGGGCGTGATGCGCGACATCTCCAGCGTGCTGAAGGAGGTCTACCACGCCCGCTCGGCGGTGGTCATTCCGGGCAGCGGCACCTACGGCATGGAAGCCGTGGCACGCCAGTTCGCCACCGGCAAGAAGACCCTGGTCATCCGCAACGGCTGGTTCAGCTACCGCTGGACGCAGATCATCGAGATGGGCCAGATCAGCAGCCAGCACACGGTGCTGAAAGCCAAGCCCGTGGCTGCCGGGCGCCAGCAGCCTTACGCCCCGGCGCCCGTGGCCGAGGTGCAGGCCACCATCCGCGCTGAAAAGCCCGCCGTGGTGTTTGCGCCGCACGTCGAAACCTCGGCCGGCATGATCCTGCCCGACGACTACCTGCGCGCCGTGGCCGACGCCACGCACGAGGTGGACGGCCTGTTTGTGCTGGACTGCATCGCCAGCGGCGCCGCCTGGGTCGACATGCAGGCCACCGGTGTCGACGTGCTCATCAGCGCGCCGCAAAAGGGCTGGAGCGGATCACCCTGCTGCGCTTTCGTGATGCTCAGCGAGCGCGCACGCGCCGCCATCGACGCCACCACCAGCACGAGTTTTGCCGCCGACCTGAAGAAGTGGCTGCAAATGATGGAGACCTATGAAGGCGGCGGCTACGGCTATCACACCACGCTGCCCACCGACGCATTGACGATCACGCGCGACGTGATGCTGGAGACCCGGGCTTACGGCTTTGAGAAGCTGCGCGCCGAGCAGTGGGAACTGGGCCGCAAGGTGCGCGCGCTGATGGCCCGCCACGGCATCCGCACCGTGGCTGCCGAAGGCTTTCAGGCGCCGGGTGTGGTGGTCAGCTACACCGACGACGGCGGCCTGCACACGGGCAAGTCTTTCCTGGGCGAGGGCATCCAAAGTGCGGCTGGCGTGCCGCTGCAGTGCGACGAAGCGGCCGACTTCAAGACCTTCCGCGTCGGCCTGTTCGGCCTGGACAAGCTGCACCACGTGGACCGCAGCGTGGCCAACCTGGAAAACGCGCTGGTCCGCATCTTGAGCGCGGCGCAGAAGCAGGCGGCCTGACGCACTGCAGCGCCGGCTGGCGCCGGTTCACTGGGCCCAACCGGCGCACTGTGCAACCCGGCCGTCACGGCCGAAAGCCTCAAAAAAAAACCGCACCCCTTCTCGGTGGCGCGGTTTTTTCTTTCAGGTCCGCCGCGCTTAAAACGGCAACGTGTACCGCAGCGACAGCAAGTTGCTGCGCGCGGCCGCTGGTTCAAAGAAACGGCTGTTGCCTTCGTTGACGATGACGGTGCCGGCCACCTTGCGGTTGGCCAGGTTGTCCACGCGCACCAGCAAATCCACCTGGCCCAGCTTGGGGTCGGGCAGCGGCAACTGCCAGCGGGCGCGCAGCGCAAGCAGGCCGAAGCCGCCGGCGAAGTCGCTGTTCACGTCGTTCACTGGCAACCGGCCCTGTCCGCGCACTTCGGCGGCCAGCTCCAGCGCCTTGGAAGGTGTCCAGGCCAGCTCCGCGTAGGCGCTGCGCTGCAGCGTGCCGGCGATGCGGTTGCCGGCGGGCACGGGCACCGTGGGGGTCAGGCAGGGCACGGCGGCACAGACGGCAAAACCGTCGGTGTAGGTGGCGTCCAGCCAGGTCAGGCTGAGCTGCGCGCGCAGCGTTTGCGCCAGGGGCACGGTGGCGGCCAGTTCAGCGCCACGGCGCTGCGTGCTGCCCACGTTGCGGAAGGTGCTGCGGCCGCCGCTGTTGGTGGCCACACCGATTTCGTTGCGGGTCTGGGCGTCGAACACCGCGGCGTCCACAGCCCAGCCCTGCGCTCTCCACTTCGCACCCAGTTCCACCTGGCGGCTGGTCTGCGCCTTCAGATCGGTATTGAAGCCGGCGCCGCCGTCGGGGCGGTAGGCCAGTTCACCCTGCGTGGGTGCTTCAAAACCGCGGCCGGCGCTGAGGTAGACATTGAACTGCGCAGTGGGCCGCCACTGCAAGGCCACCACGGGGTTGGTGAAGCTGTAGGCCAGAGAACCTGAATCGTCGCGGTTTACGGTGCCGACGATGTAGCGGTCGGCCGAGGTGTACGACACCCGGCCGCTGCGCACGCCCAGCGTGGCGGCCCACTGCGGCGCAAATTCGGCTTCGGCCTGCACATAGGCGTCGCGGCTCTTGACGCGGTTTTCTTCGTCGCGGCGCAGCTTGCCCGTCACGCCCAGCACCTGCGATGTGCCGGTGCCGGTGAAGTTCTCGAAGCCGCGGCGGTCTTCGCGGGAGCTCTCAGAAGCCAGGCCGGCCACCACCTGCAGGTTGCGGTCTTCAGCCAGGGCCCAGCGCCACAGCAGCCTCGCATCCAGGCCCTGGTAGCTGCGGTCGAAGTCGATCACGCCGCCAGGTTGGCGTTCGGTCAGCGTGGGGTTGGTGGCGTTGAGCTGCGTGGCCACCGGAATGGACTGCCACTGCGTCACCGAGCGCCGCCCGCTGAACAGCGACACCTGGCTTTGCGACAGGCCCCAGGTGCCGTCGAAGCTGTGGCGCCAGCTCAGGCCGCCCTGGTCCTGGCTGCTGTTCTTGCGCGTGTTGAAGCGGTTGGCCTGGCCGGGCGCGTCTTGCGGCAGGGCCACGCTGGTGGTCTGGTAGGGGTCGGCGTTGAACTGGTCGCGCGTCAGGCCCAGCGCGTCCAGCGCCGGCTGGTTGACCGCATTCAGCACCAGCACCACGCGGTCGCTGGCGCCGTCCCAGGCGAGGCGCACGTTGCCCAGCGTGCGCTCGGCGCTGCTTTGCGGGCGAAACCCTTCCACCTGCAGGTAAGACACGTTGGCGCGCAGGCTCAGGCCCGCACCCAGCGGAGCAGCCACGCTCATGCGCCATTGCGCCAGGCCGTCGCTGCCAGCGTCGGCCGCCACCGATACTTCGCCCTTGGTGGGCGTGGCGCTCACCACCGAGATCACACCGCCCGAGCTGCTGCCATACAGCGCCGTGAACGGCCCGCGCAGCACCTCCACACGGGCGGCGCTGGCCAGGTCGAAGTGCGACACCTGGCCCTGGCCGTCGGGGCCGCTGGCCGGTATGCCGTCGCTGTACAGGCGCATGCCGCGCACGCCAAAACTGGCGCGCGCACCAAAGCCGCGCGAATTGATCTGCAGGTCTTGGGCGTAGTTGTTGCGGTTGCTGGCCACCAGACCGGGCACACGGGCCAGGGCTTCAGACAGGTTGACCTGCGCGCCGGCATTGCGCAGATCGTCGGCCGACACCACGCCCACGGCGTAAGGGGTTTCCTGCAAGCGGCGTTCCGCACCGCTGGCGGTGATGACCACGGTTTCCTGCGCGTGGGCGGCGGCCACGAGTGCCAGCACGCTGGCAGCGGCGACACGTTGAAGTTTCGGTTGGGGCATGGAAGGGGTTCAGTCAGGGGACTGGACGCTGATGCGCAGGCTGGCAAACCAGGCTGCGAGATTCGCGATGTCGTCGTCGGTCAGGGGTTTGGCCATCACGGCCATCACTTCGTGTTTTCTGGCGCCGCTGCGGTAGGCGCGCAACTGCGCCGTGGTGTAGATGGCCGGCTGGCCCGCGAGATGGGGTGCATCGGGCGTGGTGGACTGGCCCAGCGGGCCATGGCACACGGCGCAGGCCTGGGCCTTCTGACGGCCCGAGGCCACGTCGTTGGCCTGGGCGGCAGGTGCCATGGCCAAAAGGCCGCACCACACGGCTGCGATGACAAGAGGCTGTTTCATGGAGTTGGAACTGGGGCAGTTGTTGAAAGGCCCGCCTGGCGATGTTTGCGCCCGGCAGGCCCTTCGGACCGAGCCCTTGGCGGGCCCGCAGTATGGCCGAGCGCCGACAGCGCCCGGCCTGCGCCCGCATCAGGGGTTGTAGGTGACGCGGTAGATGGCGCCGGCGAAGTCGTCGCTGATCAGCATCGAGCCGTCTTTCATCACCGCCACGTCCACCGGGCGGCCGCGGTAGATGCCGTTTTCGTCCAGCCAGCCTTCTGCAAACACCTCGCTGGCGCCGGCCGTGCCGTCGGCCTTGATGGGCACGAAGTTGATCAGGGCGCCCGTGGCCTTGGTGCGGTTCCACGAGCCGTGCGCGGCCACGAAGACGCCGCCCTGGTACTTTTGCGGGAACATCTTGCCGCCGTAGAAGGTCATGCCCAGCTGCGCCTGGTGGGCCGGGAATTCCACCTGCGGCTTGGTCCAGTTGGCCGGTGGGCGCATGTCCTTCAGGTCGGGCGCGGCGGCGGTGCCGGCAATCTGCACGTTGTTGCCGTGGATGTAGGGGTAGCCGAAGTGTTCACCCATGCGTGACACGCGGTTCAGCTCACCCGGAGGCGTCTCGTCACCCATGCCGTCGGTCTGGTTGTCGGTGAACCAGACGCTCTTGTCCTTGGGGTTGATGTCCATGCCCACCGAGTTGCGCACGCCACGCGCCACCACTTCGCGCTTGCTGCCGTCGAAGGCATTGAACTTGACCATGCCGCCGATGCCCAGCTGTTCGTACAAGGCCACTTTTTCCTTCGGCTGCACGTTGAAGGGCTGGCCCAGCGTGACGTGCACCATGCCGTCGTCACTGACGCGGCAGGTGCGCGCGCCGTGGTTGTAAGACTCTTCTTCCACCGGGATCAGCCCACCCTGGGGTACCACTTCGATGACGGCCACATCCGGGCCTTCATAGAAAAATTCTGCGGCGGGGAAGTTCAGCACGCGGTTGTGTTCGGCCACGATCAGGAAGCCGTCCCTGGTCCAGCACACGCCGTTGGGGTTGGTGAACTTCAGGCTCGGTGCGAAGCTCTTCACCTCGTCGGCCACGCCGTCGCTGTTGCGGTCGGTGACGGCCCACACGGTGGTCTTGCGCGTGCCCACGAAGAGCATGTTGGTGCTGGGCGCCACGGCCATGTGGCGCGCGTCGGGCACCACGGCATAAAGCTCGATGCTGAAGCCGGCCGGCATCTTGATGCGCTTCAGGTTGGCCTTGATGGCGTCGGCATTGCGCCCGGTCTGTGGCACCACCGGGATGTTCAGGTCGGTGGTGGCCACCTTCATCTGCTTGAGCTTTTCGATGTTTTGCTGCGCCGCGGCGGGCAGCGCCAGTGCGCAGGCCAGCGCAGCGGCGGCCAACGCGGTGGGTGTGAACATGCGGGTCATGGGGTCATCTCCTGGGTTTGGTTGCTCAGCGGTTTCTTCTGTGCTGGCGCCCATTGCGGACCAGCTCAGCCCGGACTGCAATCGGCGTTCCATCTGGGGTACACCCGTAGGCGCCGCGAGGCTGCTGCTGGTGACACTCTGTCGCCGCGGTGCTCAGGCTTGTGCACCTGGCGCACACCGCGGTGTCACTCTGTACAGAAACAGTGCAGTTGCGATGCTGGCGGGCCCCTGCTAGCGTCAGCTGCTATTCCATCGGTGCTTGCTGGCAGCACCACTGCACCACAACACAAAAAACAAGCGGCGGCATCGCCCCGCGCCAGGAGACAGGTTGTGACATGCGTTGACGATCGCAACTTGGCCCATGCCCGCGCCATCAAGGCTCGCGGCGTGGCCATGCCGCCCGACGGACTGCCGCCCACCGTCATTCTGGACAGCTGGGCGCGCTGCATGGACGCCGGCCTGCAACCGGGCATGGCCGTGCAGGTGCCTGTCGTTGAGGCCGCGGACCTGTCGCGGCGCCGCGACCGCGCAGCCGTGGTGCGGCGCCTGGCGCAGGCCGAGCTGGAAACCCTGTCGCGTCAGATCGCAGGCTCCAACTTCCTGCTGGCCTTTGCCGACAGCGACGGTGTCATCCTGGACCTGTATGCCGACAACCGCTTCAGCATGAGCAGTTCAGACGCCGGCATCCTGCCCGGCAGCTGCTGGCGCGAACCGCTTGCCGGCACCAACGGCCTGGGCACCGCACTGGCTACCGGCAGCGCAGTGGCCGTCACCGGGCTGGAGCACTACTTCCTGAAGCTGGGCGACATCTCGTGCACTGCAGCCCCGGTGCGCGACGCGCTGGGCCAGGTGGTGGGCGTGCTGGACGCATCGTCGTACTACGAATCGCGCCAGCGGCACACACAGGCGCTGGTGCAGATGGCGGCCACGCACATCGAAAACGGTTTGTTGGCGTACCAGATGCGCGGGCAGCTGGTGCTGGCCGTGCACCCGCGCGCCGAATACCTGGGCACGCTGAGCGCGGCGCTGCTGGCCTTCGATGGCGAGGGCCGGCTGGTGGCCATCAACGGGCCCGGCCGCAGCCTGTTCAATGGCCTGGACGCCAACCGCGGCAAACGCTTTGAAGAACTGTTCCTGGAGCCGCTGGATGCCGTGCTGGCGCGCTTGCACCTGGGCAACGACGTGCGACTGCGCGACGCGCTGGGCAGTGCCGTGGTGGCACGCATGGTGGGCAGGCCCCAGCCGGCCCTGATACAAACCCATCCCCTGACGCACCAGACCCGCATCGAGAAGCCCGCAGCCGCTGCCGTGGCACCCCCGAAAAGGGCGCCGGACAGGCCCCACAAGGGCAACGCGTCAGGCAGCACCAGGCCCAGGTTGCCGACGCCGGCACATCGCCAGCACGACAGCTTCCTGGCCGAAGACCCGGCCGTGGCCGAAGCCTGCCGCATGGTGCAAGCCGCGGTGCGGCTGCGCGCGCCCATCCTGCTGCAGGGCGAGACCGGCACCGGCAAGGAAATGCTGGCGCGCCACGCGCACCGCTGCAGTGGCCGGCGCGGTGAATTCGTCGCCGTCAACTGTGCCGCCATGCCCGCCGAGCTGTTCGAGGCCGAACTGTTTGGCTATGTCAGCGGCGCCTTCACCGGTTCACGGCGAGAGGGCAGCGCCGGCCTCATCGTGGCCGCCGACGGTGGCACGCTGCTGTTGGACGAGGTGCGCGAGCTGCCGCTGCAACTGCAGGCCGCGCTGCTGCGTTTTCTGGACGACCAGACCGTGCGCCCGGTGGGCGGCCAGACCACGCGCCAGGTGGACGTGCAGCTGCTGGCCGCCACGCACGCCGAACTGGACGAAGAGGTGCGCGCCAAGACCTTTCGCGAAGACCTGCTGTACCGCCTGAACACGGTGCGCGTGAATCTGCCGCCGCTGCGCAGCCGCAGCGACTTTGGACAGGCCGCGGCTTGGGTGCTGCAAGGCGTGGACAGCCAGGCCACGCTGAGCGAAGCCGCCACGGCGCTGCTGTCGCAACATCGCTGGCCAGGCAATTTCCGCGAGCTGCGCTCGGTGTTGACACGCGCGCTGTTGGCGCGGCCCACTTGCGCACAAGGCACGACCCTGGGCGCCGACGACATCACGCGTGTGATGCCCGCACCGGACCCGGCGCAACCCATACTGCAACCGCCGTTGGCGGTGGGCTCGGTGCTGCAGCGCAGTGCTGCTGAACTGGTGCGCGCCGAATACGAACGCACCGGCCGTTCGGTCAGCCAGACCTCGCGCAACCTGGCCATTTCGCGCACCACGGTCTATCGGCATCTGCGCGGTTGAGCGGACCCTGGCCTGGGCCTGGGCCAGGGTCCAGCCCCTGCGGCGACAGGCTCTCGGTCACCCAGCTATCGGGCAGCAGCGGTGTTCCTCGCCAGCGGCCGGCGCCGCGGGCAGGCCCGTGCCGTTGCGGCGGCGCGGCCATCACCCCCCGCTGAGCGCCAGCACCACGGCCACGAAATCGCCCGGCTGCAACGCATGCTGCAGGTCGCGCACGCCAATGCCGTTGACGAACAACCGCATGTTCGGCCGCAGCTGGCACTGTTCATCGACGACACGGAAGCGCAGCCCGGGGTAGCGGCGGTCGAGGTCGGCAAACATCTCGTCCAGCGTCTGGCCGTCGACCTCCACCTGCGATTCGCGCGTGTACGAGCGCAGCGCGCCGGGAATCAGCACCTTCATGGCGCGGGCCGCCCCAAGCAAGCACCGCTCATGCCAGTGCGGCCACTTCCACAGCATAGATTTCCGGCAGGTGGCGGGCGATGTTCACCCAGCGCGCGCCCTCGTCACGGCCGATCCACAACTCGCCGCTGGTGGTGCCCAGGTACAGCGCCGGCCGGGCCTGCGCGTCCACCGTCATCGCCTGGCGCTTGCAGGTCCACCAGGCCTGGCTCTCGGGCAGGCCCTGGTCCAGCCGCTGCCAGCTGCGGCCGGCGTTGCGCGTGACGTAAGCCGCCGGCCGCCCCTCGGGGCTGGTGCGCGGCCACACCGTGGTGCCATCCATCGGAAACACCCAGGCCGTGTCGGGGTCGCGCGGGTGCACCACCATCGGGAAGCCGATGTCGCCCACACGCTTGGGCATCTTGCTGCCGATGCGCTGCCAGGCATCGCCGGCGGGGTCGCTGGTGCGGTCGTTTGTGCGGTCGTTTGTGCGGTCGAGGCGGTAGATGCCGCAGTGGTTCTGCTGGTACAGCCGGTCGGGGTTGCCCGGGCACTGTCGTATGCAGTGCGGGTCGTGGAAGCTGACGGAGGACGGGTCGAAGCCCTCCACCACCTGCATGCCCTTGATCAGCGTCGACCAGCTGCGGCCGGCATCGCGCGACTCGTGCACGCCGCCGCCCGACATGCCGAACAGCAGGTGCGACGGGTCGCGCGGGTCGACGATGATGGAATGCAGCTTCGGCCCGTCGGGCGTGCCGTCCTGCACCGTGCCCATCCACTCTCGAAACTGCGGGTCGTCGTTGACCGAGGGCAGCGGCACCCAGCTCACACCGCCATCTTCAGAACGAAACAAGCCCTGCGGCGAAGTGCCGGCGTACCAGGTGTCGCGCTCGCTGGCATGCCCCGGGGTGAGCCAGAAGGTGTGGTCGACCGAGCGCCCCGGCAGGCCGCCGGTGGCGGCAGCAAAGGCCGGTGGCTGCGCCGCCTCTTTCCAGGTGCGGCCCAGATTGGTGGAGCGGAAGATCGTCGGGCCCAGGTGGCCGGTCTTGGCCGCGGCCAGCAGCGTGCGGCCGTCGCGCGGGTCCAGCTGCACATGGCTGATGGTGTGGCCCAGGAAGTGCGGGCCTTCGGCCTGCCAGGTCTTGCGCTGGCCGTCGCTGTGGAACAACCAGGCGCCCTTGCGCGTGGCCACCAACAAGACGAGCCGCGTCGGCGCTGCCGCTGCAGCGCGCTTCACGGGCTTGGAGGCGGGCTTGGCCGCAGACTTGGTGGCTGACTTGGTGGCGGACTTGGTGGCGGACTTTGCGCCTGACGAAGAGGCGGTGGATGCTCGGCTCATGGGGGTTCCTCGGCGGGGCTGAAAATAGCACGGTCTCCTGCACGACGATCGACGGGTCACGGTTTCGACAGGACAGAGACGGACTGTTGAAGCCAGCCCGAATGACAACCGAAACCGCGCGCGCGGCGCGCCAGCAGCCTGGCCAGGGGGCATCGCTATTGCCGAAACCCGGTGGCACTGTTGATCGCCTGCGCAGCATAGCGCGCCGCCCGCGGCCATGGCCAGCCCCGGGTCAGGCCCGGGCCGCCGACGAACCAGTCCATCACCCCGCGTATCCACCACAGCCAGCCCATGCAGCAGTAACCGTTGTCGCCGCCGACCGTCGCCACCGTGTGCCACACGGCGCTGGGCGACGCGCTGCCGACGGCAGTGCCGCTGGCGCGCTTGGCATAGAACGCGTTGTCGAGCCGAAAGCCGCGGAACATCAGCAGCCCTTCGCTCCAGCGCGCAGCCACCGTGTGCGACTGCTCGGCCTGCAGTGCCGCGGCCACCGACTCACGAAAGCCCAGCAGCTGTTGCGGCACCAGGCGGCGCAGTTCGGCGTCGTCGGCCGGCAGGTCGTGCTTCCAGCCGCCGATCAGCGCGCGTGCAATGTTGGCCGGCACCGCCGTCACCAGGCCCAGCCATTGCGCCGACAGCGTGGGGGACAGCCAGGGCACGGGCACGATGAAGGGCCGCTTGCCCACCGCGTCGCCATACTGGCGCATCACGTCCTCATAGCTGATGTAGTCGGGCCCGGCGGCGCCCAGCGCCTTGCCGGCGGCCTCGTCCAGCCCGGCCACGCGCACCAGGTATTCGAGCAGGTTGTCCAGCGCGATGGGAGACGACTTCGAGCGCACCCACTGCGGCGTCAGCAGCACCGGCAGGTGGTTGACAAGGTCTCGCACCACCTCGTAGGCGGCAGAACCCGGGCCGACGATGATGCCGGCGCGGACCTCGGTGACCGCCACGGGGCCAAGGCGCAGCCGCGCGCCGGCTCCGCGCCGCGACACCAGGTGCCCGGAGTCGGCGTCGTCGGGGCACCAGACCGCCCAGGTAGACGATGCGGCGCACACCGGCCAGGTCCGCCGCCGCGGCGAAGTGGTCGGCCGCCTGCAGGTCCAGCTCCCCGAAGCCCCGCCCGGCCGCCATCGAATGCACCAGGTAGTACGCGGTATCCACACCGGCCAGCACCTGCGGCAAGGTCTCGGGCAGCAGCGCGTCGGCCTCGACCAGATCGACAACCGCCCAGTTGCGCGCCTCGAGCACCTTTCGGTTGCGCCCGCTGGCGCGCACCGCAAAGCCCTCACGCTGCAGGCGCGGCATCAGGTGCGCGCCGATGTAGCCGGTGGCGCCAAAGACCAGCACCCGTTCACGCAGGTCTTGGCCAGGGAATTGGCTCGACAGATCCGGGCTCGGGAATGGAGTGGGTATCACGTCGGCTGCGGGTGGTGCGCTAACCACCTGTTGATGCAGACGACTGCCCGCCGCTGCGCCGGGCCACCTCATGGGCCACCGCTTCGAGCTGGGCCGACAGGTTCTGCCGCACCGCCACGCTGCCGATCGCAGGCGGTGGCGGTACGCGCAGCCCGATCACGGCCGTGTAGCGCAACTGCGTGCGCGGCGCGCCGGTGCGGCCGGCCAGCGGAATCAGCTCGTAGCGGCCCTCGAACACATCGATGGCCCGGGGCATGAACAGACCGAGGTCGAAACTCACGGCCTTCGCCTCCGCGATGCGAAGCAACTGGTGCTCGATGTTCAGCCGCACCGTCATCTGCTGGCTGAACAGCAGAAAGCGGAACTCCCCCTTCTGCTGCACCACCAGCTGCTCAGTCGTCCTGGTCGTCGCGCGGCGCTCGATCACCTGGCAGCTGCGGATGCCCGGCATGAAGCTGGCCAGCGCGTCGTAGTCGGTGATGGTGGCCCACACGGTCTGCGCATCGGCGGCCAGGTCCAGCACCGCCTCGGCGTCGGAGCGGCGGCCGCTGCGGCGCACCTCCACATTCACATCGTTGGTCATCGGGCACCCTCGGGTCTGTGCAGGCGCCCATGGGCCCGCGCTTCGATTGGTGAGCAAGGGCCGTCAAGGCCCGGGGGCACGTGCAAGGCCCTCACGCCGACCCGGCCCGCGCCACCTTGGCGCGCCGATTGACCGGCGCAGCGGGCGCAAGTTCCGGACCGGCCTTCGGCCGCCGTGCGCCGGGCTGACGCGTGCGTTTGACCACCGGCTTGAGGGCGGCAGCGCGCGGGGCAGCCGGCGCCGGCGTGGCCGGGCTGCTGCGCTTGCGCGCCGGTTGCGCCTGCTTGCGCGCCGCCAGCGCCAGCGTGCGCACACGCTCGATGTCCTCGTTGCTGAACACACCCTTGACACCCGAGATCGCGGCCAGCTGCATGCCATGTTTCAGGCCCAGCTGGTAGATCTCATGCACCTACTCCCACTCGATGGCGCGGCCCACGGTGTAACTCTCGAAACGCCCCTCCAGCGCCAGCACGATGGTTTCGGCCAGGCAGGCATAAACCACGCCCTTGGCAGGCGGCGGTAGGTGAACTCGGGGCTGTGGCTCATGATCTCGCGCGGCGTGCCGCCCACCGAGATCAACCAACCCTCGGCCTCGGTGCCGGTGGGCGACCGGATGCCCTCGACACGCGAATAGACGAAGGGCGGCGCGTAGGCCATCACCTTCTCCAGCGAGTCCATCAACAGCGGCGGCGACACCCGTGACAACACCTCCACCGGCTTGATGATCTTGAAATATTCCTGCGACAGCGGGTGGATCACGAAGGCGAAGCGGTTCACGCGCTTGTAGCCATTGGGGTAGAGCAGGCGCGGGCGCATGTCCAGCGTGGTGACAATCTCGAGGTAGTCGTCTTCCAGCATCTCCTCGGCAGCCTTGCCGGTGGCGGCAAGGATCATCGCGTCCAGCAGGTCGGGGCTCAGCACATCGCCGTCCAGCATCGGTGAGCTGTCAACCACCAGGTGCACGCCGCAGTCCTTGAAGCGCGCCAGCCGCGCATCGTTGACGCGGCGGCGCCCATTCAGACACGCAATGCGCCCCGCTGGCGTACAGCCCCAGCGCGTCGAGCGAGGTCAGCAGCTTGGGCACATCCAGTTGCAGCAGCGGGTCGGCAAAGAGCAGGTTCTCGCTGTATTCGGCCATCGCCATCGCCAGCTTGTACTGGGCCAGCCCGGAGAAGAACAACACCTTGGCGTTGTCGAAGTAATGGCCCAGCTCGGTCTGCGTGTGTCGCACAGCCCATTCCAGGAAGATCTCGCCCAGGCGCGCGCCGGTGGTCACGGGCGCACGGGTCACGGCCCGCTGCAGGCGTGCGCCATCGCGCTCGATGTAGCTGCCAGCACCGATGCGGTGGCTTTCCTTGACCAGCCCCAGGCCGACGGCGTGGGCATGCTGGTCGGCCTCGCGCGCCTGCTTCAGCGCCTTGGCCAGACTGCCGTCGGTGCCCAGCCGGCGCACCCACATGGGTTGGCCCAGGAAGGAGGTCTTGAAGTCGAAATCCTGGCTGCTGGCACCGAGGCTGATGCTGACCACGTCTTTCATGCGATCTCCCTCTGCGCATTGAAGCAGTTGGGATGATGCGCCGGGAAAACCGCGGCGGCTTTGATCGACAACAGCTTGGCGCGCCTTTTGCGCAGCTTCCCGAGCGGGCCGCTGCGCAACCGGGTGATCCGATCAGGCCCGGGTTTCGAACACGCCCAGCTTCTGGTGCAAGGGTGTCTCGTCGGCGATGAAGATGAAAGCCGGCTGGCTGGCCGAGGCGTTGCGCAGCGTCACGGGCGTGTAGCCCGGGGCGCTGCAGGTGTCGGCATCGGCCAGCGTAAAGAGCTGATGGTCTGCGCCGTCGCCCACGGTCACCTGCGCCCCGCCTTCGATGACGTGGAACACCATCGCAGGCGACCGAACCGGCATCGCCAGCGTCTGCCCCGGCCGCAGCATCAACGCATAGAAGCCCAGGATGTTCTCGGCGTGGCCGCCCGTCTCGGGGTTGGCGTAGGTGATCTGCAGCGCCTGCTGGTCGGGCCGGTCTTCGGCCAGCGCCAGCAGCGCGGCGCGCGCCTCCACCCAGGGGTAGCGCAGCATCGGGTAGGCCTTGCCGCGGCGCGCCGGACCTTTTTCAGACCCGCGCTCGAACACCGGCGTGGGCAGCAGGCCGCCACGCGTGTAGGCGCGGTCGCCGCGGCCGGGCAGTTCCACCTGGCGGTCGCCGTTGATGTGGTAGCTGGTTTCCATGTAGTACACCAGCGGCAGGTCCAGCACGTCGAGCCAGATCACGGGCTGGCTGCCGTCGTGGCCGTGTTCATGCCACAGCCCGGTGGGCGTCAGGATCAGGTCGCCGCGGCTCATCGGGCACTTCTCGCCGTCCACGTTGGTCCAGGCGCCCTCGCCTTCCACCACCATGCGCACGGCGTTGGGCGTGTGGCGGTGGCTGGGCGCCCATTCGCCGGGCAGCAGCAACTGCATGCCCAGGTAGATGGCGGCGCTGGCCTGCATCTTGTCCAGACCGTGGCCCGGGTTGGCCAGCACCAGCACGCGGCGCTCGGCTTTTTCGATCGGCGTCAGCTCGCCGGCCTGCAGCAGCAAGGGTTTGATGTCGGCGTAGTGCCACGCCGTGGCCTGTGTGTTCAGGCGTGGCTTGTGCGGCGGCAGCACACCGCGCAGGCTGGGCCACAGCGGCACCAGGTTGAGCTTGCGCAGGGCGTCGACGTAGCCGGGCGGCAGGTCTGACAGCTTGCCGAGTTCGGCGTCGTTGTTCATGGGTGGGTCCTTCGCGCGCAGCGTTTGTCAGGCGACCTTCAAGCGGCCAGGCAGTTATCTTGACGCCAACCGTACAGCCATTCCATCGCGTCGTAGAAACGTTCCGGCGTGCGGCCTTTCCACAGGTCGTTGCGCACCAGCCGCTCCACACCCTGGGCGTGGAAGATGCGGCCCATCTCGCGTGCCGACAACACGATGCGCGCGGTGCGCGCCACGCGCGACTTTTCATACAGCGCAAAGGCCTGCTCGAAGCGGCCTTCATGCACACGCAGCGCTTCGCCCAGCGTCACCGCGTCTTCCAGCGCCATGCAGGCACCCTGGGCCAGGTACTGCAGCGTGGGATGGGCGGCGTCGCCCAGCAGCGTGGCGCGGCCATAGGTCCAGCGGCCGATGGGGTCGCGGTCGGCGGTGGCCCAGCGTTTCCAGCTCCTGGGCAGGTCGATCAGCTGGCGCGCACGCGGGCAGATGCCTTCGAAGTAGCTCTGCACCTCTTCGCGGCTGCCCTCGGTCACGCTCCACTGCTCCACCTGCCGGCTGTGAAAGGTGACGACCACGTTGTACTGTTCACCACCCCGCAGCGGGTAGTGCACCAGGTGGCAGTTGGGGCCGACCCAGATGCTGGCCGCGTTCCACTGCAGGTCTGGCGGAAAGTCCTTGCGCTCGACCACCGCGCGGTACACCACGTGGCCCGACACCCGGGCGTCGTCGCCCACGTATTGCCGGCGCACGGCCGACTTGACGCCATCGGCGCCGATCAGCGCCAAGCCGCGGTGGCGGCCGCCCCGGGCGTCGAACACCGTCACGCCGTCGCCGTCCTGCTCAACCCGCTGCACGGTGGTGGACGTGGCCACCTCGATGCGGTCAGAAGCCTGGGCGCCTTCGAGCAGCGACTTGTGCACGTCGGCGCGGTGGATCACCGCATAGGGGTTGCCAAAACGCTGCCGAAAGGCCTCGCCAGTGGGAATGCGGCCGACCAGCGTTTCGTCGATGGCGTCGTGCATCACCATCTCGTCGGTATAGACGGCGCGGCCGCGGGCGCGTTCACCGACGCCCAGCGCGTCGAAGGCCGAGAAGGCGTTCGGGCCCAGCTGGATGCCGGCGCCGATTTCGCCCAGTTCGGGCGCCTGCTCCAGCACCTTCACCGCATAGCCCTGGCGCGTCAACGCCAGCGCCGCGGCCAGGCCGCCGATACCGCCGCCGGAGACGATCACCGGCTGCTGCGTGGCTGTCTTGTTCATGGCTCGGTCCTGGGGTTGGTCGGGAACGGATGGGAGACTGATCGTGTGGCAGGCCGGCGACGCGGTCAAACGCGCTGGCTTCAACCACACGTTTATTATCAGTATGCTGATGATTAGTGTAGTGATAACATGAAATGCACCGCATCAGCGTTAACCCGAGTCTGTCCGCGATGACGAAGAAGAACGCATCCCCGGTGGTGGAACTGGAGTCCCTGCCCGGCCATCACATCCGGCGCCTGCATCAGATCGCCGTGGCCATCTTCCTGCAGGAAACCGAAGGCCACGGCCTGACGCCGGTGCAGTTTGCGGCGCTGCAGATGGTGGCCAATGAACCCGGCACCGACCAGCGCACGCTGGCCGGCCGCATCGGCCTGGACACGTCCACCGTGGCGGGCGTGGTGGACCGGCTGGAAGCACGCGCGCTGTTGCAGCGCAAGGCATCGCCCGCAGACAAGCGGGTGCGCCTGCTGTCGCCAACCCCCGACGGCGCAGCCTTGTTGCAGGCGGTGGAGCCGGCCATGCGCACGGCACAACAGCGCATCCTGGCGCCTTTGCCGAAGGCCGAGCGCGGCGAGTTCATGCGCATGTTGCGTGCGCTGGTGGATGCAAACAACGAACTCAGCCGCGCGCCCAGCCAGCCTGAATGAGCGCTGCGCCCGGCGCCGGGCACGCCCGCTGTCTCGATGTAGCCACGCAACCACTCGATGCACCCTTCGCTGATGCGCGCGGGCGCCCGCGGTATTAAGCTGCAAGCGTCGTGGCGCCTCGCGCCGCTCCTACCCGTGCGCATCATGAGCAGCCTGATCCATCTGATCTACAACAGCGCGGCCACGCAGGCCATGAGCCCGTCCGAGCTGGCGGCATTGCTGGAGCAAGCGCGCAACAAGAACGCCGCCGCCGGCATCACCGGCATGCTGCTGCATGTCGATGGCTGCTTCTTCCAGGTGCTGGAAGGGCCGGCCGCGGCCGTCGAGGCCGTGGTGGCCCAGATCGCGGCCGATCCGCGCCACACGCGCATGACCACCATCATCAAGGAACCCCTCGCCCAGCGCGCGTTCGGTGAATGGACGATGGGCTTTGCGCAGATGACGGCTGAAGAGCTGGGACCGCTGGAAGGGCTGAACGACTTCTTCACGGCCGGCCACGTGTTGACCGAGATCGACAGTGGCCGCGCCAAGAAAGTGCTGGAGGCCTTTCGCCAGGGCCGTTGGCGGGTCAAGTTGTCTGCGCCGGCGGCCCTCAACACCGCGGCGCGGGGCGCTCGAAGCGCCGACTTGGCGGGGTCGGCGGCGCCCGCCCGCGCATCCACGGGCGCCGCCGAAGTGCCTCGCCCGGCATTCAGCATGGCCTACCAGCCCATAGTTGACGCCAACCTGGGCAAGGTGGTCGGCTACGAAGCGCTGGTGCGGGCCGACCGCCACCAGCCCACAGCCGAGGTGCTGCAGCGCTTGAGCCTGGAGGAATTTGCGGCTTTCGACGAAGACGCACGGCGCATGGCCATCGGGCTGGCGACGCGCCTGGGGCTGAGCTGTCAGTTGCACCTGAACATCTCCCCCCATCTGCGTCTGGTAGCACCCCGCACCCTGCAGACCACGCTCGAGACCGGCGCACGGTGCGGGCTGTCAGCGTCGAGGCTGGTGTTCGAAATCAAGCACGAGGCCACGGTGAACGAACCCACGCCGCTGGCCGCGTGGCTGCAGCCCTGCCGCGAGCAAGGCGTGAAGATCAGCCTGGACAACTTCGGCTCCGGCTATGCCGGTCTGGCGCTGCTGGACCAACTGCAGCCCGACATGCTGTCGGTGGGCATGTGGATGCTGCGCGGCATCGAAGGCCATGGCCCGCGCCAGGCCATCTTGCGCGGACTGGCGCAGACCTGCACCGACCTGGGCATCGACATCATCGCCAAGGGCGTCGAGACGCTTGAGGAGTACAGCTGGCTGCGCGACGAAGGCATCACGTTCTTCCAGGGCTTCCTGTTTGCCAAAGCCGGATTCGAAACACTGCCACGGCCCATGCTGCCTGCCGATCTGGCTTGATGGGGCCTGCTGCGATGCTCGTCAACTACAGCTTTGCCTACCAGCCCATCGTGGATGTGCAGCGGCGCGCGGTGCAGTCTTTCGAGGCACTGGTGCGCGGCCCCGACAACCAGCCCGCGAGCTGGGTGTTCGACCAGCTGAACCCGAGTGAACTGGGGCAGTTCGACCTGGACGCCAGGCTCTTCGCTGTCGAGCTGGCGACGCAGCTGGAGCTGCCCTGCCGCCTGAGCCTGAACCTGCTGCCGCAGAGCCTGGCGCAGGCGGGCTCGGCGGCTTTGCGGTCCACGGTGGAAATGGCCGGCTGCCACGGGCTGCCCGCCAACCAGCTGGAGCTGGAGTTGAGCGAGCGTGATTCGATCCTGAGCATGAACCACTTCATCTCGCAGATCGACGAGTTCCGCGCCCAGGGCGTGCGCTTTTCCATCGACGACTTCGGTGCCGGCTATTCCGGACTCAACCTGCTGGCTGAATTCCAGCCTGATCAGATCAAGCTGGACATTGCGCTGGTGCGCGACATCGCCACCCACGGCCCGCGCCAGGCGATCGTGCGCGGTGTGCTGCGCACCTGTGGCGACCTGGGCATCGATGTCGTCGCCGAGGGCGTGGAGACGATGGACGAATACCAATGGCTGCGCGATGAAGGTGTGGGCCTGTTCCAGGGTTACCTGTTCGCACGCCCGGCCTTCAGGCGGCTGCCCGAAGTGCTGTACCCGACACCTTGAGCAACCAGCGCACCGCAAGTGCCTGGGTGCGACGCGCAAGACCCTGCCCTCACCGGGCCGGCAAAAGCAACCCGGCGTGGTGCCGCAGATGATCGGCGACGAAGCTGGCAACAAAGAAATAGCCGTGGTCGTAACCCGCGTGCCGGCGCAGTGTCAGCGGCTGCCCGGCCTCGAGACAGGCGGCTTCCAGGGCATCGGGGTGCAGTTCATCGGCCAGGAACTGGTCGGCCAAACCTTGATCGACCAGGATGCCTTGCGGGTACGGCGCCGTGGCGCAAGCCGCCATCAGCAGGCTGGCGTCGTGCGCCGCCCAGGTGCTTTCGTCCTGCCCCAGGTAACCGGTGAACGCCTGCCGTCCCCAGTGGCACTGCGAAGGTGCGCAGATGGGCGCAAGCGCTGACACGCTGGCAAACAGACCCGGGTGGCGCAGCGCCAGCGTCAGCGCGCCATGGCCGCCCATCGAATGGCCGAACAGGCCCAGGCGCTGGCCGTCCAGAGCGAACTGCGCCGCGGCGCCGGGTATCAGCTCGTGCACCAGGTAGCTCTCCATGCACCAGTGTCCCGACCACGGGCTTTGAGTCGCGTCGAGGTAGAAGCCGGCGCCGACACCAAACTCCCAATGGTGGTCTTCACCGGCCACAGCAGCCATGCTCGGCCAGCAGTTCCAGACCCTTCAGTGCGTCCATGGTGTCAGAACTCCACCACCGTGCGTATCGATTCGCCGCGCTTCATCAGCTCGAAGCCTTCGTTGATGCGTTCCAGGGGCAGCTTGTGCGTGATGAGGTCGTCGATGTTGAGTTTGCCGTCCATGTACCAGTCGACGATCTTCGGCACGTCGGTGCGGCCACGGGCGCCGCCGAAGGCCGAGCCTTCCCACTTGCGGCCGGTGACCAGCTGGAAGGGGCGTGTGCTGATCTCGGCGCCCGCTTCGGCCACGCCGATGATGATGCTGCGGCCCCAGCCCTTGTGCGTGCACTCCAGCGCCTGGCGCATGACCTGCGTGCTGCCGATGCATTCGAAACTGTAGTCCGCACCGCCGTCGGTCAGCTGCACGATGCTGTCCACCACATTGGCGTGTTCTTTCGGGTTGATGAAATGCGTCATGCCGAACTTGCGCGCCATGGCTTCCCGCGCCGGGTTGATGTCGACACCGATGATCTTGTCGGCGCCCACCATCTTCGCGCCCTGGATGACGTTCAGGCCGATGCCACCGAGGCCGAACACCACCACGTTGGCGCCGGCTTCCACCTTGGCCGTGAACAGCACCGCACCGACACCGGTGGTGACGCCGCAGCCGATGTAGCAGACCTTGTCGAAAGGCGCGTCGGGCCTGATCTTGGCCAGCGCGATGCCGGGCAGCACGGTGTGGTTGGCGAAGGTGCTGGTGCCCATGTAGTGCAGGATGGGCTTGCCGCCGATGGAAAAGCGGCTGCTGCCGTCGGGCATCAAACCCTTGCCTTGCGTGGACCGGATGCTCTGGCACAGGTTGGTCTTGCGCGACAGGCAGAACTTGCAGTTGCGGCACTCGGGTGTGTACAGCGGGATGACGTGGTCGCCAGGCTTGAGCCAAGGCACACCGGCGCCCACTTCCAGCACCACGCCGGCGCCTTCGTGGCCCAGGATGGTGGGAAACAGGCCTTCGGGGTCGGCACCGCTCAAGGTGTAGTAATCGGTGTGGCAGATGCCGGTGGCTTTGACCTCCACCAGCACCTCGCCGTCGCGCGGGCCTTGCAGGTCCACGTGTTCGATGGTCAACGGGGCACCGGCCTTCCAGGCCACGGCTGCGCGGGTCTTCATGGGTGCTTGCTCCAGATGCGGTGCGGTAACGGATGGCGGAGGATCATATCCAGCGTGCCCCACGCAGCCTGATCAGGCCTGCCAGACGGCGTAACCCGCTTCGCGCAGCCCGATGGCCAACTCCACTTCCATCTCGCGCGCAGCCTCGTAGGGCATCGGGTTGTAGACCTCGTACAGCGCCGGCAGCAGCCGCAGGCCGTAGGTGAACACGTAGCGATTGCTCTGGATGCCGGCCTTGTGTTTGTCCATGCGCCAGTCGGGCTCGAGACCGGTCATGCCGACGTAGACGCAGGGTTTGGCGCCGCCGATGTGTGGGATGTAGTGCGGGTTGGCGCGGCGAAAGCGGGCTTCGTTCCAGACACGGTCTGACAGTTCCACCACATACACGTGGTGGTGGTGTCGGCCCGCTCGGCGCGTGGCCAGGATCAGCCGGGCACGCGCGCCGCCGACACCACGTCCAGCGCACCCTGCCCCTTGGCAATGCCGGCATCGAACAGCGCCGCCAGCGCCGGCATCAAGGCCAGCGCCATGCCGCCCTGCTGCGCTTCTTCGATCATCAGCCGCACGTCCTTGCGCGCCATGGCCAGTTCGAACGATGGCGCTGTGACGTCGGCCGAGACGATGCGCTCGGCGCGCGCGGCCAGCGTGGCGCCGGGGTTGAAATGCTTGAACAGCGAAAAAGTGTCCTGCGTGCCGATGCCCAGCGCATGACCCAGGCGGTTGACGTCGCCAAGCACGCCGATGATGCCCAGGATGGTCAGGTTGCCCAGCAGCTTGAAAGCGGCCGCGCGCTCGGGCTGCGGGCCCATGTTGACGACCTGCCCGGTCATCGCCTGCAGCGCCGGCAGCAGCGTCTCGCAACGCGCCGGCGCGCCCGAAACCAGCATGATGCCGGTGCCCTCGGCCGCATTCGCCGGGCCCATGAACACCGGCACGTGCACGAAGCTGCGCCCGCGC
This sequence comes from Rubrivivax sp., assembly GCA_031429255.1. Classification (GTDB taxonomy): domain Bacteria; phylum Pseudomonadota; class Gammaproteobacteria; order Burkholderiales; family Burkholderiaceae_C; genus Rubrivivax. Next base: position 22,521 of record JANOZF010000091.1, read on the forward strand.
GCGTCCCAGCGCGCCACGCGCGCCGCGGTGGCCGTGGCAGCGGTGGTGGTGTGGTCGACGATCCAGGTCTCGGCCGCGATGGCGCCGGCCAGCGGCTCCAGCACCGCGTCGACCGACGCATCGTCGGCCAGTGACAGGTGCACGCGGTCTGCGCCGGCCACTGCTGCGGCCGCGTCGGCAAAGGCTTTTGCGCCCAGGGCCTGCAGCGCCTGCGCCTTGGCCGCGGTGCGGTTCCAGACGCGCACTTCGTGCCCCTGTGCCAGCAGGCGTCGAACAAAACCCGTGCCCATCAGGCCGGTTCCGAGAAAGGCGATCTTCATGAAAGGTGCTCCTGCAGGTGGGCCGCGTGGTGGATGACCGAAAGCGGGTCCGCGGTGCGCAGACGATACAGGCTGTGCACCCTAAACTCATCCCATGAAGTGGATCAAGGCCCTGCTGCGCCGCCGCCGCGTGGTTCCTGTCTCCGACCACCAGCGGGCGGTGGACCTCATCAAGGCCGTGGACGCGGGCGGCCTGCCGCTGAACCCGGCGCGCGTCAACGCCATCGCACGCAGCCTGGGCTTGGAAGTGTCCATCAAGGCCCCGGTGGAAGAGACCATCCAGCGCATCCGCCATGCGCTGGCCAGGAGCCGCACTTGAACAAGGACGCCCCCGCGATGCCGCCACACACCCGCCCCACGCCCCCCGACCGTGCCTGGGTGCGTGAAGCGCTGCGCCGCATCGAAGCCGACTTCCAGCGCAGCAGCGACACGCACCTGATGGCGCTGCCGCTGCCGGGCTTTCCGGGCATCGACCTGTACCTGAAGGACGAATCCAGCCACCCCACCGGCAGCCTGAAGCACCGCCTGGCGCGCAGCCTGTTCCTGCATGCGCTGGTGAACGGCTGGCTGCACGCCGGCAGCACCGTGGTGGAGTCGTCCAGCGGCTCCACCGCCATCAGCGAAGCCTACTTTGCGCGGCTGCTGGGCCTGCCCTTCATTGCCGTGATGCCGGCCAGCGTCAGCCCGCAGAAGGTCGCGGCCATCCAGTTCCACGGCGGCCAGTGCCACCTGGTGCGGGACGCCGGCAGCATCTACAGCGAAAGCGAACGCCTGGCACGTGAACGGGGCGGCCACTACATGGACCAGTTCACCTACGCCGAACGCGCCACCGACTGGCGCGCCAACAACAACATTGCCGAAAGCATCTACAGCCAGATGCAGCGCGAGCCGCACCCCTGCCCGGCCTGGATCGTGGCCGGTGCCGGCACCGGTGGCACGCTGGCCACCATCGGCCGCTTTGCGCGCTACAGCGGCCACGCGACGCAGGTGTGTGGCGCCGACCCTGAGCGTTCAGTGTTTTTTGACGCCTATGTCAACGGCGACCGCAGCCTGACGATGCAGCAGGGTTCACGCATCGAAGGCATCGGCCGCCCGCGCGTGGAAGCGTCTTTCGTGCCCGGCGTGCTGGATGCGATGGTGAAAGTGCCCGACCGCTGGAGCCTGGGCGCGATGCTGGCGCTGTCGGCGCGGCTGGGCCGCCCGGTGGGGCCCAGCACCGGCACCAACCTGGTGGCCGCGCTGGCATGCGCCGACCAGCTGCAGCGCCAGGGGCTGCGAGGTTCTGTCGCCACCATCCTGTGCGACGACGGGCAGCGCTATCAGCACACCTGCTTCAACAGCGACTGGCGGCTGGAACAGGGACTGGCCTGCGACGACGAAGCAGCGGCCGTGGAGACGTGGATGACACAGGGCCGGTGGCCGGCCGCACTGCAGGCCGACTGTCGGCTGGCGGGCACGCTGACGGTGTGACGGCGGCTGGCCTGGCGCAGCACCGGGCGAGCCACTGAGGCAACAGCGACGCTGGCAGCCGCGGCACCGCCCAGCGCTACATCCGCAACGGCTTTTGCGCCAGCCGCGCAGGCAAGGCCACCCCATCCAGCCAGGCCTGTACCGTGTCTCGCACATCGCGCTGCTGGGCCGCAAGCCACAGCAGCTGGGCCGGCAACACACGGGTGCCGGGCCGGGCGGCAGGCAACAGCAGCGCCAGCGCCGCAGCCACCTTCGCCACGGTGGCCGCCTGCACGGGCTGCTCACGCTGCGGCACCATCCAGTGCAGCTGCGACAGCATCCAGTCGGCCAGCCGCTGCGGCAGGCTGGGCTGGTCCGCCACGGCGTCGCGGCCGGGTCCAGCCCTTTGCGCCATGCGCATGAACACCAGCTGTTCCAGGCCCAGGCCCGCCACCGCGGCCTCGTCCAGCGTGGCCAGGCCCTGCTGCAATGCCATCGGCAACAACGAAGCCCGATGCGGCACCACCACGATCAGGCGGCACATCCCGGCCGCCTGCAGCCGCGCTGCGAGCTGCGGCAAGTCCTCGGGCAGCGGACGCACGAAGGCCACCTCGCGGCGGTGCGCATCGCGCGCACGGTCGAACACCACCAGTGCGGTGTCGGCCGCCAAGGCGTGCAGCGCGGCATCGTTGTCCGGCACCGCCACGAAACCCTTCACCGCCGCTTGCACCGGCTGGTCCACCAACGCTGCCACACGCTGAAAACGGTGCGAACCCAGCAGCTGCTCGACCACCGCAGAACCCAGTACCCCGCCAGCACCCACGACGAGGATTCGGCGCAGCGCCGGCGCCGTTTGCGGCGTGGACCTGTTGGCAGCGGCCAGCGCGTGGTGAGGCTCAAGCATGTTGCCGATCATCGCCTGTGACTGAGTCGGGACGTGGAGGTCCGGAAGGACCTTCACGCCAGACGAAGGCCCGAGCGCGATTTCACGCGTGAGGGCTGAGTCGGGACGTGGAGGTCCGGAAGGACCTTCACGCCAGACGAAGGCCCGAGCGCGATTTCACGCGCGGTAGCCGCCCCGCTCAGCCGCGCCCTGCATGCGCAAGCTGCTTGCGTCTGGCCTCGCACTGGCGCTCCAGCATCCAGCCCGGGTACTCCGCGGGCAGGCGGCTCACGTCGTCCAGCATGCGCAGTTCATCGGCGCTGAGCGTGACCTGCGTCGAAGCCAGGTTGTCGGCCAGTTGTTCAGGCCGCCTGGCGCCAACGATGACGCTCGTCACCTGCGGCTGATGCAGCAGCCAGGCCAGCGCAACTTGCGCCACCGACACGCCGTGGGCCTGCGCGATGGGGCGCATGGTGTCGATGCAGTCGTACGCCCGATCGCGGTGCACCGGCGGGAAGTCGAAGGTGGTGCGGCGGCTGCCGTCCTGGCCTTTCTGGTCGCGGTCGAATTTGCCGCTGAGCAGCCCGCCGGCCAAAGGGCTCCAGACCATCAGCCCCACGCCTTCGCTGGCCAGCATGGGGATGAGTTCGCGCTCCAGGTCGCGCCCGGCCACGGTGTAATAGGCCTGCAGGGATTCAAAGCGCGACAGGCCCAGCCGTTCGGCGATGCCCAGCGCCTTGACGATCTGCCACGCGGCCCAGTTCGACACGCCCACGTAGCGCACATGGCCCTGCCGCACCAGCTGGTCCAGCGCGCGCACGGTTTCTTCGACGGGCGTGGCAGGGTCGAAACCATGGACCTGGTAGAGGTCAATGTGGTCGAGCTGCAGCCGCCGCAGGCTGGCCTTGACACCGTCCATGATGTGGCCGCGCGAGCTGCCACGCGCATTGGCCCCCGGACCCATGTCGCCGAAGACCTTGGTGGCCACGACCACGTTTTCGCGAGGCACCTTCAGGTTCTTCAGCGCCTGGCCCGTGATCTGCTCCGACAGGCCCGCGGAGTAGATGTCGGCCGTGTCGATGAAGTTGATGCCCGCATCGATGGACTGGCCGATGAGCCGCTCGGCATCGTTTTGCTGCAGGTCGCCGATATGAGCCCACAGGCCGGCGCCGCCGCCAAAGGTCATGGTGCCCAGGCACAGTTCCGAGACAAAAAGGCCGGTGCGGCCGAGCGGTTTGTTGCGCATGATGATCGGGTCCTTTATCTGCCAGGTCGGCGAAAGACTCGAACAGTAGCAGCAAGCGTGGCCCGCCGGCCGTGCGCCAAGACCACCACCCTGATTGCGCGTTCAGCTGCCGCCGTGGCCGCGGCAGCAGCGGATCGGCCGGTTCAGGCAGAGCCGCCAGCGGGGACTGACCGCTCGGCTTCGTGCATCCAGGCCGCATGCTTGGGCGCACGCTTGGTGCGCGACCACTCCTCCAGCATCGGCCACTTCACGTCGTCCAGGCGCTTCATCTGTTCGGCCGTGCCAGTGTCGGCCGCCAGTTCCAGCCGGTGGCCGTTGGGATCGAAGAAATAGATCGACTTGAAGATGGTGTGGACGGTGATGCCCACCACCTCGATGCCCGACGCTTCCAGCCGCGCCTTGGTGTCCACCAGGTCCTGCACGCTGCCCACCTTGAAGGCGATGTGCTGCACCCAGTCGGGTGTGTTGGCGTCGCGAGCCATCGGCGGCGAATGCGGAATCTCGAAGAAGGCCAGCACGTTGCCGTTGCCGGCGTCCAAGAAAAGGTGCATGTAGGGGTCGGGCGCCTTCGTGGACGGCACCTGGTCTTCGGCGATGGCCAGCACGAAGTTCATGTTCAGATGCTTCTGATACCACTCCACCGTCTGCTTGGCGTCGTGGCAGCGGTAGGCGACGTGGTGGATGCGCTGGATGTTCATGGGATGCTTCCGAGCAGTCTGCCTTGTAGTAACTTACGTTACTATATGGGTGGCGGATGGGCTGGTCAAGGTGTTTGTGCCTCTGAGCCGCGCTGCCGAGTCGCGTGCCGAGTCGCGGTGGCGCGAAGAGGAGCAGTGGTCTTCCCACAGGCCAGCAGCCGGTGGTGCCGGACCTGTTCGGTGGGGTGTGCTGCGTAGCAGAGTAGAGGAGGAATTCGTCGGCCGCAGGCCGGCGAAGGAGGACATGAGCGGAGCAGCACACCCTACCGGACAGGTCCTCGCCACGGTCCTTGCACCGCCATGCTCCGCGAACCCGATACCCGCCATCCCAAGCCGAGATGCCCCCCGCTACGTACTTTATAGTCACGCGAGTTACCATCTGCGCATGAACCTGCAGCAATTCTTCCCCTACCGCCTGGCCCGCCTCGCCGAAGCAGTCAGCCAGGCCACCGCCCAGGTCTACAGCGAACGCTTCGACCTGACGCGCGATGAATGGCGCGTGATGGCGGCGCTGGCCGAAGGCGGCGAGGTGAAGACCGCTGCCGTGATGGACAGCGTTTCACTGGACAAGATGCGGGTCAGCCGCGCGTTGGCGCGCATGGAACGCGACGGGCTGGTGGGCCGCTCTTCAGACCCCGAAGACGGGCGCGCCTACCTGGTGCGGCTGCTGCCACCCGGGCTGGCGATGTACCGCAAGATCGTGCCCATGGTGCTGGCGCG
>JANOZF010000092.1:0-16724 GCA_031429255.1 Rubrivivax sp.
CAGGTGCTGGGCATCCTGGTGCTGGTGGTGCTGCCCAGCCTGTACTTCGGCCGCCGCGTGCGGCGGCTCTCGCGTGCCAGCCAGGACCGCGTGGCCGACAGCAGCGCCATTGCAGCCGAGGTGCTGGGCGAGATCCCGGTGGTGCAGAGCTTCGTGCAGGAAGGCAGCGAGGCGCTGCGCTTCGAGAAGAGCACGCAGGCCGCCTTCGACGTGGCACGCAAGCGCACCCGTGTGCGCGCGCTGCTGGTGGCGTTCATGATCACCGCCACTTTCGGTGCGCTGCTGTGGGGCCTGTACCAGGGCACGCAGGCCGTGATTGCCGGCCAGATCAGTGCCGGCCACCTGGGGCAGACGGTGGTCTTCGTGATCATTTTCGTAGGCGCCGTGGCCGTGCTGTCCGAGGTGTACGGCGATCTGCTGCGTGCCGCGGGCGCCACCGAACGTCTGATGGAACTGCTGGCCGCGCGTTCGCCAGTGGCCGAACCCCAGATGCCGGTGCCGCTGCCCGCGGTGCAGGCGGGCTCGACGGTGGCACTGGACGGCGTGGGCTTCCACTACCCGTCGCGGCCCAAGCAAGCGGCACTGGCCGACTTCTCGCTGCACATCCGCGCCGGCGAGACCGTGGCGCTGGTGGGCCCCAGCGGAGCCGGCAAGTCCACCGTCTTCCAGTTGCTGCTGCGCTTCTATGACACGCAGGCCGGTGCCGTGCGCATCGACGGCGTGGACGTGCGAACGGTGGCGTTGGCCGATCTGCGCCAGCGCGTGGGCATCGTGCCGCAGGACAGCACCGTGTTCTCGACCAGTGCGCTTGAAAACATCCGCTACGGCCGCCCGCAGGCCAGCGACGACGAAGTCAAGGCCGCTGCCCGGGCTGCGTTTGCGCACGACTTCATCGCCGCGCTGCCCGAAGGCTATGACACCTACCTGGGCGAACGTGGTGTGCGCCTGTCGGGTGGCCAGCGCCAGCGCATCAGCATCGCCCGCGCCATGCTGAAGAACCCGCCGCTGCTGCTGCTGGACGAGGCCACCAGCGCACTGGATGCCGAAAGCGAACGGGTCGTGCAGGCGGCCCTGGAAGCCGCGATGAACAACCGCACCACGCTCGTCATCGCGCACCGGCTGGCCACGGTGCTGAAGGCCGACCGCATCGTCGTCATGGACGCCGGGCGCATCGTCGACGTGGGCCGACATGAAGAGCTGGTGGCCCGGGGTGGCCTGTACGCCCGGCTGGCGGCGATGCAGTTTGACGTGGAGACTGGGGCGGCCTGAGGCCCTGCCGCGGCGCCTGGTCTGCAGCTTGGCCTGCACCCTGATAATTCGCGTCGATCCGGGCGCGCGAACCAGCGCCACCGACCCGTCCGGGCGGGCCCAAACCCGGCACCCCTCTGCGCCCATCTGATGAACAACGCCATCCCGACCCCTTATGAAGACCTGTTGCGCCACGTGCTCGCCCAAGGTGTGCACAAGGGCGACCGCACCGGCACCGGCACGCGCAGCGTGTTTGGCCACCAGATGCGCTTCGACCTGCGCCAGGGCTTCCCCCTCATCACGACGAAGAAGGTGTTCCTGAAAGCCATCGTGCTGGAGCTGTTGTGGTTTCTGCGAGGCGACAGCAATGCGCGCTGGCTGCAGGAGCGCGGCGTCACCATCTGGGACGAGTGGGCCCGCCCGGACGGCGACCTGGGGCCGGTGTACGGCGTGCAGTGGCGCAGCTGGCCCACGCCCGATGGCGGGCACATCGATCAGATTGCCGAAGTGGTGAAGCAGCTGCAGACCAACCCCGACAGCCGCCGCATCATCGTCAGCGCCTGGAACGTGGCCGATCTGGGCAAGATGGCGCTGCTGCCCTGCCATGCCTTCTTCCAGTTCTACGTCGCGCCGGCGCAAGCCAGCGGTGAACGGGGCCGCCTGAGTTGCCAGCTGTACCAGCGCAGCGCCGACCTTTTCCTGGGCGTGCCCTTCAACATCGCCAGCTACGCGCTGCTCACGCACATGCTGGCGCAGCAGTGCGACCTTGAGGTGGGCGACTTCATCTGGACGGGCGGCGACTGCCACATCTACAACAACCATCTGGAACAGGTGCAGCTGCAGCTGTCGCGCGAGCCACGCGCCTACCCGCAGCTGCGCCTGGCGCGCCGTCCGTCTTCCATCCTCGACTATGCGTACGAGGACTTCGTGGTCGAGGGCTACGACCCGCACCCTGCCATCAAGGCACCGGTGGCGGTGTGAAGCTGACCCTCATCGCGGCCGTCGCGCGCAACGGCGCCATCGGCAAGAACAACGGCCTGCTGTGGCACGAACCGCAGGACCAACGCCACTTTCGCGCCGCGACGATGGGGCACCCGGTGGTGATGGGGCGCAAGACCTGGGACTCGCTGCCCGCGCGCTTTCGCCCCTTGCCCGGGCGGCGCAACGTGGTCGTCACCGGCAATGCCACGCTGCAGTTTGACGGTGCCGAGTCGGCGCCCAGCCTGCAACAAGCGCTGCAGCGGCTGGCCACCGAAGACCAGGTGTTCGTGATCGGCGGCGCGCAGCTCTATGCGCAGGCCTTGCCGCTGGCCGACGAGATGATGCTCACCGAGATCGACACCGATCTGGACGGCGACGTCAGCTTTCCGCCGTGGCCCGCCGCCGAATGGAACGTCCTCGAGCGCCGGCTCGCCACAGCCGCCGACGCCACCCCCTTTGCTTTCGTCACCTATCGACGCAAGCCCCAGCCCACCAACCACTGAAAGAAGCACAACCATGTCAGGAGCCGGTTTTCACGTCCACGGACCACACGACCACGAACTCGAGCACGCCGCACAGCATGGCAGCGGTGACAGTTTTTCAGGGCGCATTGCGGTGGCCACCGCCGTGATCGCCACACTGGGCGCCCTGTTTGCCTACATGGGTGGCTTCACGCAAGCCAACGCCGGCTTGTTCAAGAACAACGCCGCCATCAAGAAGACCGAAGCCTCCAACCAGTGGAACTACTACCAGGCCAAGAGCAGCAAGCAGAACCTGGCTGAACTGGCAGTGGAACTGGTACCCGCAGAGCGCAAGGCCGCCTTGGCACGGGAGGTCGACCGCTACAAGGCCGAGAAGGGCGACATCAAGAAGGCCGCAGAAAAACTCGAGGCCGAGGCCACCAACTGGGACCAGCGCTCCGATGCAGAGATGCACCTGCACCACCGCTGGGCGCAGGCCACCACGGCACTGCAGGTATCCATCGCGCTGGCCGCCATTGCACTGCTGACGCGTCGCAAATGGCTGGCCTGGGGCGTGGGCGGCGTGTCGTTCATCGGCATCGCGCTGGGCGTGGCCGCCATGATGCACATCTGAGGCCGGCAAGGCCCTGGGCGCACCGCGCTGTGACCGCGCATGCCATCTTGCGCGGGCGGCATGCGCTGCTTCATGGGCACACGCCACACGGTGACTGTGCTCATACCTCCTCGAAGAGGCTCGGCGGCGGCGACGCCGGGTGGCGCAGTCAGTCGCTGCCGGCCTTCAGGCGTGGCTCGCGGCGCGGTTCACCAGGTGCAGCCGCAGCCTGCCCAGCGTGTCGTAAAGCTGGTCGCGCTGCGCAGGGTCGAAGCCGCTGAGCAGTTCCAGCAGCCAGGCCTCGTGCTCACGCGCCATGCCCAGAAAGTGGCTGCGTCCCACAGCCGTGAGCTTGACGATCAGTGAGCGGCGATCGCCGGGGTCGGGCGTGCGGTCCACCCAACCCTCGGTCACCAGCTGGTCGGTCAGCGCCGTGACGTTGCCCCCCGTCACCATCAGGTAACGCGTGAGCGCGTTCATGCGCAGACCATCGGGGTGGCGCTCCAGCTGGGCCAGGTAGTCGAAGCGCGGCAGCGTGGTGGCAAAGCGCTGGCGCAGGCGGCTGCGGATCTCCTGCTCGATCTGCGTGCTGCACGACAACAGCCGCAGCCACAACTTCACGGCCTGGTGGTCGTCAGGCACGGCGCGGGCCTCGCGCCCGATGTGCTGTTCACCCAGTGTCGAAGCGGCGTTGCCGGCAGTGGCGCGTTTTCGGCGAACAAGGCCCAGCGCCGTTTTCGTCGTCGGGCCACCGGGGCCGTTGGGGCTGGTGGGCTTACGGGGCATCGGCAGCAAGGACGGACACGAGGACCGGCATGGCGCGGCGGCAGCAAACGGGCATGGCGTTGCTTGAACCTTGAATTGTTGAAACCTGGCGCATTATCCCGCGCGGCCAGTACACGGACACCAAGCGACCGGACTCTCACACCCACGGCCGCGCCACTTCCCATCGGGCCGCCGTGGTACTCAGCTTGGCCAGCGCCGTCCGGGTTGACCTGCCATTCAAGTCCAGCCCTCTGAATGTCGATACACGGGCACTGCAGTCTCCAGACATCGCCCCCATGACCTCAGGCGTTGCGCCACCCACCCTCGCCGCCCGGTTGTCCTCCCGCAGGGCCGCTACACCCTTGCTGCGGCAGTGGCTGCTGCCGACGCTGCTGGTGCTGGTGGCGACTCTGACCGGGCTGGCCGGCGCGGACTGGATGCGCAAGCAGTCACAGGCGCAGGCCGAAACCGAGTTCTACCGGCTGTTGGAACGCACTGGCGAAGATATTTCGGGACGCTTGCGTCGACCGGTGCTGGGCTTGCACGGCGCCAGCGCGGTGTTCATGAAGCCTGCGGACGTGAACCGCGAGCGCTTTTCCCAATTTGTGAACGAACGCCAGCTGGCGGTGATGTTTCCTGGCGTCCATGGCTTTGGCTACGTGGAGCCCGTGCTCCGCGCTGACACAGCGCGCTACGAAGAACGCGTGCGCTCCCGTGGTCAGGCGGGCTTTGCTGTTCACGATATGGGCAGCCTGCAGGGGACCACGCGCCATGTCATCCGCTTCATCGAGCCGCTGGCGCACAACGCTCCCGCCCTGGGTGTCGATATGGGGTCGGAGCCGGTTCGCGCCGAGACCATCGCGCGGGCACTAGAGTCCGACCAGGCGGTGACCAGCCAAGTGCTGACCCTCGTTCAGGACTCGCACAAGCGCGAAGGCCTGTTGGTGATGCTGGCTCTGCGTACGCCCGACCCGGCACAATCCGAGCCGCAGCGCTGGCCGGTGTCGGGCTTGGTGTTTGCACCCATCGTGCTGGAGGAGATGCTGGGTGACCTGCCCGACGTGGTCACCGGGCAGGTGGTGGCCACGCTGTACGACAACAGCGGTGCCCGCGCCGAGGGTCGTCGCATGTTCGGCACCACCACGCCCAGCGCGGTGGCCACGCCGCTGGCTCAGCGAATCGCCACGACCCTGGTGGCACTGCCCGGCCGGACGGTGACCTTGCACCTGCAAAGCACCGCCGCCTTCGAGGCGCGATTCAAGAGTGACGGGCCCTGGCTGGTGCTGTGCGGCGCGGTCGCTGCGGGCATGCTTCTGGCCGGCCTGCTGTGGCAGCAGACCACAGGACGGCAACGCGCCGATGCCCGTGCCCTGCGATTGATGGTGGATCTGGAGCGGCTGGCACTGGTGGCCCGGCGAACCAGCAACGCGGTCATCATCACCGATGCGCAACGCCGCATCACCTGGGTGAACGAGGGTTTCGAAAGACTCTCTGGCTACAGCTCCGCCGAGGCGCTGGGCCACCATCCCGGCGAGTTGCTGGGTTCAGCGCTGAATGACAGCGTCACCCTGCTGCACTTGCGCACGGCGCTGGACAAGGGGCGATCCTTCAGTGCAGAGCTCCAGAGTCGCAGGAAGTCGGGCGAGTTGTATTGGCTGAGCCTGGAAATCCAACCGCTGCGCAACGATGCGGGCGCGCTGACCGGTTTCATGGCCATCGAACTGGACATCACCGAACGCAAGCGTGCCGAGATTGCGCTGCGCCATCACCAGGACTTTCTGGCCCAGACGGGCCGCATCGGCGGCGTGGGCGGCTGGGAATTCGACCTCACCACGATGGTGATCACGTGGACCGACGAGACCTGCCGCATCCACGGTCTGGCTCCGGGGCATCGACCCACCTTGCGCGAAACGCTGCGCTTGTGCGCGCCCACGCTGCGCTCGGGCATCTACGCCGCCATTCGACGTTGCGTCCAGCACACCAAGGGTTTCGACATCGAGGGGCCGCTGACCAGCGGCTCCGGCCCCGTGCGCTGGGTGCGCATGGTCGGAGAAGCGCACTTCAGTGACGGACACGCCGTGCGGCTGGTGGGCGCTGTGCAAGACATCACCGAACGCCGCAACCTCGAAGCCGATGTCCGGCGCCACAACGAGTTGCTGCACACCGTGATCGATAGCCTGCCCTGTGGATTGACGGTGTTTGATGCCGATCTTCGGCTGGTGTTGGGCAACCGCCCGATGCGCGTGCTGCTGGATCTGCCGGACCAATTGATGAGCACACCGCAGGTGTCCTTTGGCGACATCGCGCACTACAACGCCTCCCGCGGCGAGTACGGACCCGGCGACCCGGCCGTGTTGGCGCAACACGTCATCGACCGCGCGCGCCAGTCCTTGGATGTGCATCAGTTCGAGCGTGTCCGCCCTGACGGAACGGTCATCGAGATCCGCGGCGCACCCATGCCCGGCGGAGGGTTCATCACCACCTATGCCGACATCAGCGACCGGCGGCGCGCCGAAGAGGCGGCGCGGCGCAGCGCTGCGCTGCTGGAAGGCGCCATCGATGCCATCGACGAGGCTTTCGTGCTGTACGACCCGGAAGACCGCCTCGTGCTGTGCAACGAGCGCTACAAGACGATTTACGCAGGTGTGCGGGACCTCATCAAGCCGGGTGTGCTGTTCGAGGACGTGGTTCGTGCCGGCGCAGAGCGCGGCAATTTCCTTGAGGCCGAAGGGCGCGTCGACGCCTGGGTCGCCGAACGGGTGCGTGCCCATCAGGTCGCCAACAGCACAGTCACACAGCCACTGGCCACCGGCCAGACGTTGCGCATCGTGGAACGCAAGCTGCCCGACGGCCACATCGTGGGCTTTCGCGTCGACATCACCGAGCTCATCCAGGCGCGTGAATCGGCCGAGGCCGCAACGCAGGCCATGGCACAGACACTGGCCCGGCTGCAGGCCATCTACGACATCCTGCCGGTGGGTATCACCATCACCGACGCGCAAGGCCACGTCATCGATTGCAACCCGGCGTCCGAGCGGCTGCTGGGCATCACCAAGGCCCAGCACCTGGCGCGCGACTACGACAGCCAGGACTGGACCGTGCTGCGCGAAGACGGCACGCCGATGCCCCGCGAGGAGCACGCCAGCGCGGTGGCGCTGACGCAAAGCCGGCCGGTGCACGACGCGGTGATGCAGGTGGTGCGGCCCCACCGCAGTGTGTGGCTTTCGGTGAGCGCCATGCCGGCGGCCCACGACGAACTGGGCGTCGTGGTGGGCTACGTCGACATCAGCGAGCAGCGCGCGCAACAGACCGCGCTGGCGCAGGCGAAGACGCAGGCCGAACAGGCCAGCGTCGCCAAGAGCCAGTTCCTGGCCAACATGAGCCACGAAATCCGCACGCCGATGAACGCCATTCTGGGCATGCTGGCGTTGATGAAGCGAACGGGCCTGAATGCGCACCAGGCCGACTATGCGCAGAAGACCGAAAACGCTGCCCGCTCGCTGCTGGGCCTGTTGAACGACATCCTGGACTTCAGCAAGGTCGAGGCCGGGAAGATGACGCTGGACCCACAGCCCTTCAACGTCGAACAGCTGATGCAGGAACTGGGCGTGATCCTGTCGTCGAACGTGGGCAACAAGCCGGTGGAACTGGTGTTCGACCTCGACCCCGCGATACCCGCGACGCTGATGGGCGACGCACAGCGTCTGCAGCAGGTGCTGGTCAACCTGGGCGGCAACGCGGTCAAGTTCACGGGCAGCGGTGAAGTGGTGGTGTCGGTGCGCTTGCTCGCGCTGGAGGCCGAGGGCGCGCGGCTGCGCTTCGCGGTGCGCGACACCGGCATCGGCATCGCAGCCAACAACCAGCAGAAGATCTTCAGCGGCTTCACGCAGGCCGAAGCCACCACCACCCGGCGGTTTGGTGGTACCGGGCTCGGCGTGGCCATCAGCCAGCGCCTGGTGGCGGTGATGGGGGGTCAGCTGGGGTTGAACAGCTTGCTCGGCCAGGGCAGCACCTTCCACTTCGAACTCAGTCTGCCGCTGGCAGCGCCAGGGCCGGCACAAGCGCATGCGGCTACGGCCGTCGCAGTGCCCACCGTGCGGCGTGCGCTGGTGGTGGACGACAACGCCGTCGCGCGCCAGGCGACGCTGGAGATGTGCCGCTCGCTGGGCTGGCCCTGTGACGGCGCGGATGGTGGCCAGGCGGCCTTGCTCAATCTGCACGAACTGCAGCAGCAGGATGCACCGGTGGATGTGGTGTATGTCGATGCCGACATGCCAGGGCTGGATGGCTTGCAGACCACGGCGCGCGTGCGCAGCCTCGGGCTGGCACCGCAAGCCCTGCTGGTGCTGATGACCACGGCACACGGCCGTGATGGGCTGGACCTGGAGAGCGAGCCTGCTGCGCTGCGGCCTGACGCCTGCGTCTTGAAGCCGCTGACGGCATCGACTCTGATGGACGGCCTGCAAGCCGCCCGACAGCAGCGCGCTGGGGGGGTGGCGCGGCGCAACCCGTCCACCAGCGCCCCGGCGTCATCGGCACGCGCCGGGTCCGCAACCGGCACGCAGCGCCTTCCCAGCGGGCAGCGGCTTGCCGGGTTTCGCATCCTGCTGGTGGAAGACAACGCGAACAACCAGCAGGTGGCGCAAGAGCTGCTGCAAGACGAGGGTGCCGAAGTGCTGGTGGCGGGTGATGGACAGCAAGGCCTGGATATGCTGGCAGCCGCGCAGCTGGCCTTCGACGTGGTGTTGATGGATCTGCAGATGCCGGTGATGGATGGCTACACCGCCACCGCCCGCATCCGCGCCAACCCGGCACACGACAAGCTGCCCGTCGTCGCCATGACTGCCAACGCCATGGCCAGCGACCGCCAGGCGTGCCTGGCAGCAGGCATGACCGAACATGTCGGCAAGCCCTTCGACCTGGATCATCTGGTGAGATTGCTGCAGAAGCTGTGCGGCAGAGGCGCCGCCGAATCCGCACCAACTGCGACGCCCGGGCCCGATCACGGTGCGCTGCTCGGCATCGCTGCGCGCAGCGCGGCCCAGGCTGCCGGCATGGACATCGATGCAGCGTTGGCGCGCTTCAATCACAAGCTGGGTCTGTACACCCGCATGTTGCGCGGCCTGGTGATGGAACTGCAGGAGCTGCCAGGCAAGCTGCTGCATCAGGCGCAGGACGGCGACGTGGCCACCACCGAGCGCACACTGCACACTCTTAAGGGGCTGGCCGCCACGCTGGGAGCGCGGTCGCTGGCCGAACAGGCCCGCTGCGCCGAGCGAGAACTCGAGGCCTGCAGACCGGCCAGTCCGAGCCCGAAGCAGGTGGACGGCTGGATCGAAACCCTGGCCGCATCCCGGCCCGGACTGGAAGCGTTGCTCGCCACCCTGCAAGCCGACGCGGCCGACCCGCCCGCGCCCCCTGCCATGACCGTGCCGCGGCAGGCGCTGCAACAGGCGCTGGGCGAACTGCTGCGTTTGCTGCAGAACAGCGACATGCAAGCCACCGAGCAGCTGCCGCGGTTGCTGCGGCAGGCCGGCAGCCATCTGGGCAACCACAAGGTGCCGTTGGAAGAGGCCGTGATGGCGCTGGACTTCGAGCGTGCCGCGGGCCTGTGCCGGGCCTTGCTGCACGAGCAACCGGCATGAACCCGTCGCAATCCCATGAATTCGACCTCGAGCAACGGCCGCCGCGTTTGCTGGTGGTGGATGATCAACCGGCCAACATCCAGGCCCTGTACCAGGTGTTCAGCGCAGACCATCAGGTGCTGATGGCCACCAGCGGCGAGCAGGCGCTGAAGCTGGCCGCCGCCCAGCAGCCCGACCTCGTGCTGCTGGACGTGGTGATGCCCGGCATTGACGGGCACGAGGTGTGCCGCCGCATGCAGGCCGACGAGGCCACTTGCGACATCCCCGTGATTTTCGTCACCGCACAGAGCGACGAAGAATCAGAGGCGCGTGGACTGGATCTGGGCGCCGTTGACTTCATCAGCAAGCCGGTCAATCCCACCATCGTGCGGGCCCGGGTGAAGACCCACCTCACGCTGAAAGCCCAGTCCGATCTGCTTCGTCAGTGGGTCTACATCGATGGGCTGACCGGGGTGCGCAACCGCCGCTACTTCGACGAGCGACTGCTGGCCGAGTGGGGACGCGCGGCGCGCAATGGCAGCGAGCTCAGCGTGCTGCTGATCGACGTCGACTTCTTCAAGCGCTACAACGATCGCTATGGCCACCAGGCCGGCGACGACAGCCTGCGCCGTGTGGCACAGGCGCTGCGCGCCGCGCTCAAACGGCCTGGTGACGTGCTGGCCCGCTACGGTGGCGAGGAGTTCGTCTGCATCCTGCCCGAAACGCCGCTCGCCGGCGCGCTGACCCTGGCGCGCCAGCTGGGCGCTGCCGTCGAGGCGCTGGCCATCGAACACAACCAGTCCGACGTGGCACCCCACCTCACCGTCAGCGTGGGGGCCTGCAGCAGAAACCGTGACGTTGCCGACCAGGCACATGGACTCGTGCGCGGTGCCGATGCGCAGCTGTACCTGGCCAAGTCGCGTGGCCGCCGGCAGGTGGCCGGTGCCTCAATGGCCGCGCCCGATGCCGAAATCGAAGTCAAGGCCGGCGCTGCCTGCGCCAGGGCTGCATCCAGTGCACCGGCAGCGACGCCAAGCTAGGAGCGTCGGCGGCAGCACACGTTGAAACGAAAC
Organism: Rubrivivax sp.; assembly: GCA_031429255.1. Taxonomy (GTDB): domain Bacteria; phylum Pseudomonadota; class Gammaproteobacteria; order Burkholderiales; family Burkholderiaceae_C; genus Rubrivivax. The sequence continues at coordinate 10,766 of JANOZF010000092.1, forward strand.
GAGCAAAAAACGAGTGGCCTTTGCGCCGAATCGCGACGGGTGCAAAACGCAGCGCGGCTGACCTGCTCATCTGGCCCCCGCTCAGGTCGCCCAGATAACGCACACAGGCGTGCGCCACCAACAGCCGGGGTTGCGTGAGCGCCAGCGACCCGGAGCTCTGCCGAATCGTGCCGCGCGAGAGGTCGCCCTTCACGCGGACCTACACGCCGCCCCTCAAGCAGCCCCTCAAGCAGCCATTCAGGCCGCTCCAGGAGCTGACTGCACCCCTGCCACCAGCGGCTTCATCAGCACCAGATAGGCGTAGTTCTTCTCGTTCAACTCCGGCACCGCATCCACAGCCTGCACGCCCAGCACCGCAAAACCCAGGCCCTCGCACATGGCGCGGAAGTCGACCAGCTCGAAGGTCACGTTGTGCGCCATGTTCTCTTCGTAGCCCCAGGGCCTGGACCGGCTGGTGAAGGCGGCGGTGGCGCAACGGATGTGCACCAGCGCCACACCTTCAGGCGCCAGCACATCCCACGCCAGCTGCAGCAGTTCCCGGGCATGGCCGACGCTCGGCAGCAGCTCGAAGACATAGGTGCAAACGAAGAGATCGCAGGGTGCTTCTATCACCGACAGCGCGGCGCGCGGCTGGTTGGCGTCCACCAAGACGGGCACAAATCCGTCAAGACGCTCACGCTGCAGTTGCCGTGCGCATTCGCGCAGGGTCGGCTGCGACAGGTCCACGCCGTAGTAGCGCTGCGCACCGCGGGCAAAGTGCACCGCGTTCATGCCGCCGCCGCAGCCCCATTCCACCACCCGCCGCGGTTGCAAGACCCGGCCCTGGCTGTGCAGCACCTGTTGCAGCCATTCAAGGTGGCCGCGCCCCAGCTTGAGCCAGACCGCATCGTCGGCAAAGGGACCATGGCCACGCCAATGAGCCTCTTGCGCACGCACGGGGCTTGCAAAGTCGTTCCAGAATCGGTTGGCCGCCTGCCCGAGCGCGGCTTCGCTCTCGCGGTGGCCGGCCAAGGTGCGGATCAGGATCGAGGCCTTGCGTCTGATGCGTGCAAGAAGCTTTGTCATGCGAAAAATGCTCCGGTTTCGAAGGTTTGCGCTGCGGCCAGCGGGGTGCCGCGCGCCAAGCGGGGCTGCAGCTCGGGCCACAGCGGACACTTGCAACGACGAGTGGGCACGTTCTGGCGGGATCAGCGGGCATGATTGCAAAGACGCTGAACCTGTCAAGTGACTGGCGCCGGGTTGAACCGCACCAGCGCGTTCGCCGTTTCTGCAATTCACGCCGCGCCAGCGGTTCCCGCTACGCTCTTGCAATCGAAATCAGGATGGCGGCTGCTCAAACGACCTGCAGGTAGACCCGGCCGCCATCCACTTTGATGGGATAGCTGCGCAAGGCCTGGGTGACGGGCGCGCAGGTGGGCTTGCCGTCCCGCACGTCGAACTTTCCCTGGTGCAACGGGCATTCGATTTCATGGCCCTCCAGAAAGCCGTCACACAGGCGGCCGTGGCCGTGGCTGCAGAGGTTGTCGGTGGCATAGACCGCATCACCAACGGTGTAGATCGCGATGTCGCGCCCAGCGACGACCACGCCCTTGACATCGTCGGAAGGAAGTTCGTCGACCGAGAGCGCGTCGACCCACTTTGTCATGCTCATGGATGCCTCAGATCGGATAGATGATGGAATTGGGAATCATCTCGGAGTCGTAGATGCACTCACGCGATGCGAACTTCAGCCCTTGCGGTGTGCGCACCACCGTGTCCAGGTAGCGGCCGATGTTGTAGACCGTCGAAGCCTCGGACAACTTGGTGCGGAAAACCGCATAGTTGGCTTCGCAGCGAAACCGCCCGTCACTGGCTTCACGCACCACCGGCGTGCCGACGATGTGCCGCTGGTAGTAGGGGTCGTGGAACAGCGTCTCCTTGATGCCGTAGACGCGGTCTTTCAGCATGCCCTTGCTGCTGAACGACAGCGTGGCCAGCGGGAAACCCCGTTCGTGGTTCTCGCGCGGTTGCAGCCTGTAGCTGCAGTCGTCGGTGAAGAATTCAGGCCACAAGTCCCAGTTGCCGGAGTCAACAGCGCTTGCGTAGTCAGCGTACAACTGGTTCAGCGCCAGCCAGTCCTCGAAGTTCAGGGTGATCGTCATCACTCAGGCCTCCAGCCCAGGCTTGGCGCCCAGCGCAGACCCGTTCGTCCCGTCCACGCGCGCGCTGGCGGGCGTGGAGCCGCGGGGCTCACCCTCCATCACTTCGCGCCAATAGCGGTACATGCCCCGGATCAGCGTCTCGGTGACCATGTGCTCGGTGTCGCCCACGTCGCGCCCGCCCAGTTCGGCCACCGTGCGGTGGAAAGGCTTGCTCTCAAAGGCCTGTTGGCTGAACTCGATCACTTCGCCGTCGTCGGCAGAAACAAACCCAGCCGGGCCGAACAGGTTGGCCTGGGTCAGACGGCGCTGCGTCATGTCCTCGCTGTCGTCATCAAAACCGAAGTGGGTCCAGACGAAGTCGAAGCTGCCATGGCCGCTGGGCTGGATGTGGCGCGTGGAGACGCTGTTGACCTGCTGCTGCAGGATCACACTCGGAAAAATCGTCGTCATCACCGCTGTGGGGCCGCCCCACCACGGCTCGGGAACGATGTCGATGAAGCTCGGGTCATGCAGCTTCATTTCCGCCTTGAAACTGGACACCTGCGTCACCTGCTCGGCCTGGCCGGCGCTGCCGCGCGTGCTGATCATGGCGGCATGCCGGTGTTTCGCGTCCATGCGCAACTTCGACTTGTTGTCGGCGCGCCAAAGCCCGAACGTGACGAACCAGGTGTGCAGCAAGCCCGGGTGGTATGGGTCTTTGATGTTCTCTTGCATCAGCTTCCAGTTGCCCGGGATGCGCTGGCGGTTGTAGCCCAGGATCTTCAGCTTGCGGCCATTGAAGAGGCGGTCGAAGTACTCCAGGATGGTGGGCCCCAGATAGTCTTCAAACGACTCGACATCGGCATCGAACGACGCAAAGACCACGCCGCCCCGGGTGGCCACCTTCAACTTGGTCAGGCCATGGTCTGCGGTCTTGAAGTCGGCCGGCATGCCGCCGTGCACCTGGCCGTCTTGCTTGACACCGCGCCTGAAAGGAACACCCTGCAAGTCACCTTTGAGCGTGTAGTTCCATTGGTGGTAGGGGCAGACGAATTCCTTGCGGTTGCCGTGCCGCTCGCGGCAGAAGCGCATGCCTCGGTGGGCGCAGACGTTCTCCACCACGTTCAGCCCGCCGTCGGCGTCGCGCGCCAGGATCACCGAGCGCTCGCCGATCACGGTGCGCTTGAAATCGCCGGGGTTGGGCACCTCGGCCTCCAGGCCGATGTAGCACCAGTGGCCCTTGTAGAAGAAACGCTCCAGTTCCTTGCGGTAGATTGCTTCACTGGTGTAGGCGCGGAACGGTATGCGGTGGGTACCGTCGCTTTCCCAGACCGGCTGGTCCGGGAAGACGGGGGATGTTTCGTTCATGTGTTGTCTCCTATGGTGTCCGTTGGCCGCTGCCGAAACTCTCAGGGAGTCAGCCCTTGAGAGCCGTTTTTCGCGCCACAGGCCCATGTCCTGCTGCGCGGGGCGGCTGAGCAGCTGAGCAGCTGAGCGGCAGCGCCACCGACAGGCCCTGGTGTCCCCGCTTCAGCTGGTCGAGCCAGTCCATGTCATAGATGTCCCTCGGCACCACCTCGTCAGGCTCCGGCATCTCGATCTTGCAGGGCTCGGTGACATAGGTCTGGCAAGCCAAAACGCAGCCTTGCTCGCCGTCCTGCGGACGCTGCGCTTCGCCAGAGCCCTCCATCACTTCGCCGTCGAGCACCCGGCAGCGGCAGGTGCCGCAGCGCCCGGCCATGCACGAATACGACATTGGCACCTGGGCTTCCTGCAGCGCCTTCAGCAGGTTGACGCCCGGTTGAACCCTGATGAGGCGGTTGAACGGTTGATCGAGGATGTCCATGGCGGGTTGGAAGCGAGGGGCCGATCATTGCTCTTGCGCGCCATGCAGCAAATAGAATGGCTTGAATGTGATGTATCACCGGCTGTGATGGGGGCCCGATGGAGTTGTCCGACATCGATCTGAACCAGCTGGTGCTCTTCCAGCAACTGATGGTCGAGCGGCGCGTCTCCAAAGTGGCCGACAACCTGGGCCTGACGCAGCCAGCGGTGAGCAACACGCTGGCCAAGTTGCGGCGGCAGTTTGGAGACGACCTTTTTGTCCGCACACCGGCGGGCATGATGCCGACGCCGTTTGCTGAACAACTCGCCGAACCCATCGGCTATGCGCTGGGCATGATCCACAGCGGCCTTAACCAGCACAGCCGGTTCGACCCGGCCACGGTCAACCGCTCCATCACCATCGGCATGACCGATATCGGCGAAATCGTCTTTCTGCCCGCGCTGGTCGAGCGCCTGCGGCAACAGGCTCCGGGTGTGTCACTCAGCACGGTGCGCACCACCGCCACCAACCTGCGCGCCGACATGGAGGCGGGCAAGGTGGACCTGGCCATAGGCCCGTTGCCGCAGCTCAAGGCTGGGTTCTTCCAGCGTCGGCTGTTCCGCCAGCGCTATGTGTGTTTGTTCAGGCAGGGCCATGAGCTGGACCGCAAGCGCCTGACATTGGCAGACTTCAAGGCGGCCGAGCACCTGATCATCGTGTCGGCCGGCACGGGGCATGGCAAGGTCGATGACCTGATCCGCCGTGCCGGTGTCGAGCGCAAGATGCGTCTGACCGTGCCGCATTTCGTCAGCGTGGGCCATATCCTGCGGCGCTCTGACATGGTGGCCACCGTCACGGAACGCCTGGCGGAGAGTCTCGCTGAACCGTTCGATCTGCGGTTTCTGCCGCACCCGATCGCGTTGCCCGAAGTTGCGATCAATGTGTTCTGGCACGCCAAGGTGCACCGTTCGCCGGCGCATCTTTGGCTGCGCGGCCTGGTGTTCGACCTGTTTGGAGAAGACAAGGCGCTCAGTCCATTGGCGGCCCAGGCCGCTGCGGCCACAAAGGTGCGGGCGTCGTCCTGAAAGCAGTGCTGCCGTGTCGCAACATCACATGGTGTGATCTGCCACATCCGGTCAAGAGCCGTCATCTGGTGCGCAACGAGTCATGCGGCGGTATGCGCAGGGGTACCATCTCGACGAGCAAAAACGGCATCGACAACAACAGCAGCTTGGGCAAACTTTGAAACTCGCCACCTGGAACGTCAACTCACTGGCCGTGCGCCTGCCGCAGGTGCTGGACTGGCTGCAAGCCCACCCGATGGATGCGCTGGTGCTGCAGGAGACCAAGCTCACCGACGACAAGTTTCCGCATGCCGAGATTCGCGCGGCTGGCTACGAGGTGCAGTGGTTCGGGCAGAAGACCTACAACGGCGTGGCGCTGATCAGCCGCGAGCCGGCGCTGGAGGTGGTGAAAAACATCCCGGGCCTGCAGGACGAACAGGCACGCGTCATCGCGGCCACGGTCGCCGGCGTGCGCATCGTCGGCGCCTATTTCCCCAACGGCCAGGCGCCCGACAGCGACAAGTTCGTCTACAAGATGCGCTGGCTGCAGGCTCTGCAGGACTGGGTGCGTGATGAACTGTCGCGTCACCCGCGCCTGGTGCTGATGGGCGACTACAACATCGCGCCCGAGGACCGTGACGTGTACGACCCCATCGCCTGGGCCGGGCAGATCCACTGCACGCCGCAGGAGCGCAGCCACTTCCAGGGCCTGCTGACGACAGGGCTGGTGGACGCCTTTCGCATGTTCGAGCAGCCGCCCAAGAGCTGGAGTTGGTGGGACTATCGCAACCTGGCCTTTCGCAAGAACCAGGGTTTGCGCATCGACCACATCCTGGTGAGCCAGCCACTGCTATCGGCCGTCAGGGCCTGCGTCATCGACAAGGCGCCGCGCAAGAACGAACGCCCCAGCGACCATGCACCGGTGGTGCTGGAACTGGATGTGAACTGAC
>JANOZF010000093.1:0-21114 GCA_031429255.1 Rubrivivax sp.
AGCGTCAATCAAGTGTTTGTGCCGAACGATGGAAGAGTCGGCATCATTCATATTGGCGCATGCAGTGATGAGGCCCCCTGGCCATAGCCTTCTGGCAGGCGCCACAAAACAGGCCGCTCTACTGGCCCCGCATCGGGGTCAAGCCCGCGTCAATTCAAAACCCCCAGCGTCCAAGTCCCCGACCTTCGCTCGCATGTCAGACCTGATTGCCGTCTTCACCACGGTCGCCACCCAGGAACAAGCCGATGCACTGGCCGATGCTGCCATTGGGCGCGGGCTGGCGGCTTGTGTGCACGCAGAGTCGGTTAACAGCACGTACCGATGGAACGGAATTGTGGTCAAGGAACCTGAAACAAGGCTCTTGTTCAAGACCACGAAGGCCAGGTACGCGGAACTGGAGCACTTGATTCTTGAAATCCACCCATACGAGCTGCCGGCGGTCTTTGCCGTGCGCGTCTCCGAGGCTTCATCTGCGTACGTGCATTGGGTTCAAGAGTCGCTGTCAACGGCCGCCACATCGGACGGAGCCACTTAGGAAACCACAGCGCAGTGGTTGACTCATCCAGACAGATGAGATCGAGGTTTGCGCGCATCGTGGGCACGGAGTCGAGAACTTTCTTCGTGGCGATTTGCGGCGGCCGCCAATTGAACGGCCAAACGCTCGGTCAAGCTGGGCTGGGACGAAGCCCAGCCCGTTTGGATCCGGTCTGTCGAACAGTGTCTGAACGCGGCTGTGCCGAACTTCAGCGCTGCGGGCGTGCTGGCGCGCTGAAGTCGGGCGTGCAAACCTGCTCTTTGCGCAGCACCGATGACGGCGGCTGGCACCTGGCTTTCAGACGAGATCGGCGGCGCCGCCAAACCGCTCATCTGTGGGCAGAGTACATTGCCCGGTGACAGACCACAGAGCCGGCCTTTCACCGCCCTTGTGAAACATCCACCCCTTGACCAGGAACGAATCATGCAAAGACGACACGCCCTTTTGAACACGCTGGCCGCCACGGGCCTGTTGCTGCTGAGTGCCTGCGCCGGTGGCCCGCCCCAGGACGGCTGGACCACGTTGATCGATGGTGACAAGGGCCTGGAGAACTGGAACCGGGTTGGCGACGCCAATTGGCGCGCCGAGGGCGGGGCCGTCGTGGCCGACAAGGGCAGCGCCGGCTTTCTGGTGTCCAAGCAGTCGTACAAGGACTTCGCCATTCGCGCCGAATTCTGGGCCGCCACCGACACCAACAGCGGCATCTTCATCCGCCTGTCGGACGCCATCAAGATCAGCGCCGACAACTCCTACGAAGTCAACATCTGGGACATTCGCCCGGACCCGAAGTACGGCACCGGTGGCATCGTCAACTTCGCGGCGGTGCCGGTGCCGCCGGTGTTCCTGGCCGGTGGCCGCTGGAATACCTACGAGATCGAGGCACGCGGCTCTGTGGTGACGGTGAAGTTGAACGGCACCACCACGGCGACGATGAACAACGACAAGTTCGCTGCCGGCCCGTTTGCACTGCAGTTCGGCCCTGGCGTGCAGGGCGTGGTGGGTGGCCCCATCAAGTGGCGCAAGGTGCAGGTCAAGGCCTTGTAAGCGGCCGCGCTGGCGGCCACCCGCCACACCCCTTCAGCGCCCGGCCAGCGCCCCCAGCTGCCGCCAGGCCAGCTCTTTCATGATCTCGGTGGCGCCGCCGCCAATCTGCATCACCTTCACCTCGCGGTAGATGCGTTCGCTCTTGGTGCCGCGCATGTAGCCCATGCCGCCCAGGATGTGCACCGCGTGGTCGGCGCAGGTCTGCATGGTGCTGGTGGCGTGATTCTTCAGCAGGCACAGGTCGGCCACCACCAGCGGGTCGTGTGGCTGCGCGTCGAAGCGCGCCGCCACGTCATGCAGCAGTGCGCGGCTGGCGATGAGCTGCGTGCGCATGTCCATCAGTCGGTGGCGTATGGCCTGGTGTTCCATCATCACCTGGCCGAAGGTCTGCCGCTGCTGCGCCCAGGCGGTGGCCTCTTCCAGGCAGACCTGCGCGAAGGTGACGGCGCCGGCGCTCATCAGCAGCCGTTCGGCGTTGAAGTTGCTCATGATCATGCGAAAGCCGGTGTGCTCGGCGCCGATCAGGTTGGCGGCCGGCACGCGCACGGCGTTGAAGTGCAGCTGCGCGGTGTCGCTGCACCACCAGCCCATCTTGTGCAGCGGCGTGCGCGTGAGGCCGGGTGCGTCGCCCGGCACCGCCAGCAGCGAAATGCCGGCGGCGCCGGGGTTGCCGGTGCGCACGGCCACCGTGATCCAGTCGGCACGCAGGCCCGAGGTGATGAAGGTCTTTTCGCCGTCGATGATGTAGTGGCCGCCTTCAAGCCGCGCCTTGGTGCGCAGCCGCGCCACGTCGGACCCGCCGCCGGGCTCGGTGATGGCCAGTGCGGCGATCTTGTCGCCCGTCAGCACCGCAGGCACCACGCGCTGCTGAAGTTCGGCGCTGCCATGGGCCACGATGGGCGGCAGGCCGATGTTGTGTGAAAACAGGCTGGCCATCAGCCCGCCCGAGCCGGCGGCTGCGATCTCTTGCGTGGCGATCAGCCGCCAGGGCCATTCACAGGGCGTGCCGCCCAGGTGTTCGGGGTAGCCCAGCTGCAGCAGGCCCAGCGCCGCAGCACGCCGATACAGCTCGCGCGGAAATCCGCCGGCTTCTTCCCAGCTGTTGATGTGCGGCGCGATCTCGCGCTGCACGAAGCTGCGCACGCTGGCGCGGAAGTCGGCTTGTTCGGGGGTGTCGTTCATGGCAGCCGAGCTTATAGCCAGCAGGGCGTCAGCCCCGATCGGCCAGGTCCTTCAAGGCCGCCAGGTCTGCCGCCCACATGGCGCGTTGGTGCTGGCGTTGCGCGTGCAAGCCCGGTTGTTTGGTCACCACCAGCTTGTGGGGTGAGCCCTTGCGCAAGGTGTCAAAGTTCAAGGGTGCGGCGGCATCCTGCAGGGCCGTCTGGACGTGGCTGCGCCGGTATTCGGCCAGCGGCAGCAGCAAGGGCTCAGCCGTTGGCGACTCGGCCCACCGCAGCGCCGGCATGCAGTCGGCGCAGCGGCAGTTCCAGCTGACGTGGCGCAGGCCTTGGTCGTCGGCCGCCGGCAATGGAGGCAGCAGCGCCGCTTGCAGCGCCGCCTTCACGCGGCCCAGCAGCGCCTGACGCTCAGCCGTTGCTGCGGCGGTGGGCGAAGACAGCGCGCGCAGCAAGGGCAGCAGGTCTGTTGCCGGGTACAGCTTCGGGTGTGCAGCAAGGTGTTGCAGCAACGCCTGCAGCTGGTGCATCAGACTCTGTGGCTGCGGCAGGCGTTGCAGCGCCAGGGCCAGCTGGCACAGCGCATGCAGGCGCTGCGGCCATACGGCCAGGTGCTCGGCAGGCGTGGCCGCCTGGCCGTCGGTGCGCTGCAGCCCGAGCAGCGCCTGGGTGACCATCTCGTCCAGTGCCTGGGCCGGCCACTTCGCTGCGACGGCGGCGTCGATGAACTCCGGCAACGGGTCTGGCCACAGCGCCACCCCTTCATGCCGGGCTGGGGCCTCGGCTGTGCGTGCTGAAGCACCGTCTGGCGTTGCCTCCAAGGATGGCCGCCAGGACGGGTGCAGCCCCAGCGGTGCGGCCTGGGCCCAGGCACGCAGCTGCGCCTGCAGCCAGGCGGTACCCTGCGCCTGGCCCAGCGCGGCCAGGGCTTTGGCGTCCGCTGGCAGCAGCTGCTGCCAGGCAAACGGTGCACACAGGCTGCTGGCCAGGTCTGCCGGCAGCACACAGGCCAGTTGCGCATAGCGGGCCAGCACCACGCGGCCCTTGGTACGGGCGTATCGCTGCAGGTCGGGCAGGGCCTGCGCCAGCCGCTGGGCCAAGGCCGCGTGTTGGTCGACCTTGCGCGCCAGCTTCAGGGCGTCGGCCAGCGCGGCTTCGGGCTGGGTGGCAAAACGCGCCGCCTCGGCCGCCAGCGGCGACTGCAGCACCAACGCCGCGCGTCGGTACCAGTAGTCCAGCGTTTCGCCGTAGTTGCCCATGTAGCCTTCGTACTCCTCGTTGACGAGAAAGTCGTCATGCGATTCGGTGAAGCTGACGCAATCGGCCAGCGCCACCGCGAGCGGCTGGCCCTGGTGGGGGCGGTCTTCGGCGTCAACCCAGAAATCCAGCGACAGGCCTTCTTCGATGAGTTCGTCGGGTTCAGGGTTGCCGCTGTCGCCGCGGCCGCGGTCGCGGTAGGGGTAGGCGACGCCGGCGGTCCAGGTTTCGTGTATCTCTGCCAGCGCCAGCTGCGGCACCAGGCCCAGGGCCAGCGCTGCGGCGCGCAGTGCAGCCACGCGCGGCCGGTCCTGGCCTTTGAGCAGCGGCCAGCGCAGGCCGTGTTCGGTGTACTCATGATCCAGCAGCAGCAGCCAAGGCCGGCTGCGCGGCGGGCCCTCGGGCAAGAACACCTGCCGCAGCGCCTGCACCAGCGCTGGGTGGGCGGGCTCAGGCGGCAAGGCCTGCGCGGTGGGCAAGACCAGGTCGAAGGTGAGCACCACACGCCAGCCCTCTTGCACCGTCTTCACTTCATGCCGACAGTCGGCATAAAACGCGCACCAGCGCAGGGCCTGGGCTTGCAGGTGTTGTGATGCAAACAGCAGCACGCTGTCGCCACGCCACACCTGCAGTTCGCCGCCGATGTGCGCGCAGGGCCACACCACCACCAGCGTGGCCACCATGCCGGGGTGCTTTTCGGTGTCCTGGTGCGGCTTGAAGAATTGGCCGGGGACGTACACCAGCAGGTTGTGCAGGCGGGCTTCAACGGCGTGCAGCCCCAGGGCCTGCGCCACATTCGCCTGCAGGTCCTGGAAGGCGCCGGCGGCCCAGTGCAGCGCCACCCGGTCAGCCGAAATCTCGCCCGTGTGGCGCACATGGATGTCGAGCACCGTGCGTTCGCGCTGGCCATGCCGCGCGGGTGTGCTGCTGGCATGCAGGGCCTGCGCCTGCGCCGGGCCCAGGGCAGAGCTGAGCAGCCCGACACCGGCCACGTCAAGCTGCAGGGCTTGCAGCGGCAGTTCACCCTCAGCGGCGAAGATGGGTTCGGTGCGCTTCTTGGGCCTGCCGGCGGCAGGGGCGGCAGCGACGCTGCGCTGCAGCGCCTGGAGCACGGGGTCGTGGGTCATCGCTCAGGTCCTCTGCGTTGGTTGATGACGGTTCAGCAAGCTCCGCATCATGCCCGCCCAGGGGGCCGCTCAGGCGGCCGCTCAGCGCTGCGGCATGTCCTTCGCCGAAAAGCCCAGGCTGACGCTGGCGTCGGGCGGTATCGGCGGCATGGTGGCGTCCCAGGCCAGCCACTGCGCGCGCATCTCGTCCAGCCTGTGCGGCTGCACGCGTGCCAGGTTCGCGCGTTCGCGTTCGTCCTGCGCCAGGTTGAACAGGTACTCATGGCCGCCCACCTGCAGGTACTTCCAGTCGCCCACGCGCAGCGCGCGCTGGCCGCGGTGGTTCATGCGCCAGTACAGCGGCCGCTCGAAGGTGGCCGCCGGGTTGCGCAACACGGCCGCCAGCGACACGCCATCGGGCGCGTGTGCAGCGGGCGGCTGGCCACCGCCCAGCTCCACCATCGTGGTGGACCAGTCCATCGTCATGCAGTGCTGCGTGCTCACGCCGCCCGGCGCAATCACCGCCGGCCAGTGCGCCACCCAGGGCACGCGGGTGCCGCCTTCGGTAAGGTCCATCTTGCCGCCCACCAGTGGCCAGTTGTCGCTGAAACGCTCACCGCCGTTGTCGCTGGTGAAGACCACCAGCGTGTCGCGCTCGATGCCTTCGTCGCGCAGCGCCTGCATCAGCTGGCCGATGCCTTCGTCCATGTGGTGGATCATGCGGCGGTAGGTCTCGACGTTGCCGCCCTGCAGGTGGAAGAGGTTGGCCGCCAGTGACGGCGCGATGGCGGCGTCGTCACGTGTTTCCCAAGGCCAGTGCGGCGCGGTGTAGTGCAGGCTCAGGAAAAAGGGTTTCGTTCCGGCCCTGGCTTCGGCGGCGCGGCGCCGCACGTGCTGCACGGCACGCACGCTGAGCAGGTCGGTCAGGTAGCCGACTTCGTGTTTCGGCGATTCACCTTCGAACAGGTCGTGCTGCCCGCTGGACGAGCAGTGGGTGAAGTAGTCGACACCGCCGGCCATGATGCCGTAGTAGTCGTCGTAGCCCGAACGCAAGGGGCCGAAGTGCGGCGGGTAACCCAGATGCCATTTGCCGACCAGCGCGGTGTGATAGCCGGCGTCGCGCAACAACGACGGCAGCGTGGGCAGTTCGGGCGGCAGGCCCAGGCGCGGGTCGCCTTTGCTCTTGCTGTTGATGGGCTCTTCCAGCGCGCCGCGCAGCCGGTACTGGTAGCGCAGCGTCATCAGTGCAAAGCGCGTGGGTGAACACACGGGCGCGTTGGCGTAACCCTGCGTGAAGCGCAGGCCGCCGGCGGCCAGCGCGTCGATGTGCGGCGACACCGGGCCGAAGGTGGCCGCGCGGCCGCCGTAACAGCCCAGGTCGGCAAAGCCCAGGTCGTCGGCAACGATGAAGATGATGTTCGGGCGGTTCATGGCAAGTGATTCAGACCATCGGACACGACGCCGGATTAGACCCCAGGCAGCCGCCAGCCTTCAGTGCCGATGGGGCTGCCGGGCGCGGCGCTTGTGGTCTGATCGCAGCATGGCTGTTTTCCCGCAAGGTCTTACACACGTCGACGCCCGCTGCAACGCGGGCGAGCGCCGCGTGCTGCACCAGCTGAAGCGCTGCCTGGAAGACGACTACCTGGTCTGGCACGACATCGCCATTGGCGCGCGGGCGCGCCAGCCCGACTTCGTGATCCTGTCGCCGCGCTGGGGCGTGCTGCTGCTGGAAGTGAAAGACTGGCGGCGCAGCACGCTGGGCGCGGCCACGCGCGATGCGGTGGAGCTGCACACGCCGCGCGGCCACGTCACGCAGCCGCACCCGCTGCGACAGGCGCGTGACTACACGATGGAATTGGTGGACCTGATGAAGGCCGATCCGGCGCTGGTGCACGCCAGTGGCCCCTTCGCCGGGCGGCTGCTGTTTCCCTACGGCTGGGGCGTGGTGTTCAGCGGCCTGAAGCGGGCCGACGTGCAGACCACGGGCGCGGCCAGCGACTTCGACGAGCTGTTCCCGCCATCACGCACGCTGCTGCGCGACGAGCTGGAAGACAGCGTGCCGGCCGCCGACTTCCAGTCGCGCCTGTGGGGCATGTTCACGGTGAGCTACCCGCACACCTTGACGCTGCCGCAGCGCGACCGCATCCGCTGGCATCTGTTCCCGGACATCCGGCTGCCCACCCAGCGCACGCTGGACCTCGACGGCGCAACCGCCGATGCCGCCGATGCCGAAGCAGCGGCACCGCCGCTGCTGCCCAGCCTGCTGCAGGTGATGGACCTGCAGCAAGAGCAGGTGGCGCGCACGCTGGGCGAGGGCCATCGCGTCATCCATGGCGCGGCGGGCTCGGGCAAGACCATGATCCTGATCTTCAGGGCACAGTTCCTGGCCGCCGCCGCCAGGCCCGAGCAGCCCATTCTGGTGATGTGTTTCAACCGCACGCTGGCCAGCCGCATCGAAGCACAGCTGCGCCAGCGCGGCGTGGACGAACGGGTGCAGGTGCGCACCTTCCACAGCTGGTGCCAGGACATGGTGCGCAGCTACCAGTTGACGGTGCCCGCCGGCCTGCAGGGCGACGCCTACTTCGAGGCCCTGGCGCAGGTGCTGCAGCGTGCGGTGGACAACGGCCGCGTGCCGGGCGGCCAGTACAGCGCGCTGCTGATCGACGAGGCGCACGACTTCGAAGACGCCTGGCTGGCCATGGCCGCGCGCATGGTGTCACCGGCCACGAACAGCCTGCTGGTGCTGTACGACGACGCGCAGAGCATCTACCAGACGCAGCGCCGCAACTTCAGCTTTGCCAGCGTGGGCATACAGGCGCGCGGCCGCACCAGCGTGCTGCGCCTGAACTACCGCAACACCGCCGAGGTGCTGGCGCTGGCGGTGCAATGTGCGCAGCACCTGTTGCTGGCCGAGGGTGGCGCGCAGAGCGATGCCACCCGGCTGCAAACCGACCAGGCCGACGACCACCTGCAGCGCGTCAGCCCCGCCAGCGCCGGGCGCCGCGGCCCGCTGCCGGTGCTGCTGCAGGCGCGCAACGCGCTGGAAGAAGCGCAGTGGCTGGCCGAGAACCTGGCCGCCGCCCATGCCGATGGCGTGCCGCTGCAAGACATGGCCGTGCTGTGCCGCACGCGGCAGCAGATGCGGCCCATCGAAGCCGCTTTGGCGCGCGCCGGCCTGCCGGTGCAGTCGATGGCGAGCCAGGCGTTCAGGCAGTTCGACTGGAACGCCAGCGCCGTCAAGCTGGTGACGCTGCACAGTGCCAAGGGACTGGAATTTGCGCATGTCTGCATCGCCGGCCTGCAGGCCTGGCCGCTGCCCGGCGAGAGCCTGGACGACGCGCTGCGGCTGCTCTACGTGGGCATGACACGCGCCACGCAGCGGCTGGTGCTGTCGGCGCACGGGGCTGCGCCGGGCACGGGGGCGGGGGCGGGGGCTGTCGCCGAACGCCCGCTGGTGCAGCGCGTGCAAGCCGCGTTGCAGGCGGTGGCGGCCCGGTTTGCACAGAACTGAGGCGTCGCCGGGTTCAAGCCGACGCGCACAGACGAAAAAAGGCGGACGCCGATGGCGCCCGCCTTTGTCTTGAACCAGCAAGCAGTGATTACTTCTTGGCGGCTTCGGTCGAAGCAGCGGCCTTCTTCTTGCCAGCCTTCTTGGCCATCTTCTTCTTCGCGGCAGGGGCGGCTGCAGCGGGCTTGGCAGAGTCGGCCTTCATGGGCGCGCCACCGGCGTGCGAGGCGGCTTGGGCGCCGAAAGCGAAAGCGCTGATGATCAGGGCGGTCAGGAGCTTGTACATGAGATGTCCTTGGAGGGTTTAGGGGTCAGGTGAATGAAACTCCCGGCGCTGGGACTGACCCAAACCGACGAGCGGGCGCAATTATCGAAGCAATCACTCGCGGAAGTCACTGTTCAATGCTGCGCCTGTGGTTGAAACGCTGAAGACCACGAAAGCGTTGACAAGGCCGCATCCATCGCACACCAGGATGCGTAACAGCTGGCAAGGCGGCCCCGGCGCCGGCCCCGCACCCGTCAACTCGGCCACGGGTTCCGCGCAGGCCCAGGCGCTCTGCCCGGCCGCCGACCGCGCCACCGCTACCATCACCCCGTGCCTCTTCTTCGCCTTCGCCCCTGGTCGAGCTTGCTCTTGATGGCACCCCTGGCCGCCATGGCGGCGCCACCGAGCACCGCTTACACACCCACATCAGACGCTCAGGTGCTGGCCCGCGTGCCGGCGCGCAGCACAGACCCGCGCGCCCGCGAGTTGCTGGCGCTGCGCCAGGCCTGGCGCCAGCAGCCGCAGGACGTGAACACGGCGGTGCAACTGGCCACGCGTTACTTCGACGAGGTGGCCGCCGAAGGCGACCCGCGTTACGTGGGCTACGCGCAGTCGGTGCTGCAGCCCTGGTGGGCGCTGGCCGAACCACCACCGGCCGTGCGCGTGCTGCGCGCGCAGGTGCTGCAGTTCGACCACCGCTTTCCCGAAGCCCTGGCCGACCTGGACGGTGCGCTGCGCCAGCAGCCCGACCTGGGCCGCGCCTGGGCCTGGCGCACGGCCATCCTGATGGTGCAGGCCGACTACGCGCAGGCGCGCCGCAGCTGCGAGCAGATGGCGCCGCACGGCTCGGCGCTGGTTGCAGCCGCCTGCCTGGCGCAGGTGGATGCCGCCACCGGGCGCGGTGCAGCCGCTGCCGCATCGCTGCGCGCCGCGCTGGTGCAGCACGCCGAAGCCCCCGCTGAAGAGCGCCTGTGGTGCCTGACGCGTCTGGCCGAAACCGAAGAGCGGCTGGGCAACCCCGCAGCCGCCGAAGCCGCCTTCCGCCAGGCGCTGGCACTCGGCAGCGCCGACGTCTACCTGCAGGCCGCCTATGCCGACTTCCTGCTCGACCGGGGCCGCGCCGCCGAGGTGCTGGCGCTGCTGAAAGGGCGCGGCCGTGCCGACGTGCTGCTGCTGCGCCAGGTACTCGCCGCCAAGGCCGTGGCCGACCCCGCGGCGGCCACGCTGGCGCAGGAACTGGCCGCACGCTTTGCCGCAGCCAAGTTGCGTGGCGACACCAGCCACCAGAAGGAAGAATCACGCTTCGTGCTGGCTGTGCAGGGCGACGCTGCGCGCGCGCTGGCGCTGGCGCAACAGAACTACGCCGTGCAACGTGAACCGGCCGACGCACGCATCCTGCTGGAAGCCGCGCTGGCCGCGCGCAACGCGGCCGCAGCCGGCCCGGCGCTGGCCTGGCTGGCTTCGTCGGGCATCGAAAGCGTTTCGCTGCAGGCTCTGGCCGCACAAGTGAAGGGCTTGAAATGAGCCTGCGCCGTGGGTGCGGGTGGTGGGCCCAGGGCACGGGTGCACGGCAGCGCCGGCCTGTGCTGCCAGCGGCATGCCTGGGCGGCCAGCGCGCGTGCGCGCCGGCTGCAGGGGAGCAGCGACTGGCGGCCTGGTGCGCGCAGCACGCGCGGCTCTTCGTGCTGCTGTTGCTGGGCTTCGCAGGCCTTGCACAGGCCCATAAACCCTCCGACAGCTACCTGACACTGGCCGTGGACGGCAGCGCCATCACGGGCCACTGGGACATTGCGCTGCGCGATCTGGACTTTGCGCTCACGCTGGACGCCGACGGCGACGGCGCCATCACCTGGGGCGAAGTGCGGCAGCGCCACGCCGACATCGCGGCCTATGCCGCGGCCCGGCTGCAGATCACCGCCGACGGCAGCCCCTGCACACTGCAAGTGGGCGCGCAGCTGGTGGACGAACACACCGACGGCGCCTACTCGGTGCTGCCGCTGCGCGCCCAGTGCGCCGGCACGGCCCCACAAGCGCCCAAGGCGCTGACGCTGCGCTACACGCGGTTTGCCGATCTCGACCCGCAACACCGCGGGCTGCTGAACCTGTCGGCGCTGGGCCAGACGCGCACCGCCATCCTGGGGCCGCAGGCCGATCTGCAGACCTTCACGCTCGCCGAGACCAGCGCACTGCGGCAGTTCGTCGACTACCTGCGCGAAGGGGTGTGGCACATCTGGATCGGCTTCGACCACATCCTGTTCCTGGTCTCGCTGCTGCTGCCCGCGGTGGGGATGTGGGCGCTGTCGGACCCAGCCCACCGGCTGCCGCGCTGGCAACCGGTGTCGCGCTTCAGCGCCGCCTTCTGGGACGTGCTGCGCATCGTCACCGCTTTCACGGTGGCGCACTCCATCACGCTGACCCTGGCGGTGCTGGGCCTGGTCACGCTGCCGTCGCGGCTGGTGGAATCGGCCATCGCAGCCTCGGTGGTGCTGGCGGCGCTGAACAACGTGTGGCCGCTGGTGCGCGGCCGGCGCTGGGCAGTGGCCTTCCTGTTCGGGCTGGTGCACGGCTTCGGCTTTGCCAGCGTGCTGGCCGACCTGGGGCTGCCGCAGGGCGCGCTGGCGCTGGCGCTGGTGGGCTTCAACGTCGGCGTCGAGCTCGGGCAGCTGGCCATCGTGGCGGCCTTTCTGCCGCTGGCCTATGCGCTGCGGCGCAGCTGGTTCTACCGCCGCGCGGTGCTGGTGGGGGGCTCGGTGCTGATTGCACTGCTGGCCGCCGTCTGGCTGGCGGAGCGCGTGTTCGAGCTGAAGCTCTTAACGCTGTAACGGCTGCGCCGCCGCCAGCGCGGCCCTGCCAGCGCCACCTTCGAAGGCCAGCGTCAGGAAGCGGCTGTCCCAGCGCCCGGGCTGCGCGCTGGACGGGCGCAGGTCGATGGCACGCAGCAGCCAGCGCCCGGCGGCTGGTTCGGGCACGCGGATCTGACCCTGGTCATCGGTGCGGTGCCAGCTGCTGCTGGCGGGCGCGGCGGCGCGCAGCTCGACAGCCAGACCGGGCACGGGCTGGCCGTCACGCAAGACGGTGAAGACAAACTGGCCTTCGCGCCGGTGCAGCAGCGCGTCCATGCCCATCGGCACCGGGGCTTCGGCACCGCCGGGGCTGAGCTCGATGCGCGCGTGTTTGGTGTAGCGCTCTTGCCAGCGCAGGCCCCGCGCCTGCATCGCGGCCCAGGTGGCGCGCAGGCTGGCGCTGGCGTTCAGTTCGTCCAGGTACAGCGCCACCTTGTCGTCGGGCAGGTCGATCTCGAAGGGCGTCAGTTGAGCCCAGCAGCCCGGCGCAGCGGCTGGGGCACGCAGCCACAAGGCGGCCTTGGCGTTGCGCACCGGCACCAGTACCGTGCTGCCGCCGACGGCACCAGAGGCTGGTGCGGAAACCCCATGGCAACCCTGCTGCTGCAGGTATTCCGCCCCAACCCCGGTTTCATGCCCGGGGTACTGGTTCCCGGTGCCCAGCGCCAGCAACGGCTGCCCGTGGGCACCCGCTGCCGACAGGCGTTCAAACCAGGTGTCGTGGGCACTGGCGGGTGTGCAGGCACCGGCCAGGGCGACGCCCAAGGCCAGCGCCAGCCGGCGCAGGCCGGGGACGGTGCGAGGGCGCGCTTTCATGAAGGCTTTCATCGTTATTTATACGCCACGCCAGTGTGCCTGGATGCAGCCGACCCAGGTGCTGCGACCGTGGCCCGCTGGCCCGGATATTTCACCAGGGCGACGCCCGCAGCGCCCTGGTGAAATATTCGGGTTGGGCAAGCCCCGACAATGCGCCGTCTGCCTCCAAGGCCCGGTTCCGGACCCCGCGCAGCGGCGCCAGCCGCAACGCGCTGCATTCAGTCACCGATGGCCACACACGCACCTTGAATTCCCTGTCCCCAACACCCCACCCACCACCCAGCCCGCTGCGCCTGCGTCTGGCCGCTGTGCACCGACTGATGGTGGTGGGTCTGCTGGGATTTGCATCGGGCCTGCCGCTGGCGCTGTCGGGCCAGGCCCTGCAGGCGTGGCTCACGGTGGAAGGGCTGGACCTGGCAGCCATCGGTTTTCTCAGCCTGGTGGGCCTGCCCTACACGTTCAAGTTCCTGTGGGCACCGCTGATGGACCGCTTCGAGCTGCCCTGGATCGGCGGCACGCGGGGCCGGCGCCGAGGCTGGCTGGTGCTGACGCAGCTGGCGTTGGCGGGCGTGCTGGTGCTGCTGGCCGGCACTTCGCCCACCACCTCGCTGGGTGCCTTCGCCGCGCTGGCAGTGCTGCTGGCCTTCATCTCGGCTTCGCAGGACGTGGTGGTCGACGCCTACCGCACTGAGCTGATGCCCGCCGCCGAGCGCGGCCTGGGCGCGTCGTTGGGTGTGATGGGCTACCGGCTGGCGATGGTCGTGTCGGGCGGCGTGGCGTTGATCTGGACCGACGCGGCACAAGGCGGTGGCTGGAGCTGGCCCGAGGTGTATCGCTTCATGGCTGGCCTGATGGTGGCCGCTGCGGCCGTGTCGGCATTGCTGCTGCCCAGCCTGCCGCCGCTGCCCCCGAGCGACCGGCCGCGCGCCAAGGCCTGGGTGGAATTGCGCGGCTTTGTGGCCGTGCTGGCCACCGTGGCTGTGGGGGTGTGGTTCAGCGAACGTTTCCTGGGCAGCGTGGCGCAGGCGCTGCTGGGCCCGCTGCTGCAAGGCACCGCCTTGCCGCCGCTGCTGCAAAAGCGCTGGGTCGACCTGGCCACGTTGCTGCTGGGCGTGCTGTTGACGCTGCCGCTGGCCATGTGGGCCGCGAAGCTGGCACGCTTCGAGACACTGCTGGCCGGCCTGTCCAGCTACTTCAGCACCAAAGGTGCAGCCGCTTTCCTGCTGCTGGTGGTGCTGTACAAGCTGGGCGATGCCTTTGCCGCGTCGCTGATGACGCCGTTCCTGCTGAAGAGCATGGCCTTCAGCCCGGCCGAGGTGGGCGTGGTGAACAAGGTCATCGGCCTGTGGCTGACGATAGGCGGCGCGCTGCTGGGCGGCGCACTGATGCTGAAGCTGGGGCTGTGGCGCAGCCTGATGCTGTTCGGCGTGCTGCAGATGCTGAGCAACCTGGGTTTCTGGTGGCTGGCCGTCGGCGGCAAAGGCATGCTGCCCGGCATCACGCTGCCGGCCTTCGACTGGGGCTTCGTCAAGCTGACGTCGCCGGCGCCGGTGGACGGCGGGCTGCTGCTGGTGGTGGCGCTGGAAAACATCAGCGGCGGCATGGGCAACGCGGCTTTCGTGGCCTTCATGATGAGCCTGTGCAACCAGCGCTTCACGGCCACGCACTACGCGCTGATCAGCGCCTTTTCGTCGATCGGCCGCGTGTGGGTGGGCCCGCTGGCCGGCGTGCTGGCAGAGACCATCGGCTGGCCCACCTTCTTCATCATCAGCACCGTGCTGGCCGCGCCCGCACTGGTGATGTTGTGGTGGATGCGCGCCCAGGTGCGCGCGCTGGAAGTGCCGCCCGCAGCGGCCGGCGCCAGCGACGATTGACCGCCCGACTGCCGCGGCCGGCACGGGGCTGCCGATGTCAATATTGACTTTCCAGCTGATCCTTTCTGACTGGAAAGCTGCCGTCCGCCCTCCTATGGTTCAGCCACGGCGTGAGCACCTCCATCCGGGGTGACAGGCCGGCAAGCAGGAGGAACCAGAACATGTTGGACTTTGAATCACCCAGCGGCGCCGATCACGGCGGATACACCACCACGAGCCATGGCTACAGCAGCGGCGCCGCCAGGGGCACGGGGCCCGGCAACGGCAGCCTGCAAGGCGTGATGGGCGCCGGCAACCGCAATGCCGCTGCGCTGGCGCACTGGCTGATCCTGTCGCTGGACCACGTGGGCCGCGGCATGCTGCTGGTCAGCCCCAGCGGCGAGGTGCTGCACGCCAACCGTCTGGCCCAGAGCGCCCTGGCCGGCCCTGGCCACGCACTGATGGTCCAACAAGGCCGCCTGTGCGCACGCCATGCTCGCGACGACAGGCCGCTGGCAGACGCCATCGATGCGGCGGTGCGCAAGGGCCTGCGCCGCATGCTGACGCTGGGGCGCGGCGCAGCGGCCCCGGCCGGCGGAGAGGGCGCCCCCATCACGGTGGCGGTGTTGCCGATTGCGGGCCAGGCCGCCGGCCCGACCGGCGGTGCACCGCACGCGCAAGGCAACGCGGTGCTGATCTCGCTGCCGCAGCCCAGCCGCAGCAAGGACCTGGCGGTGCAGATTTTCGCGCGTGAACACGGCTGCACGGGCGCAGAGACGGTGGTGCTCGAAGCGCTGCTCGCCGGCCAGGCCCCCGAAGCCATTGCGCAGAGCAAGAAGGTGCAGCTGTGCACGGTGCGCACGCAGATCGGCCAGCTGCGCCTGAAGACCGCATCGCACACCATCCGTGAACTGCTGGACCGCGTGGCGGCGTTGCCGCCGATGATGGTGGTGGTGCAGTAGGCCTCCCGTCTGGCCGTCTGGCCTGCCAGACGGCCAGACGGCCAGACGGAACGACGGTCGCCCTGGACTGCAGCGGGTGGCCGCCCTGATGGCCAAGGGCTCCGCGCAGCCCCTCCAAGCCTGGCACTGCCAGCGCCCGCCATGCGGCGAAGGGAAACACCAGCGGCGATGCCGCCGCCCCCTGCCGGGCACCGGTGAGGCCGCGTTACCAGAGCGGCTTGAGGATGACCCAGACGCGCCCCTGAGGCCGCTGCTCCAGCCGCAGGCAGCCTTGCCTGACCTGCTCTCCCAACAGCTTCGTCACCATCGCAGGCACGCAGCCGACTTGCTGTGCAATCTGCTTTTGCGTCAACGGGTAGGCCATGCACAGCCGGCCATCACTTTCATGCACCGAGCCGGCCCGCAGCAGTCGCACCAGGCGGTCCTGCACCTTGTCCAGAGCCAGCTCGGTGGCCAGGCTGGTGGCATCGCGCGCCCTGCGCGCCACCAGCCCCAGCAACTCGAAAGCCAGCGCCGGTTCGCGCGCAATGCAGCGCTCCAGCGTCGTGCGGGTGACAAAGCTGCACAGCGCGGTGGTCTCCACGGCCACATTGGCCGACCTCAGGCCACCATCCAGGCTCATCTCGCCCAGCGTGTCGCCGGTGCTGGAAAAACTGAGCGTGAACTCGCGGCCATCGTCGCGTGCCCGGTAGGCACGCAGCAGTCCGCTGTGCACGAAGTACAGCGAACCCCCGGGTTCGCCTTCCTGCATCAGGATGACACCCGGCCGGTAGCGCTTGACCAGGCCCTGCTCAGCCACCTGCGCGAGCAAGGGCGAAAAACTGGAAAAGTCGGGTGCTGCGGTTGCCGGGTCCATGCGTTGCGCATGTTACGGCGGCGCCGGCACGGCGGACTCGCCAGCGCTCGCCAGCACGTCCGCCCTGCAGCCCGGCACGGCAACGGGGCGAGCCTCAGCGCAGGCGCGCCCAGCCCAGCGCCACGAAGACCCGCACCACCCACCAGCCGATATCGGGCTGCCGCCATGAATCGCCAAAGCGGGCGGAAGTCGGTTGCGCATGGTGGTTGTTGTGCCAGCTCTCGCCCCATGAGATGAGGGCCAGTGCAGCGACGTTGCCACTGTGTTCTGCGGTGGCGTGCGGTCGGCGCCCGCCGGCGTGGCACCAGCCCAGCGCGGCGCCGCGTGCCGGCGCGATCAGCTCGCGCACGCCTTCATTGACCACGCGCACGCCACCCGGCGCAGTGCCGCTGCCCGGACCGTGGCGGTGGACCATGTGCGCAAGGCCTATCGCCAGCTGGATGTGCGCTCGGCACTCGAGCTGCGCTCGCTGGTGGAGGCCCTCATCGCCGCACCGCGCCTGCCGCCGACGCCCTTTGCGCGCCAGGGCCTGTAGCGGGCCATGCGGTCAAGGGCGCGACGCCGCAGGTCACCGCGCCGAGGGCGGCAAGCGTTTCGGTCAACGCGCCGAAGGCGGCGTGCGTTCCGAACAGGCACACGCAACAGGGTGGCGTGATGCATGATGCAGGCCCTGTGCACCGCGCCCGCCACGCGCCCACCACCCCAAACAACCCGCAGACAGGAACCACGGATGTCCAGCTTCAAGCCTTGGCGTGCACACCACGCGGGTCCCAACCACCCCTATGGGATGGCTTGCGGGTGCGGCGGCCTGGGCCGCCGCGCCTTCTCCGGCCTGCTGATGGGTGCAGCGGCGTCGCCGGCGCTGGCCGTGGTGCCGGAGTGCAGGCGATCGGCGGCCACGAAGCTGATCCCCGCTTCACAGGTCGAAGGCTCGGCACAACAGCAATACGCGCAACTGGTGGGTCAAGCGCGCGACCAGGGCGCGCTGGCGCCCAACAACCACCCGCAGCTGCAGCGGCTGCGCTACATCGCCGCGCGCATCGTGCCCCTGACAGCGGCTTGCAACGAACGTGCCGAGCAGTGGAAGTGGGAAGTCAACCTGCTGGGCAGCAAGCAGATCAATGCCTTCTGCATGCCCGGCGGCAAGATTGCCTTCTTCAGCGGCATCCTCAGCACCCTGAAGCTCAACGATGACGAAGTCGCCGTGGTGATGGGCCACGAAGTGGCGCATGCGCTGCTGGAACATGCGCGCGAGCGCATGGCCAAGAGCGCCGGCACCAGCTTGGGGCTGCGCCTGGGCGCGGCCGTTCTCGGTCTGGGCAGCGTGGGTGACATGGCCGCGCAGGGCCTGTCCAACCTGGCCAGCCTGAAGTTCGGCCGCAGCGACGAAAGCGAAGCCGATGCGCTGGGCCTGGTGCTGGCGGCCCAGGCCGGCTACGACCCGCGTGCCGGCGTCACGCTGTGGCAGAAGATGTCGGCGGCCACTGGCGGCAGGGCGCCGCCGCAGTGGCTGTCCACGCACCCCGCAGGCGAAAGCCGCATCAAGGACATCCAGGACCGGCTGCCACGCGTACTGCCCGAATTCGAGGCTGCCGAAAGGCCGTCGCGGCGATTCGAACCCGCCCGGGCCTGATGCCCTGCCCCCCATGCCTGCAGGTGCAGCGGCGATGAACTCGTCGGCCGTGACCTCGCCGCTGACGCTGCGCGTCGAAGACCTGGCGCTCAGCCCCGACTTCAGGCCGCTGCAGGGCCTGCGAGGGGTGGCGCACGACCTGCGTTATGTCGGCAGCAACAACTTCGCCGGCGTCAGCCTGTACGGCCAGCTGGACTGCGCCTGGCTGCGCCGCGAAGCGGCCGAGGCCCTTGAGAGCGCGGCCCTGTGGCTGCACGAGCACCACCCAGACTGGCGCATACTGGTGCTGGACGCCTTGCGCCCGCAACGGGTGCAGGAAGCCATCTGGCGCGACGTGGTCGGCACACCTGCACAAAGCTACTTCGCCAACCCGGTGTCCGGCTCCATCCACAGCTGGGGCATGGCCGTGGACGCCACGCTGCAGGACGCCAGCGGCGCCGAGATCGACATGGGCAGCGGCTACGACGAGATGCACGAACGTTCACACCCCGAGCTGCACGCGCAGCTGCTGGCCAGTGGCGCGCTGCAGCCGCATCATGTGCGGCGGCGCGGGCTGTTGCTGCAAGCCATGGTGCACGGCGGTTTTCAGGGCATCGGCAACGAGTGGTGGCATTTCGACCTGGGCGACCGGCAGCAGGTGCGGCGCACGCTGCCGCGCGTGCTCTGAAGGGCCGGACAGCGCCGCCCGGTCTGCCCGCTCCTTCTGCCCGCTCCCTCTGCCCGCCCCTGCTTCCGCCCCACACCGCAGCCGCTTCAAACCGCACGCCCACAGGCCCGTTGATGAACACGCTGCGTCGGCACTTCATGGCCGCCTTCACTGTGCAGGCCGCCACCGCGGCGGCGGTGCTGCCCGTGTCTGCGGCCGCGGACGCCCAATCCGGCGCGCGCCGTGGCGGCACCCGGCCGGTGCCCGTGCGACCGCGCCGGCTGCAGCCGGGCGACACCATCGCACTCATCAACCCATCGGGCGCCGTCTACGAACGCGCGCCCTACGTCCTGGCCGCTGAATCGCTGCAGGCGCTGGGGTTCAAGGTGCGCGAGGCGCCCAATCTGCGCGCGCGCTACGGTCACTTTGCCGGCACCGACGCGCAGCGCGCGGCCGACGTCAACGCGATGTTTGCCGACCCCACCGTGCACGGCATCCTGGCGCTCACCGGCGGCTCTGGCGGCAACCGCATCCTGCCGCTGCTGGACTACGCGCTGATCGAACGCAACCCCAAGTTCCTGGGCGGTTTTTCCGACCTCACGGCGCTGATCAACGCGGTGCATGCCAAGACCGGACTCATCACCTTCCACTGCCCGATGGCGGGTTCGGAATGGAACGGCTTCAGCGTCGAACAGTGGCGCGGCACCGTGGTGGATGCGCAGGCGCTGCTGCTGAGCAACCCGAAAGAGCGCGACGACGGCATCGTGCCGCGCGGCGGCCGCACCACCACGCTGCGCGGCGGCAAGGCGCGCGGACCATTGGTGGGTGGCAACCTGGCGGTGCTGAGCAGCCTGGCCGGCTCGCCCTACCTGCCCGCCTTCGACGGCGCCATCCTGTTCGTGGAAGAGGTCAACGAATACATCTACCGCGTCGACCGCATGCTCAGCACGCTGATGCTGTGCGGCGCCCTGCAGCGTGTGGCGGGCGTGGTGCTGGGCGCCTTCACCAAATGCGAACCCGGCGACGGCCACTACGGCACGCTGACGCTGGACGAGGTGTTCGACGATTACTTCAAACCGCTGAACGTGCCCGTCTACAGCGGCGCGTCGTTTGGCCACATCCGCCGCAAGTTCACGCTGCCGTTGGGGCTGGACGTGGAGATGGACGCCGATGCCGGCACCATCCGCTACCTGCAGCCTGCGGTGGTCTGAGAGGCAAAGAGTCTTTCAAACATGCCCGCTCGAAAAACTCTCAGCCTCTGAACCTTCAGAACGACGAACCCGGCTCGCGCAGAAAGGCCTGTTCTTCGTCGGTGCACAGGCGCCCGAGCACCAGGTTGCGGTGCGGGAAGCGGCCAAAGCGCTGGATGATGAGCTGGTGCTTGTGCGCCCAGTGCCGAGCGTCGGCCAGATCCGGGTGCTGCCGTGCCAGTTCGTCGAACAGGTGCATCGACTCGTCCTGCACGGCAGCGTCTTCGGCGTGTTCGAAAGGCAGGTAGACAAACCAGCGCTGCAGCGGTGCCAGCCGCTGGTGGCCACGGCTGGCCACCAGCGCGCGCGCGGCCGCCAGCGCGCGGCGGTCGCCGGCAAAGGCGCGCGGCGTGTCGCGAAAGACATTGCGCGTGAACTGGTCCAGCACCACGATGCGCGCCAGCGTGGCCTCGGGCAGATCACCCCAGGCCGGCAGCCCGCTGGCCAGCGCGGCGTCGACGGTGGCGCCAAACTGTAGCGCGATGCTGCGGTCGAAGGCCGGGTCCTTGCGGAACCACTCGGCCCGCGGCTGCCCAGCGGCCGGCTGGCCAAACCAGAAGTCCAGCACGGCCTGCGGCGTGACCACGGGCAGGCCGCCTGCTGGTGGACCCGGGTCCGCAGCGGGCGGCATTGAAGACGGCGGCAGGCTCATGGCGCGTCGCGCATCAGGTGCCGGCCGCAGCCAGCAAATCCTGCGTTTCTGGGTGGCGCTTCATGTAGCTGGCCACGTAACTGCAGCTGGGCTGCACACACAGGTGGTTTTCTCGTGCCCAGGCCAGCGCTGCCTGCACCAGCTGCGCCGCCAGGCCCAGCCCTTGAAGCGCGGGCGGCACCTCGGTGTGGTGCAGCACCAGCACGTCGCCGCGGCGCAGGTAGCAGCATTCAGCCAGGTCGGCACCCTGGCCGCACTCGAAGCGCTGCGCGTCGGGGTTGTGGACGACGGTGGGTGTGTTCATCGGTGGTGGGCTCTCGACGCGTGCAGTGGCGCAGCAGGGCTGCGGCTCCTATGATGCCCGAACCGCATGTCAGACAAGGTGCACACCTCATGACCACCCTGGCCTCTAACCACGCCGAACTGGAAACCCGCCATCACGAGCTGCGCAAGTCGCAGATGGTGATGGTGGACGGCAACCTCACGGCAAACCTTCGAACGGTGCAGCAGGGCCTCAGCGCCCGCGCCCATGCCGGCGGCTACTGGGGCTTTGCTTCGGCACCGGCCCAGGCCAGCGCCAGCGCCGCCGATCGCCACGCCGTGCAGCAGCAGGCCCTGGCCAACGCGCGCGCCATGTTGCGCTTCGGCCCGCGCGCGCCGCTGCAGCTGCCGGCCACCCGGCACAACGGCCGCCATGCCTACGCCGGCCGCCC
>JANOZF010000094.1:0-34846 GCA_031429255.1 Rubrivivax sp.
GCGCCGGCCGCACGGGCGGGCGGTCCGCAGCCCGCGTTGCCATCCATGGCCACTGCCGCGGCGGCAGTCACCAGCGCGCCACTGCAGAGCGTGCCCAAGCTCAGCCCGCTCCCGGTCGCCCCTGGGCAGGGCGCGCCTGACGCCGGCAGCCGTCTGGGCACCGACGTGGCCACACTGCCATCCACGCCGGCCAGCGCACCGAAGCGGCTGAACCTGGAGCTGCCACGGATACGCGGCGGTGAACTGTCGCGGCACAGCACCACAGGGCTGTTGCCGGCCTTGCCGCGCCCGCCCGAGGTGCCCGACAAGCTGGGCAGTGCCATCGAGAAGACAGCGAAGGAAGACTGCCGCAAGGCCTACGCGGGCGCGGGCTTGCTGGCGGTCGTGCCGCTGGCCGTGGATGCCCTGCGCGAGGGCGGCTGCAAGTGGTGATGCAGCGCAGCGTCTGAACATCTTTCAGGCAGACGCGTCGCGCAGCTGCCCATCAGCCGATTCAGCGCGGCCGGGCGCAAGGCCCGGCACGCAGGTGCATCAGAAGCCCGGACGCGAGCGCCGCGAACGCCAGGCGCTGGCCAGCGCGCAGGTGGTCCAGCACAACCAGGCCGACCAGGCGCTGTGGCTGACCGGGTGGGCGCCGCGCGCCAGCTGGCCCAGCGCGAAGACGCAGCCGGCCACCAGCACCAGCGTCAGCCACGCACGGGCACGCCCCGCCCGGTGCGGGCGCCAGAGGAAGTACTGGCTGAAGAAGGCAAACGCGCCCACCGCGTGGCCCGACGGAAAACAATGGCCCGGGCCGCCGTCGGACACGCCCCACAGCCAGTGCGACACCGCGCGCGCCGAGCCACCGAACTCGACCATGTCCCAGGGGCACGACGTGGCGCTGAAACGCTTGATGGCGGGCACCAGCAGCAGGCAGGCCAGCGTGACGACGAACCAGAACAACCGCTCGGTGCGCTGCGGCGTGCTGGCCAAGCCCACCCCCACCGGCACCGGCTGGCTCACAACGCAGACCAGCAGGCTCAGCAAGGTGGCCCAGGCGAGCACGCGCCCGCCTTCGTGCACCACCGTGGCGGTCAGGAAGTGGTTGCGCCAGGCAAACCCTTGTGCGTTGCCGAACCAGCCCGTCACCACACGGTCGGCGCCGCTGAAGTCCCACAGCACCAGGACCAGCAGGAATGCCAGGGTGACCACCCGATCGCGCGTGCCACCTGGTCTGTCCGGTTGGGCGCGCGTGGTCACCTTGCTCTGGACGGGCGTCATGGTTTGCGGCAGCGCCGAAGCAGATCCCAGGCCGGGTCGTACAGGGCGGTGTTGACGTTCAGCAGCCCGAGCACGGTGTGGAAGATGTGGTCATGCGCCGCGGTCTGCTTGCTCGCGTCGAGCTTCAGCTGCTGCAGGCATTGCGGGTTCGGCGGCGTGGCGGCGTCCGCGGGCGTGCCTGCAGCAGGGCCGACTGCAGCAGGGCCGACTGCAGAAGGAACGCTCGCAGCCTGCCTGTTTGCAGCCGGGACGCCTGCAACCGGGGCGCCTGCATCTGGGTCATTTGCGGCCATGGCATCGGCCAGCCCCTCGGACAACCACAGGAACATCGGCACCTGCTTTTGCACGTCGGGCGCAATGGCGTAGGGCAGACCGTGCAGGTACAGGTTGTTTTCGCCCAGCGATTCGCCATGGTCCGACGCAAACAGCAGCGCGCTGTCGATCTGTTGGGACGCCTTCAGGATGGCCAGTGTGCGGGCCAGCACGTGGTCGGTGTAGAGCAGCGCGTTGTCATAGGCGTTGGTGATTTCTTCGCGGCTGCAGCGGCGCAGGTCCTCGGTGCGGCAGGCCGGCTTGAAGTGTTCGAACGCCGGCGGGTAGCGCTTGTAATAGGCCGGCCCGTGGTTGCCCAGCATGTGCAGCACCAGCAGCTGCGTGCCGTGCGCCTTGGCCAGCTGGTCCTGCAAACCCGCGATCAGGCCTTCGTCCAGGCAATGGGCGCTGTCGCACAGGCCTGGCAGCTTGAGATCCTTCACGTGCTCCTGGGGCAGGCCTTCGCAGGTGCCTTTGCAACCGCTCTGGTTGTCGCGCCAGCGCACCGCCACCCCGGCGCGCGCCACCACGTGCAGCAGCGATTCGCTGCCGCGGATGGTGTCTTCGTCGTAGTCGCGACGCCCGACCGGCGCAAACATGCAGGGCACCGAAGTCTCGGTGTTGGTGCCGCAACTGGTGGCATGGCGCCAGCTGGTCAGCGGCCATTGCGCCAGCTGCGGCGTGGTGTTGCGCGGGTAGCCGCTGAGGCCCCAGTTGGCGGCGCGTGCCGTTTCGCCCACCACCAGCACCACCACCAGCGGCCGGGCGCCCGGTTGCTGCCGCGCGGCCATTGCCGCACCCGGCTTGGCGTCCAGGCCGATGGCTTGTCGCGGCCGCGCAGCACCGCGCAGGTTCTGCGCCAGCACGGCGCCGGCGGACCACAACACGTTGGTCGGCGTGGCCAGGTAGCGCAGCTCCTTCTGGTTGCGCATCAGCGGTCCGAAACTGGGGAAGATGGCCACCAGCGAGCCCACGAACAGCGCCAGCCCCACGAAAACCAACAGCCCGCGGCTCAGCAGCGTGCGCCCCCAGCCCTTGCGCAACAGGCGTATGCGCGACAGCAGCAACAGCGGCAGTCCGGCATGCAGCAGCAGATGCAGGCCCAGGCTCCAGGTGAGCAACTCTCGGGCCTCGGGTGGGTCGGTGTGCAGCACGTTGCGCATCATCGACGGGTCGAGCACCACGCCGTAGGCCTGGATGAAGTGGCTGGCCGACGCTGCCACCACCAGCATCAGGCCGAGCAGCCACTTCAGCGAAGCCCCCGGCGTCAGCAGGCCCAGCACCACCAGCACCACGATGTGGGCCCCGGTGAGCATGCCCACCAGCGCCAGGCCCTGGCCCCAGGTGCCGCTGGACGCCAGCGCCTGACCCTGCAGCGCAGCGCCGATGAACGACGGGTTCGCGGCCAGGGCCCAGAACAGGCTGCAGCCGATGATCAGCGACTCGGCGCTGGCAAACAGGCGCCAGCCCCCTGGCGGCCAGGGGCGAGCCGTCATGGCCTGTACAGACTTGTCGCGGGCAGGTTGCATCGTCTACGGTTGAACCGAGGGCAAAGCAGCCCTCGGACGGGATGGGGCCCGTTGCAGCTGGGGACCAGCTGGAGACGGGCTGCGGCCGGCGATGCTACCGTTACTGTGCGGCGCGAAGGTGTTGCTGCCCGTTTGCGGCGATTGGAGAGTGCCGCTGCTGGCAGCGGCGCCGATGCCGAGCGGCGGCACCTGCAGCAGGTGCAGTACTTCGGGTCTCCCTTACCCAGCGCCTTTGAGGGCCTGCAACGGGTGCCTGGCCTGCCGGTTTCGACGCCCGGATGCACCTGCTCGCTGCACTTGCTCATGGCCACTTGCTCACTGCCACTTGCTCACTGCCACTTGCTCCTTGCCACTTGCTCATTGCCCTCTGTTCACTGCCCCTTTCCACCGCCCCCCGGCAGTTTCTCCATTCACGCTCTTTCGCTGCCCGCCAGCACCATCCGCAAATCACCATGAACACACCGCCCCCCGCACCCGACAAGCCGCTGCATGCGCCGCAGAAGAGCCACGGCGGCCCGGCGCGGCTGCTGGGCGCCCTGCGCTACTCGGCCTCGGGTCTGCGTGCTGCGTTTCGGCACGAAGCGGCGTTCCGGCAAGAGCTGGCACTGGGACTGCCGATGGTCGCCCTGGCACTGTGGCTGCACCCGGGCCGCGTGCAGACGCTGCTGCTGGTGGGCAGCGTGGTGCTGGTGTGGGTGGTGGAACTGCTGAACTCGGCCATCGAGGCGCTGGCCGATGCGCTGTCGACCGAGCACCACCCGTTGCTGGGCCGGGCCAAGGACCTGGGCAGTGCGGCCGTGATGCTGTGCCTGCTGTTCGCGGCCTTCACCTGGGCCGTGCTGCTGTGGCCGTTGTTCATGCGCGCTTGACAGGCGCACGTGCAGGGCACCCTGCGACCGAGGCCGCCACCATCGCTGCGGCCGCAGCGGCCGCAGCGGCCGCTCAGGCCGTGGGAAGCACGTGGTTCTTGAACTGCTCGCGCAGCTTGATCTTCTGCATCTTGCCGGTGGCGCCCAGCGGGATGCTGTCGACGAACACCACGTCGTCAGGCGTCCACCACTTGGCGATCTTGCCGTCATAGAAGGCGATCAGTTCGTCGCGCGTGACCTCCATGCCCGGCTTCTTCATCACCACCAGCAGCGGCCGTTCGTCCCATTTCGGGTGGCGGGCCGCGATGCAGGCCGCCATGGCCACCGCGGGGTGCGCCATCGCGATGTTTTCGAGGTCGATGCTGCCGATCCATTCGCCGCCCGACTTGATGACGTCCTTGCTGCGGTCGGTGATGACCATGTAGCCTTCGGCCGTGATCTTGGCCACGTCGCCGGTGGGGAACCAGCCGTCGCGCAAGGGGTTGCCTCCCTCGTTCTTGAAGTAGCGGTCGATGATCCACGGCCCGCGCACATGCAGGTCGCCGGTGGCCTGGCCGTCCCAGGGCAGTTCCTTGCCGTCTTCGGTCACGATCTTCATGTCCACGCCAAACACCGCTCGACCCTGGCTTGCCATCACCGCCAGGCGCTGTTCACCGTCCTGCGTGGAGTGCTGCGCCTTGAAGGCGGCGGCGGTACCGATGGGGCTCATCTCGGTCATGCCCCAGGCGTGCACCACGTGCACGTTGTAGTCGTCGCGGAACTTTCGGATCATCGCTGGCGGGCACGCCGAGCCACCGATGACGCTGCGCCGCATGGTGCTGAACTTCAGGCCGCCGGCGTCCACATAACCCAGCAGGCCCTGCCAGACAGTGGGCACGCCGGCCGAGATGGTGACGCCTTCGCTTTCGAACAGTTCGTACAGGCTCTTGCCGTCCAGGCCTGCGCCCGGCAGCACCAGCTTGGCACCGGTCATCGGTGCGATGTAGACCAGGCCCCAGCTGTTGACGTGGAACATCGGCACCACCGGCAGCACGACGTCGGTGGCGCGGCAGTCCAGGCAGTCGGGCGTGGCGCCGGCCATCGCGTGCAACACGGTGGAGCGGTGGCTGTACAGCACGCCCTTGGGGTTGCCGGTGGTGCCGCTGGTGTAGCACAGGCTGCTGGCGGTGTTTTCGTCGAACACCGGCCACTCGTAGCGGCCGTCCTGTGCGGCCAGCAGATCTTCATAACACAGCAGGTTAGGCACCTTGGGGTCGGCCGGCGACTCTTTCGGCATATGCGCGCGGTCGGTCATCAGCACCCAGTGCTTGACGGTCTTGGTGCGGCCAGCCACGGCCTGGACCAGTGGCAGGAAAGTGAGGTCGAACAGCACCACCTGGTCTTCGGCATGGTCGGCGATGTAGACCACCTGGTCCGGGTGCAGGCGCGGGTTCAGCGTGTGCAGCACGGCACCCGAGCAGCTGACGCCGAAGTACAACTCCATGTGGCGGTAACCGTTCCAGGCCAGCGTGGCCACGCGGTCGCCCGGCTTCACGCCCAAGGCGCCCAGCGCCTGCGCCGCCTGGCGTGACCGTTGCGCGATCTCGCGGTAGTTGGTGCGGTGGATGTCGCCTTCGACGCGGCGCGACACCACTTCGCGCTCGGCGTGGTGGCGTTCGGCGTGGGTGATGAACGACGAGATCATCAGCGGCTGCTGCATCATTTGGCCGAGCATGGGTGGGTCTCCAGAACAGTGAAAAGGGGGCGAAGAACAGGCATTGTGCGCGCCGCGCGCACGCGTACGGATGAGGATCAGCCCTGCACGAGCTGCCGCGCCAGTTGCCGGTGCTGCTGCACCAGTCGTGGCAGTTCCAGGACCGTGATCTGGCCGTCACGCACCAGCACGCGGCCCTGCACCACCACATGGCGCGCATTCACGCTGTGGCAGAACAGCAAGGCACCCACCGGGTCGTGGTCGGCGCCGGCCAGCGCCAGTTCGTCCAGGCCGTAGCAGGCGAGGTCGCAGGCCATGCCGGGCGCCAGCGCGCCAATGTCGTCGCGCCCCAGCACGCGGGCACCGCCCAGCGTGGCGATCTCCAGCATCTCCCGCGCCCCCATGGCGGTAGCGCCGAAGGCCACGCGCTGCAGCAGCAGGCCCAGCCGCGCTTCGGCCAGCAGGTGGCCGCTGTCGTTGCTGGCCGAGCCATCCACGGCCAGCGCCACCGGCACACCGGCATCGCGCAGCGCGCGGATGGGGGCCACGCCGCTGCCCAGCCGCATGTTGCTGCCCGGGCAGTGCGCCACGCCGGTGCCGGTCTGCGCGAACAGGCGGATGCCCGCTGCGTCGAACTTCACGCAGTGCGCGTGCCACACGTCAGGGCCCAGCCAGCCCAGCTGTTCGGCGTATTCGGCCGGCGTGCAGTTGAACTTCTCGCGCGTGTAGGCGATGTCGTTGTCGTTTTCAGCCAGGTGCGTGTGCAGGTGCACGCCATGCTCGCGTGCCAGCACCGCAGCGTCGCGCATCAGGCCGCGGCTGACGGAAAAAGGGCTGCATGGGGCCACCACGATGCGCTGCATCGCAAAACGTTCGCGCTGGTGGTGCTGTTCGATCAGGCGCTGCGTGTCGTGCAGGATCGCGGGCTCGCTCTCGACCACCGCATCGGGAGGCAGGCCACCCTGGCTCTGGCCGACGCTCATGGCGCCGCGGGCGGCATGAAAGCGCATGCCCACGCTGCGGGCCGCGTGCAGCGTGTCGTCCAGCGTGCAGCCGTTCGGGAACAGGTACAGGTGGTCGCTGCTGGTGGTGCAGCCCGACAGCAGCAGTTCGGCCAGCGCCAGCTGCGTGCTGGTGTGCAGCATCTCGGGCGTCAGGCGCGCCCACAGCGGGTACAGCGTCTGCAGCCAGCCGAAGAGTTCGTGGTCCTGTGCGACAGCGCGCGTCAGCGTCTGGACCATGTGGTGATGCGTGTTCACCAGGCCCGGAATCACGATCTGGTCGCGCCCATCGATCACCACGTCGGCCGTGGCGGGCAGGCTGCCGCTTGCTCCCACAGCCTCGATCACGCCGTCGCGGGCGAAGACGCCGCCGTCGCTGATTTCACGCCGGCCCGCATCCATCGTCACCAGCAGATGGGCGTTCTTGAGCAGCAGTGTGGTGGTCATCGGGTTTGCTTGTTTCCTCTCGTTGAAAGGGCGAGAGGGCCGGTCATTGCACCGGCGCGCCGCCCTCGAACCAGCGCTGGATGATCGAGCGCTCGGCGTCGGTGATCTGCGTCGCGTTGTTCATGGGCATCAGCTTGAGCACCACGCTTTGCTGGTACACGTTCTGGGCGTGGTGCTTCAGCAGTTCGGGCGTGTGCAGGGCCACGTTCTTCTGCTGCACCGCCGCGTTGTGGCACATCGCGCAGCGCTGGTCGAGCACGGCGCGCACCTCGGTGTAACCCACCGGCGCGGCGGCCGCGGCCGAGGGCCGCGGCGCCGGTGCCAGCCATAGGGCCAGTCCCAACAGCACGGCGGTGCCGCCCGCGGCCCATTCCCAGGGCACCCGCTTGCCCATGACCAATGCCTTGTGGCGCACCACGAAGCTGTGCCGGATCAGCGCACCGGCCAGCATCAGCAGCACCAGCACCAGCCAGTTGTGCCGCGCTTGGTAGAGCCAGCCGTAGTGGTTGGACAGCATCGCAATCAGCACCGGCAGCGTGAGGTAGGTGTTGTGCACGCTGCGCTGCTTGGCGCGTTGGCCGTGGATGGCTTCAACGGGCTGGCCGGCCTTCATCTGCGCGATGACGGTCTTCTGGCCCGGGATGATCCAGAAGAAGACGTTGGCGCTCATCGCGGTGGCCATCATCGCGCCCGTCATCAGGAAGGCGGCACGGCCGGCGAACACCTGGCAAGCGGCCCAGGACGCGGCCACCACGTACACCAGCACCAGCACGGCCACCAGGCTGTCGCCGCCCACCTTGCGGTCCCTTTCGCCCACCGACCTTTCACCGACAAGACGGCAGATCAGGTCATAGACCACCCAGAACCCCGCCAGGAAGGCCAGCGCCGCAGCCACCGCAGCGCCGGGCGACCAGTCATAGACGTTCTTGTCGATGAGAAAGTTGCTGGCATTGAACAGGTACATCACGGTGAAGAGCGCAAAGCCCGTCAGCCAGGTGCTGTAGCTCTCCCAGAAGAACCAGTGCAGGTGCTCGGGCAGCGACTTCGGCGCCACCAGGTACTTCTGCGGGTTGTAGAAGCCGCCGCCGTGCACGGCCCACAACTCACCGTCCACGCCCTTGGCTTTCAGCGCCGGGTCTTCGGGCTTGAGCAGGCTGTTGTCCAGGAACACGAAGTAGAACGACGAGCCAATCCACGCGATGGCCACGATCACATGGGCCCAGCGCAGCAGCAGGTTGGCCCAGTCGAGCAGGTAGGTGAGATCCATCGGTGGCGATTCCTTCGGCGCTTGCAGCCTGCGGGCTCACCACAGCGGGCGCTGTGAGCCGTTCAGACAGGTGTCGCGCCAGGGCTGCAAGGGTTGCAGCCCGCCCACGGCGACGCTTCAGGATGTCGGGCTGGCGTTGCGCGTCAGTTCTTCACGTCGGCTGCCTTGATGGCCGGCGCCCAGTCGGTGATCTGCTTGGCTACGAAGCTGGCAAATTCGGCGCTGCTCATCTTCACGGTGGTGATGCCCAGTTCTTCGAAGCGTTTGATGATGGCCGGGTCGGCCACGATGTCGGCCAGCGCCTTGCCCAGCTTGTCGGTCACTTCCTTGGGCAGGCCGGCGGGCCCGGAAACGCCGAAGTAGTTTTCGGCCAGCAGCTGCGGCAGGCCCAGTTCCACCACCGTGGGCACATCAGGGGCCAGTGGCGAGCGCGTGCGCGACGTCACGGCCAGACCCTTGATCTGGCCGCTCTTCATCATCGGCACATAAGCGGTGATGACGTCGATGCCCAGGGGGATGGTGCCGGCGATGAGGTCGGTGGTCATCGGCGCGCCGCCGCGGTAGGGCACGTGCGTCATCGACAGCTTCATCGCGTCCTTGGTCATCTCGCCCACGATGTGGCCGATGGAGCCCGGGCCGCCGCTGCCGAAGTTGGTGGCGCCGCCTGCGGTGTACTTTCCCAGGTCTTTCAGCGTGGCCGGACCCGTCTTCGGGTTGGCCATGATGGCCACCGGCGCAATGCCCAGCATCGCGACGTGCGTGAACTGCTTGGCCGGGTCATACGGCTGCTTGGGCACGGTGAAGGGGCCGATGGACAGCGGTGTCGAATTGCTCAGCATCAAGGTGTAGCCATCGGGTGCGGAGCGCACCACTTCAAGGCCGCCGATGGTGCCGCCGGCGCCCGGCTTGTTGTCGACGATGACCGGCTGCCCCAGCGCCTTCGACAAGGGCTCGGAGATGGCCCGGGCGACGATGTCGCTGGCACCCCCGGCGGCGAAAGTGACGACGATGCGCAGCGGCTTTTCGGGGTAGGCGGCGTGGGCGGCCATGGGCAAAAGCGCCAGGGCGCTGCACCCGAGCAGCGCGCGCGCCAGGCTGATGAGCAGGGGGCGGGTGGACTGCGAACGGTTCATCATGAC
This sequence comes from Rubrivivax sp., assembly GCA_031429255.1. Classification (GTDB taxonomy): domain Bacteria; phylum Pseudomonadota; class Gammaproteobacteria; order Burkholderiales; family Burkholderiaceae_C; genus Rubrivivax. Next base: position 9,518 of record JANOZF010000094.1, read on the forward strand.
TCCTGGAGAATGGGTTGAAGCCCGGACCACCCGCAAGTGGCGTGCGCACGGACTGGGTTGCGGGCTGGGCAGTGGGCTGGGCCGTGGGCTCAGGATCCGCGGTAGGTGCTGTAACTGTAGGGGCTGACCAGCAAGGGCACGTGGTAATGGCCGGCCGCGTCGGCGATGCCGAAGTCCAGCTGCACGGTGTCGATGAAGGGCGGATCGGGCAACTGCACGCCCCGGCTGCGGAAGTACGGCGCCACCTCGAACAGCAGCCGCCAGCGGCCGGCCGCCATTTCAGTGGCGTCCAGCAGCGGGCCGTCGGCGCGACCGTCATGGTTGAGCGCGAGTGACTTGATGGTCATGGCCTGGTCGCCTTGCAGGCGCTGCAAGCAGACCTTCATGCCGGTGGCTGGGCAGCCGTTGGCGGTGTCGAGCACGTGGGTGCTGAGGTGTCCCATGGGATTGGTCGCTGGTTGGCGCGCTGGCTGGCGCAAGGGTGGTTTCAGGGCAGTACACGCGCCGCAGCCGTTGGCGTCCGTGGCGGGCTCGGCAGGCGTCGGGGTTGTCACCGGTGCCCGGCCCGTCTAAAGTGTATACAGTTGCGCATACACGTCAATCCAGCCGGCGCGTTTGATTGTCAGGACTTTCCCACCCATGGCCACCCCGCGAGCCCAGCCCAAAGCCAACCACCGGTCTGCACCGGGTGCAGCTGCCCGTGCGGCCATGGCGGCCGCCACGTCGCCCGGCCGCGCGGCCACCCGGCGGGCTGGGGCGGGCGGCAGCACGCACCGCATCGTGGAGTCCATCACCGAGGCCATCGTCGAGCGCCGGCTGATGCCCGGCACCAAGCTGGCCGAACAGCAGATTGCCGACCTCTTCACCGTGTCACGCACCCTGGTGCGCCAGGCGCTGAACCAGCTCAGCCGCGACCGGCTGATCACGCTGTCACCGGCACGCGGCGCCTTTGTCGCCGAGCCCAGTGTCGAAGAAGCGCGTCAGGTGTTCGAGGTGCGCAAGCTGATCGAGGCTTCGATGGTGAAGCAGCTCTGCGCCAGCGTCACCGCGGCGCAGGTGGCGCAGTTGCGCCAGCACCTGTGCGCCGAGCACGAAGCCGTCACGCACGTGGACGTGGCCGGTCGCACGCGGCTGCTGGCCGACTTCCACGTCACGCTGGCCCGCATGCTGGGCAACGAGGTGCTGGCGCAGTTGCTGGCCGACCTGCTGGCGCGCTGCTCGTTGATCGCGCTGATGTACCAGTCATCGCACTCGGCGGTGCATTCGGCCGGCGAACATGTGTCCATCGTCGACGCCATTGAGCGGCGCGACAGCGCCGAAGCTGCACGCCTGATGGAAAGCCATCTCGGCAACGTCGAGTGCAGCCTGCACATGCAACCCCGCGCCAGCGACCTGGCTGCCGCCTTGAGACTGACATGAACCAGAGCCACCCCACACCCAGCCGTTACCCGCGTTACCCGCGCGACCTGCGCGGCTACGGCGCGCAGCCACCCCACGCCCGTTGGCCTGGCAACGCCCGCGTGGCGCTGCAGTTCGTGCTGAACTTTGAGGAGGGCGGCGAAAACAGCGTGCTGCACGGCGACGCTGGCAGCGAGCAGTTCCTGAGCGAGATGTTCAACCCGCCGGCGTTCCCGGCGCGCCATCTCAGCATGGAAAGCGTCTACGAATATGGTTCGCGCGTGGGTGTGTGGCGCATCCTGCGCGAGTTCGAGAAACGCGGCCTGCCGTTGACGGTGTTTGGCGTCAGCATGGCGCTGCAGCGCTGTCCCGAGGTCACTGCCGCCTGCGTCGAGCTGGGCCATGAAATCGCCTGCCATGGCTTGCGCTGGATTCACTACCAGAACGTCGACGAAGCGACCGAGCGCGCGCACCTGCAGGAGGGTCTGCGCATCATCGAGCAGCTGACGGGCCCGCGCAGCCAGGGCGTGCACGGGCATGGCTGGTACACCGGCCGCGACAGCCCGAACACGCGCCGCCTGGTGGCCGAGCATGGCGGTTTTGCCTACGACAGCGATTGCTACAGCGACGACCTGCCGTTCTGGCTGCACGTGAAGAAGAGCAACGGTGAGCTGGCGCCGCACCTGGTGGTGCCCTACACGCTGGACTGCAACGACATGCGTTTTGCACTGCCGCAGGGTTACAGCCACGGCGAGCCTTTCTACCAGTACCTGAAAGACGCCTTCGACCTGCACTACGCAGAAGGCGACGAGCGCCCGGCGATGATGAGCATCGGCATGCACTGCCGGCTGCTCGGACGCCCCGGCCGCATGCGCGCGCTGCAGCGCTTCCTGGACTACGTGCAGGCGCACGACCGGGTGTGGGTGACGCGCCGCATCGACATCGCCCACCACTGGCGCCAGGTGCATCCTTTTGACGCCGCCACGGCGTTTGTCTGGGAATGACGGTTGGAGCCGAGATGCTGACGCTGGAACAACTCAACGCTGCCCCGCAGGCCGACTTCACCGCGGCACTGGACGGCACCTACGAACACTCACCCTGGATCGCCGAGGCCACGTGGGCGCGGCGGCCTTTCCAGTCGCTGGCGCACCTGAAACACGCGCTGGTGCTGGCGCTGCGCGACGCAGGGCGCGACGCGCAACTGCGGCTGATCAAGGCCCACCCCGAACTGGCCGGCAAGGCGATGGTGAGCCAGTCGCTCACGGCCGAAAGCACCAACGAGCAGGGCAAGGCCGGCCTCACCGACTGTACGCCGCAGGAATTTGCGCTGATCCAGCAGCTCAACGCCGACTACAACGCCAAGTTTGGCTGGCCTTTCATACTGGCCGTGCGGGGCCCGCGCGGGCTGGGTCTGTCGCGCGCCGAGATCATCGCCACCTTTCAGCGCCGCTTGGCCGGGCACCCCGATTACGAATTCGCCGAGTGCCTGCGCAACATCCACCGCATCGCCGAGATCCGCCTAGATGACAAGTTCGGTTTCACCCCGCTGCAGGGGCAGCAGGTGTGGGACTGGGCCCAAGCGCTGGCCGTGCACAGCGACCCCGGCTTCAAGGAAGCCGGCCAGCTGACGGTGACCTACCTCACCGATGCGCACCGCGCCGTGGCGTCGCAGTTGCAGCAATGGATGCAGGGCTGCGGCTTTGACGAAACCAGCGTCGACGCCGTGGGCAACGTGGTGGGGGTCTACCGTGCGGGTGGTGAGCCCAAGGGTGATGAGCCCATGGGTGGCCAGCCGCGCCGCCTGCTCACCGGCTCGCACTACGACACCGTGCGCAACGGCGGCAAGTACGACGGCAGGCTGGGCATCCTGGTGCCGATGGCGGTGGTGCGCGGGCTGCACCGCGCCGGCCGCCGGATGCCGTTCGACATCGAGGTCGTGGCCTTCGCCGAAGAAGAGGGCCAACGCTACAAGGCCACCTTCCTCGGCTCGGGTGCGCTGACCGGCGATTTCGACCCGGCGTGGCTCGACCAGACCGATGCCGATGGCGTGCGCATGCAAGACGCGATGCGCGCTGCCGGCCTGCCGGCCACGATGGCCGCCATCCAGGCGCTGCGCCGCGACCCGGCACGGTATCTGGGCTTTGTCGAAGTGCACATCGAACAGGGCCCGGTGCTGAACGAAGCGGACCTGCCGCTGGGTGTGGTGACGTCCATCAACGGCAGCGTGCGCTATCTGGGCCAGGTGCAGGGCATGGCCAGCCATGCCGGCACGACACCGATGGACCGCCGCCGTGATGCCGCCTGTGCGGTGGCCGAGCTGATGTTGTTCGTGGAAAGACGCGCCGCTGCGGTGCCCGACGTGGTGGGCACGGTGGGGCAGTTGCAGGTGCCCTCGGGCAGCATCAACGTGGTGCCTGGGGCCTGCCACTTCAGCCTCGACCTGCGTGCCACCACGAATGCGGCGCGCGATGCGCTTGCCGCCGATGTGCGTGCTGAGCTGGCGCAGATCTGCCAGCGGCGCGGCGTGTCGTTCGCGCTGGAGCAGACGCTGACCGCCAACGCCGCGCCCAGCGCACCAATCTGGCAGGCGCGCTGGGCAGCCGCAGTGCAGGCGCAGGGCCTGCCGGTGTTCCGCATGCCCAGCGGCGCCGGCCACGACGCGATGAAGCTGCACGAGGTCATGCCGCAGGCGATGCTGTTCATGCGCGGCGCCAATGCCGGCATCAGCCACAACCCGCTGGAGTCCATCAGCGCCGACGACACCGAGCTGTGTGTCCGGGCTTTCCAGCATCTCGTCGAAGGACTCGTCGGCGCATGAGCGGGCAGCCATTGGACAAGCTCTACGCTGCACTCGACGCCTGGGTGGACGCGCACTTCGACGAAGAGGTCCGTTATCTGCAGGCGCTGGTGCAGGAGCCCACCGACACGCCCCCCGGCAACAACGCGCCGCACGCGCAGCGCACGCAGCAGCTGCTGGCCGAGATGGGCCTGCAGGCCGAAGCCCACCCGGTGCCGGCGGCCGAGGTGCAGGCCTATGGGCTGCAAAGCCTGACCAACCTGATCGTGCGCCAGCGCTTTGCCGCCGATGGGCCGGTGGTGGCCTTGAACGCCCATGGCGACGTGGTGCCGCCCGGCGAAGGCTGGCAGCACGCGCCATACGGCGCCGAGATCGAAGACGGCAAACTCTATGGCCGCGCCTCGGCCGTCAGCAAGAGCGATTTCGCCACCTACACCTTTGCGTTGCGCGCGTTGCAGGCCGTGGCCGCTTCCGCTGGCGTGGCCTTGCGTGGCGGTGTGGAACTGCACTTCACCTATGACGAAGAATTCGGTGGCGAGCTCGGGCCGGGCCGGCTGCTCCGCCACGGCCTCACCAAGCCCGACCTGCTGATCGCAGCCGGTTTCAGCTACCAGGTGGTGACGGCGCACTGCGGCTGCCTGCAGATGGAGGTGACGCTGCACGGCCTGGCTTCACATGCGGCCTACCCGGAGACCGGTGTGGACGCGCTGCAGGCCGCAAACCGGCTGCTGACCGCGCTGTACGCGTACAACGACGAGCTGCGCTCTCGCCAGTCGTCGGTGGTGGGCATCACGCACCCGTATTTGAACGTTGGCCGCATCGAAGGCGGCAGCAACACCAACGTGGTGCCGGGCAAGGTGGTGCTCAAGCTTGACCGCCGCATGATCCCGGAAGAAGACATGCAGGCCGTGGAGGCCGAGGTGTGCGCGCTCATCGAGCACAGCGTGGCCGGCTCGTCTGGCGTGCGCGTCGAGATCAAGCGCTTGCTGCTGGCTGGCCCGCTGAAGCCGCTGCCTGGCCACGCGCCGTTGGTGGGCGCGATCCAGAAACACGGCCGGGTGGTGTTTGGTTGCGAGATCCCGACCTCGGGCACGCCGCTGTACACCGACGTGCGCCTGTATGGCGCCCACGGCGTGCCCGCGGTGATCTATGGCGCCGGCCCGCGCACGGTGCTGGAGAGCAATGCCAAGCGCGCCGACGAACACCTGGTGCTGGACGACCTGAAAGGCGCTACACGGGTGGTGGCACGCACGCTGCTGGACCTGCTGGCGCCATGAGGCGCCGGGCCATGGCAAGGCCGGCGGCGCGGTCTTGCCCGCTGGTGGGGCGCGCGCACGTTGTGGCGCCTCTCTTTGGTGCAAGCACCGAGACTGGACTGTGCACGAAACTTGCAGAATCACCCTGTCTGCCATTCAACCCGCATTCCCACTTCCCTGTACGGAGCCTTTGATGTCCACGTTTTTGAACTTCTTCAAGCGGCGCTCGCTGGTCACCATCGCCGCGCTGCTGACGGCCCCCACGCTGGCGCTGGCGCAGACGCCCATCAAGTTCCAGCTCGACTGGCGCTTTGAAGGCCCCGCGGCGCTGTTCCTGGCGTCGCAGGCGCAGGGTTACTACAAGGCCGCCGGCCTCGACGTCACCATCGACGCCGGCAACGGCAGCGGCGGCACCGTCACGCGGGTTGCCAGCGGCTCCTACGACATGGGCTTTGCCGACATGGCGGCGCTGATGGAGTTCCACGCCAACAACCCCGACGCACCGAACAAGCCAGTGGCAGTGATGATGGTCTACAACAACACCCCGGCGGCGGTGCTGGCGCTGAAGAAGAGCGGCATCACCAAGCCCTCGGATCTGTCGGGCAAGAAGCTCGGCGCGCCCGGTTTCGACGCCGGACGCAAGGCCTTCCCGATCTTCGCCAAGGCCAACGGCATCACCAATGTGGCCTGGACCAGCATGGACCCGCCGTTGCGCGAAACCATGCTCGTGCGTGGCGACATCGAAGCCATCACCGGTTTTTCGTTCACGTCGCTGTTGAACCTGGAAGCACGTGGCGTGAAGACCGAGGACATCGTCGTGCTGCCCTACCCGGCCCACGGCGTGAAGATGTATGGCAACGTCATCATCGCCAGCCCGAAGATGCTGAAGGAAAACCCGGCAGCCGTGAAAGCCTTCCTGAGCGCCTTCGCCAAGGGCGCGAAGGAAGTGATGGCCAACCCCGACCCGGCCATCGAGTACGTCAAGGCGCGCGACGGCATCATCAACGTCGACCTTGAAAAGCGCCGCCTGCGCATGGCCATCGATGCCGTGGTAGCCAGCCCGGACGCCCGTGCCGAAGGCTTTGGTCAGGTGGTGCCCGGCCGGCTGGCACTGATGGCCAGCCAGGTGTCGGATGCCTTCGCCACCAAGACCCGCATCGACCCCAACGCGGTGTGGACGGGGCAGTACCTGCCCGGCAAGAACGAACTCAACGTGCTGCCGCCCGCAGGCAAGAAGTAAAGCGTGGCAGCTGGCGCCGGCATTTGGGCGGGCCCCGTTGTCTGGCCTGCCCGCTGCATGGCGTGGCTGCCGCGGCGCGCCGGCTCAGTGCAGTTCGTACGACAACTGCATCATCATGCCGGCGTCGCCCAGCATATGGACCGTGGCTGCGACGCGTGGCGTGAACTGCCAGCCCATCGACACCAGTGCGCCGGGCGAAAACCCTTTGTAGTTGGCCGGCACCTTGCTCTGGTAGGCGCCTCGGTAGCCATACATCATGCCGGCCGAAAACTGGCCGAACAACTGCGGCTGGTCAAACAGCGACGGAAAGCGCTTGCCCACGTAGAGATAGCTGCTGGGTTGGCCGAAAGAATTTCTGAAGAACGATGCGCCGGCAATCCAGTTGTCGCCACGCTGCCTTTCCATGCCGATGGCCCACACGTAGCGGTGTTCGGCGCTGTAACGGAAGTGATGCGAAAAGGGCGAGATCACGAAGCGCCAGTGGCCGGTGTCCTGCCAGGCCTGCCAGTCCGTGGCGCTGCGCCAGTTGCGCACGATCAGGCCGGGGCCCTCGGGCGCTGCAGGGGCGTCGCCGGTGACGCGGGGGGTGGTGGGCTTGTTGTTTTCCTGGGCGTGCACGGTGCCTGCGCAAGAAAGGGCCAGCATGGCGGCCGCTGAGGCCCGGGTGGTGATGAACAGCATGGCCGGAATTGTCGCAGCACCGCCAACGCGCGTGGCGCACGCGGAGCCGATGGCCGCGTGCGCCACGGCGCGCCCGTTGCCGGTCTCGCGCCGCGGCCTGCTGAAGTCGGGCATGGTGATCTTTTCGGGCGCCGGCTGTCTGCCCATCACGGGCTGCGCCTGGCTGGTCGGCAAGGAAAGCCAGCTGGCGCTGCGCCCGACACCGGGCCGCCCCCCGCGGCTGGCGGCTGACGATCAGCTCTTCAAGGCCGGTGACCAGCGCTGGCTGGTGCCGGTGACCGCTGCCGACGGCAGCGCAGAGCATGTCGCACTGTGGTGGCTGCCGCAGGCCGATGCCCGCGCGCCCACGCTGCTGTATCTGCACGGCACCTTTCGCAACCTGTATCAGAACCTGCCCAAGATCGATGCCTTGCGTGCGCTCGGGTTCGCCGTGCTGGCAGTGGACTACCGCGGCTGGGGCGACAGCACGGCCATCGTGCCCGACGAAGCCACCATCACGGCCGACGCCGCGGTCGCATGGGCTGAACTGCAACGGCGCCAACCCGTCGCGGCGCTGCGTGTGGTTTACGGCCATTCGATGGGGGGCGCGGTGGCCGTGCGGCTGGCGGCCGGCCTGCAGGCCGGCGACATTGGCGCGCTGGTGCTCGAGAGCACCTTCACGCGCATGCCCGACGTGGCCGCGGCGTCGGGTTGGTTTGGGCGTGTGGTCAGCTGGGTCACGTCACTCCAATTCGACTCCCTCACCCGCATCGGCAACGTCAAGGCGCCGCTGCTGATGTTGCACGGCGCGGCCGACACCACCGTGCCCATCGCTCTGGGCCGGCAACTGCGTGATGCGGCCCCGGCCGGTGTGCGCTGGGTCGAGATACCCGGTGGCACGCACAGCCGGCTGCACAGCGATGCTCCGGAGATCTACTCCGAAGCCTTCAGGACCCTCATGAATCAACTTCAAACGCGGGCTCCGCGCAGCACCGGCTGACATCCATGCAAACCACATCCACCGCACCACCTTTTGTCGACTTCAAGAACGTCTGGCTGGCCTACAACGACGATCTGCTGGCGCAGGGCCACTATGCCGTCGAAGACATCTCCTTGCAGGTCGGTCGCGGCGAGTTCATCGCCATCGTCGGCCCCAGCGGTTGTGGCAAGAGCACCTTCATGAAGCTCACCACGGGCCTGAAGATGCCCAGCAAGGGCAGCATCACGATTGGCGGGGCGCCCGTCACCGGCCCGCTGAAGATCAGCGGCATGGCCTTCCAGGCGCCCAGCCTGCTGCCGTGGCGTACCACGGTGGACAACGTGCTGCTGCCGCTGGAAATCGTCGAACCCTATCGCAGCAGCTTCCGCAGCAAGCGCAAGGAATACGAAGCGCGGGCGCGCGAACTGCTGCAAAGCGTGGGCCTGCGCGGCTATGAAGACAAGTTCCCCTGGCAACTGTCGGGCGGCATGCAGCAGCGTGCCAGCATCTGCCGCGCGCTGGTGCATGAACCTCAGATGCTGCTGCTGGACGAGCCTTTTGGCGCGCTGGACGCCTTCACGCGCGAGGAGCTGTGGTGCGCGCTGCGCGACCTGCATGCGGCGAAGAAGTTCAACGTGATCCTGGTCACGCACGACCTGCGCGAGAGCGTGTTCCTGGCCGACACCGTGTACTGCATGAGCAGGAGCCCGGGGCGCTTTGTCGTCAAGCGCGAGATCGATCTGCCTCGTCCGCGCGACCTCGAAATCACCTACACGCCAAAATTCACTGACATCGTGCACGAACTGCGCGGGCATATCGGGGCCATGAGAAAAACGGGTGTGGGGGTGCCGCAATGAAGATCTCGAAAACCCTGGAGCGCTGGTCGCCGGTGGTGCTGGGCGTGGCCTTCCTGTTGCTGTGGCAGCTGCTGGTGGTGCTGTTCGACGTTGCGGAGTACATCTGCCCCAGCCCCTGGGAAATCGCCAAGCAGTTTGCCGAATTCTCGGGCCCGTTGCTGCAGGCCGCCTGGCGCACCTTCTGGGTCACGATGGTGGGCTTCGCGCTGAGCATCGTGGTGGGCGTGATGCTGGGCTTCCTGATCGGCAGCAGCCGGCTCGTCTACACCGCGCTGTACCCGTTGATGGTGGGCTTCAACTCCATTCCCAAGATCGCCGTCGTGCCCATCCTGGTGGTGTGGTTCGGCATCGGCCTGGGGCCGGGCATCCTGACCGCCTTCATGATCAGCTTCTTCCCCATCACGGTGAACATCGCCACTGGCCTGGCCACGCTGGAGCCTGAACTCGAAGACGTGTTGCGGGTGCTGGGCGCCAAGCGCTGGGACGTGCTGGTGAAGGTGGGGCTGCCGCGCTCGATGCCGTATTTCTATGGTTCGCTGAAGATCGCCATCACGCTGGCCTTCGTCGGCACCGTGATGGCCGAGATGACCGCTGGCGACAGCGGCATCGGCAATCTCATCCAGACCGCCGGCAGCCAGCAGCGCCTGTCGCTGGCCTTCGCCGGGCTGGTTACCATCGGGGCCATGGCAATGGTGATGTACGAACTCTTCAGCTGGGTTGAAATGCGGACCACGGGCTGGGCGCATCGCGGCTCCCAGGGCGCCGCTTGAACGCGCTGACGCACGAACAGGTGGTGGCTGCGCTGCGCGCGGCCAACGTGGTGGCGCAGCGTTCCCTGCAGCAGGGGCACCACCCCTTTGGCGCGGTGCTCATCGGCCCGCAGGGCGACCGCGTCTGGCTGGAGCAGGGCAATGTCGACAGCGTCAACCACGCCGAGTCCGTGCTGGCACGCGCTGCGGCTGCACGCTGGGACGCGGCCACGCTGTGGGCCTGCACGCTGGTCACCACTGTCGAGCCCTGCGCCATGTGCGCCGGCACGCAGTATTGGGCCCACATCGGCCGCCTGGTCTACGGCATGAGCGAAGAGCGGCTGCTGGCCATCACCGGCGACCACCCGCACAACCAGACGCTCAACCTGCCCTGCCGGCAGGTGTTTGGCGCAGGCCAGAAGGCGGTGCAGATCGTTGGACCGGTGCCCGAGGTGGAAGAGGAAATCGCGGCGCTGCACCGCGACTACTGGCGCCAGCGCGGCTGACATCGGGCTGGCTTGTGGCGTCCGGGACCCGCTGGAGCGGATGCCTTGAAGAGGGTCAGGCCATTTGGCCCGGTGCTGGCGGCTTTGGCGCCCTGGCGCGGCTGCTGCGGCTGGCGCGGGGCTTCATGACAGCCTTCAGGATGGCCATTTGGCTGTCTCTGGCACTGTCCCTGTCGCTGTCGCTGTCGCTGCCGACGGCGCTGGCGCTGACGCTGGTAGCACCGCCGTTGGCTGGCGCGTCGTCCGCTGCACCCGGAGCGCCAGACCCTTTCGTCCCCTCTGTGCCGCGCTTCGAGGCCTTGGCCGACCCTGCCCCGTCTTGGCTGCCCGCGTCGATCTTCAGCTCCCAGGACTTGGCGGCCGCTGGCGCCGCGCCGCCGCTGCGGGTTGCCGTGCCGCGAGCGGGCGTGCCAGCGCACGTGAACGTGCAGCCGGGTGGCGAGGTGCAGGGCTCGCAGGTGCAGTGGCTGCTGTCGGTGGCGCAGGTGTTGGGCCTGAACGTCACGCCCGTGGTGTTCGCCGATGAAGCGGCCGCGCTGCAGGCGCTGCGGGATGGCCGCGCCGACATCGTGCTGGCTGCGGCGGCGCCGACGGCCGGGCCGCCACCCGGTCTGGTCTACAGCCTGGGCGCCGGTGCGCAGCCGCTGGCGTGGCTGGCGCTGCGTGAGCAGCGTCTGGTGCCACTGGACAGCGCGCGCATCGCGCATGGCGGCAACACCGACGCCGCGGCCGCCGACCGCCTGCGCCGCCATTACCCCGGCGCGACCCTGCTGCCGGCCAGCACGGCGGCGCAGGCGCTGCAGGCGGTGCTGGACCGGCGCGCCGATGCGTGTGTCGGCAGCTTGCTGCCGCTGCTGGGCGTGATGCGGCAGACCGCGCTGCCGGGCCTGGAACTGCGACAGGTCTGGCCCGGCAGCGCGGGCCACCGCCATCTGGTGCTGCGCGACGAGCAGGCGGCATTGCTGCCAGCGCTGAACAAGGCCATGACCGCCTGGCGCGCCACGGCGATGCCTCACAAGGCTGTGCTGCACGCTGCACAGCAGGCAGGGGCGCAGTTGCGCGCGCCGCTGGCGATGCCGGCCGATGTGGCGGGCGCTGACACGGCCGTGATGGACCGTCTGCTGAAGGCGCCCTACGCGCTGAGCGCCGACGCCACAGAGCGCCAGCCGCTGGCCTATCACAGCCTGTGGCGCGTGGGGGTGGTCAAGACCGACCCGACGCAGCTTGCTGCGGCGTTGAGTGGGCTGGACGCACAGGGGCGCCACGTGGGTGCGGCCGCCGACACGGTGCAGGAACTGGTGCAGCGCTTGGGGCTGGTGTTGACACTGAAGCCTTTCGATACCGAGGCCGCGATGCTCGAAGCCCTGCGAGGCGGGCGCATCGACGCAGTGCCCTTGCTGGAACACTCGCCCGAGCGCGCGCGAGGCCTGCAGTTTTCACTGCCATGGCTGGAACTGCCGCAGCTGCTGGTGGGTGCAGACACCGGGCCGCTGTACTGGGGCCTGGAAACGCTTCGCGGCCGCCGCCTGGCGCTGGCCGTCACACACCCATTGCGCGGTGAAGTGCAGCGGCTGCACCCGGGCATCCAGGTGGTCGATGCCGCCGATGGCGCTGCCGCGCTGGCGCTGGTGCAACAGGGTGCCGCCGATGTGGCGATGGACATCAAGCCGCTGGTGCAGCAGCAACTGGCGGGCGCTGCCGGAAACGGCTTGCGCGTGCTGGGCGACGTGGCCGCGTTTGCGGCGCGCTACCGCGTGGCGGTGGCCGACGACCAGCGTCGCCTGCTGCCGGTGCTGGACGCCGCGCTGGCCGACATCGATGCCGCCGAGCGGCAACGTTCGCTGCAGCGCTGGCTGGTGCATGAGCCGCTGCCAAGCCGAACGTGGTGGCAGAACCCCTTGCTGCCGGCTGCCCTGGCCGTGCTGGTGGCGTTGCTGGCCGGGCTGTTGGCCTGGTGTGGCTGGCGCTTGTCGCGCCGCAGCCGCGCGACAACACTGCCGGCCGTTGCGGGCCCCGCTTCATCGGTGCGAGACGGCGCCGCGCCGCTGGACATCGACATCGGTCTTCTGGCGCAAACCGACTTGGAGCAAGAGGCTCGCGATGCGCCGGACAGCGCTGCAAAGCACTCCGGTTTCAGCCCTTCGATCGGCTCGCCCGTCATCCCCACGCCCATGCCAGTGCACGCTGCCGCTGCCGACGGACCGTGTGACTTCCAGCTGGAGCCGTTGCTGGAATCCGTGGTGCTGCCGCACCATCGGCTGGCCGAGTCCCGGGGTCAAAGGCTGATGTGGTCGCTGGACGAGGCGCTGCCCACCCGCATGCACAGCGACCCGGTGCGCCTGTCCCAGCTGCTGGACCTGCTCTTGTCCCGCGCCCTGGATCAGGTTGCGCCGCAAGGCGCCCAGGGGCGTGTGGCCTTCAAAGCCGGCAGTGCCACGCCGGACAACGGCCTCCCCGAGCTGCAGTTGGCCGTGAGCGTGACGGTCCCTCTCGCCAGTGACGCAGAAACGGCAGATCCCCTGCTGGTGAAGGCGCGGGCACTGGCCGCCACCTTGGGCGGCCAGTTGATGGTGCGTGGACGCGAAGGCGTGGCCCATGCCGTCAGCGTGCGTGTGCCAATGCGGGGGACTGCAAGCAGCCGGGAGTCGCTGGTGGGCCCGTGAACCCGTCGCCCAAGGCCAGCTGGTGGTGTCCTCCGTCTTGAGCCGATCGGGCGTTCAGAACATTTTGGCGCAGCGCCCACGCCAGGTCGGCTGAAACAGCGCCCAGGGGTCGTTATCCTCCGCGGCATGTACGCGCCCTTCTTCGGCCTCACGCAAGAGCCGTTTTCCATCGCACCCGACCCGCGCTTTCTCTTCATGAGCGAGCGCCACCGCGAGGCACTGGCGCATTTGCTGTATGGCTTGTCCGCAGGCGGTGGTTTTGTCTTGCTGACGGGTGAAATTGGCGCCGGCAAGACGACGGTGTGCCGCGGTTTCCTGGAACAGGTGCCAGCCACCTGCACCGTGGCCTACATCTTCAACCCCAAGCTCACGGTGCCGGAACTGTTGCGCACCGTGTGCGACGAGTTCGGTGTCATGCTGCCCACGCCCGCCGACGGCAGCCAGCTCACCATCAAGGAGCAGGTCGACGCGCTGAACAGCTTCTTGCTCGAAGGCCACGCGCGGGGCCGGCAGGCGGTGCTGGTCATCGACGAAGCGCAAAGTCTCAGCGCCGAAGTGCTGGAGCAGTTGCGCCTGCTGACCAATCTGGAAACCTCCGAGCGCAAGCTGCTGCAGATCATCCTGATCGGCCAGCCGGAATTGCGCGACATGCTGGCGCGGCCTGAACTGGAGCAACTGGCACAGCGCGTGATTGCGCGCTATCACCTCGACGCGCTGGCGGCCGACGAAACACCGCTGTACATCCGCCACCGGCTGGCCGTGGCCGGGCCCAACTCGGCGCTGCCTTTTGATCCAGGCGCTTTGGCGGCGCTGCACCGCATCAGCGGCGGTGTGCCGCGGCGCATCAACCTGCTGGCCGACCGCGCGCTGCTGGGCGCTTATGGCCAAGGGCTGCAGGTGGCCACGCGCGACGTGGTGGAGCAGGCGGCGCAAGAGGTGTTTGGCAGCGGGGGCCGGGTTGCGAGCCCGGCGGCGGTGCTGTCTGCCCCGGCCTGGTGGCGGCCGCGCATGGTGTGGGCGCTGGCGGCGGCACTGGCGGCGGGGTTGTCGATGCTGCTGCTGCTGTTGTGGTGGCTGGGCCCGGGTGCTCCAGGCATGACAGCCGGGCGCCACGCCAGCCCTGCGGCGTCGGCGCCCATGGCGGCCAACCCGGGGGCTGCGGCCGGGGCGGGCGGTGCCGCCGGTTCGGCATCGCGGCCGGCGCTGCCTGCGGGCACCAGCACCGATGTGCAGGCGCTGCTGCGCAGTGCGTCCAGCACCGCCGCACCGGCCTGGCGCGATCTGGCCCTGCGCTGGAACGTCGCGGTCGGCGACGGCGACCCTTGCCAGCTGGTGCCGCAGGCGGGGCTGGCGTGTTTCAACAGCGCCAGCGGCGGCCTGACCCTGGTGCGCCAGCTGGCGCGGCCGGGGCTGGTGGCGCTGCGCACGCCGCAGAGCGCCACCGTGCACGCGCTGCTGGTGGCGCTGGACGACGAACGTGCCACGCTGCAGGTGGGCGCGCGGCGCTTCAGCCTCACGCTGCCCGAGCTGGCTGGCGTGTGGCGAGGCGAGTTCAGCACGCTGTGGCGCACGCCGCCAAGCTGGAGCGGCAGCCGCGACAACCTGAACGATGCCGCCGTCCGCAGTTGGGTCGCACAACGGCTGCCCGACCGCGCTGCCGGGGTTGCCGAGCCTTCAGCGGCCCAGCTGCGTGAACGCTTGCGGGTGCTGCAGGTGGCTCAAGGCCTGCCCAATGACGCTGCTGGTTTGCCCGTCACCCTGATGCAGCTGAACCGCCGCAGTGGTGCGGCCGAGCCCACGCTGCCCGCGAACCCGGAGCGCTGAACCACCATGTCCTACATCCTCGATGCCCTGCGCCGCGCACAAGCCGAACGTGAACGGGGCCAGGTGCCTGGTCTGCATGCCCAGCCGGGCCTGGGCGCCACCCAGCGCATGCGGCCGGCGTCTGGCACGCCGTCCGGCCGCCCCGCGTGGGTGTGGGCGCTGGCCGGCGCGGGCGTGGTGGTGCTGCTGCTGGTGCCTTTTCTGCTGCTGACACGCAGCCCCAGCCCAGCGCAGCCGGCGGTGGCCGCAGCGCCCACCGCGTTGCCTGCCGCGCCGCCCACTGTCTTGCCTGCAGGGGTGGCCGCAGCACCTGCGCCGCAGCCGCCGCCTCTGGTGGTGGTTGCAGCGCCGCCGCCGGCGCCCACCCTGGTCACCCGGAACGTGACGGCGGGAGGCGCCGTTGCGCCATCCGCGACCGTCACGTCCGCGGCAGCGTTGCCTGCCGGGCGTTCATCCGCCACACCGCCAGCAGCTGCTGCGCCGCGGGCTGCAGCGTCCGAGGCAGGCCCCAGTGCGCAGGCCGTGCACTCGCCTGCACAGTCGCCAGCACAGTCGCCGGTGCCTGCAGGGCAAGAAGCTGCAACCGCGAGCACCGCTCCTCTGGCTCGCACGCCCGTGGTACCTGCCGCGGGAGCGACGCCACCTGCAGCGCTGCCAGCGCCGCTGACGGCCGAGCAGCGGCGCGACTGGCCGCCACTGGCCGTGGGCGGCTCGGTGTGGTCAGACAGCGCCTCGGCGCGTTTTGTGATCCTCGGTGGTCAGCTGGTTCGCGAAGGCGAGACCACGGCCGACGGCGTGCTGGTGGAACGCATCACGCCCAAGGCCGTGGTGTTGCGCTGGCGCGACCAGCGCGGCAGCCTGCCGTTCTGACCACGCTCGGGCGCCATATCCGGATCAGCCTGCCGGCCACCTCCGAAGGCGGGCTGCAGCGGCGCTGCCGACCCGGCTGAGCTGCAGGTGCAGCGGTGTTATGCCGCCACGACCGACACGCCGGTGTCGTGCAGGCTCAGGCTCAGGGTGTCGCCCACCGTCCAGTTGAGGGTGGTGTCGGGGCTGACGACGAAGATCTCGCCCAGCACGGTGCGCACCGTCAATTCCTGAAAGCTGCCCAGGTAAGCGCGTTTCACGAGTTCGCCGTGCAACAGGCCGGGCAGGGCGCCGCTGCTGGCAGCATGCACCTGCCAGGCCTCGGGCCGCACGGCCACCTTCACCGCGCCCGCTGCCGGGCACCGCGCGGGCCGCAGCCGCAGCGGGCCCAGCACCACGCTGCCGTCGTTACCCGCGCTGGCGTCGAACAGCATGGCCTCGCCCATGAAGCCGGCCACGAAAGCGCTGTTGGGGTGGGCGTACAGCCCTTGCGGTGTGCCCGCCTGTGCAATGAGCCCCGCGTTCATGATGATGATCTGGTCGCTGACGGCCAGCGCCTCGCTCTGGTCGTGTGTCACGTAGGCCACGGTCAGTTTCAGGCGCTGCTGCAGGCTGCGGATTTCTTCGCGCATGCTGCGGCGCAGCCGTGCGTCCAGGTTCGACAGCGGTTCGTCGAACAGCAGCACGCTGGGCTCCAGCACCAGGCTGCGCGCCACCGCCACGCGCTGCTGCTGGCCCCCGCTGAGTTCACTGGGCAGCCGGGTGTCGAAGCCGGTGAGGCCCACGGTTTCCATCGCCGCGTGGGCGCGCCGCGTGGCTTCGGTCTTCTCCACCCCCGACACGTCCAGACCGTACATCACGTTGCCCAGCACGTTCATGTGCGGAAAGAGGGCGTAGCTCTGGAACACCATGCTCACGTTGCGCTCGGCCGGGCCCAACGTGGTGACGTCCTGGCCGTCGATGAAGATCTGGCCGCTGGTGGGTGCATCGAGCCCGGCAATCATGCGCAGCGTGGTCGTCTTGCCGCAGCCGCTGGGCCCCAGGATGGTGGTCAGTGTGCCCTTGGGCACGACGATGTCGATGCCCTTGACCACCAGCGGCGCGCTGGCGCCGCCATAGCGTTTGGTGATCTGGCGGAATTCGATGCCAGCGGTGGATGCGGTCATGTCGTGTGCTTTCTGCGGCCGAGCTTGCGCTCGCCCACCAGGAACTGGATCAGCGCGGTGGCCAGCGACATCAGCACGATCAGCACCGTGCAATAGGCCAGCGCCACGCCATAGTCGCCATTGCCGACGCGGCCGATGATGTAGGTGGTGGCCAGTTCGTTTTCTGCCGTGACGAGAAAGATCACCGCCGACACGGTGGTCATGCTGCGCACGAAGCTGTACACCAGCGCCGCCACCAGCGCCGGCTTCAGCAGCGGCAGCACCACGCGCCGCAGCGTGGTGCCGGTGCTGGCGCGCAGCATCGTGGACGCTTCGTCGAGCGACCTGTCCAGCTGCTTGAAGCTGGCGGTGCCGGCGCGCACCCCCACCGGCAGGTTTCGGAACACGAAGCACAACACGATGATGAGGCCGGTGCCCGTCAGCTCGAACGGCGGCACGTTGAAGGCCAGGATGTAGCTCACGCCGAGCACCGTGCCCGGTATCGCAAAGGCCAGCAGCGCGGCAAACTCAAAGGCCCGCTGGCCGACGAACTGCGTGCGCGCCAGCAGCCAGCTGATCAGCAGGCCCAGTGCCGAGCAAATGGGCGCCGCGATGGCCGCCAGCTTGATGGTGGTGAACAGTGAATTCCACGCCGTGCCGGCCCACACCACGCCGCCCACGCCCCATTGCAGGTCAAAGGCAGTGATGAAGTGCTTGAGCGTGGGCGTGTAGTCACGGCCCCAGGTCTGCACAAAACCACCGATGAAGGCGAACAGGTACACCACCACGGTGAAGGCCAGCCAGGGCCCGGCAATGCCCACGCACAGCTTGCGCACGCGCTCGGGCAGCGGCAGCGCCAGGCCGGCGTCGCCCTTGCCCGACACCGTGGTGTAGCTGGTCTTGCCCAGCACACGCTGCTGGATGAAAAACACCACCAGTGCAAAGCCGGTGAGGATGAGTGCGAGCGACGCCGCGCGACCCTGGTCGTGCTGCGCGCCGACGATGGCAAAGAAGATGTCGGTGGACAGCACGCTGTATTGCCCGCCCACCACCACCGGGTTGCCGAAGTCGGCGATGCTCTCGATGAAGCCGACCAGAAAGGCGTTCGCCAGGCCCGGTTTCATCAGCGGCAACGTCACCGTGGTAAAGGTCTTCAGCTTGCTGGCGCGCAAAGTCTGGGCCGCCTCTTCCATGCTGGGGCTGATGCCCTGCACGACACCGCGCATGATCATGAAGGCGATCGGCGTGAAGGCAAACATCTGCGCCAACCACACCCCCAGCAGGCCATAAAACCAGCGCGTGGGCGGGACGCCGAAGGCCCACTCGAGGAACTGGTTGACGAGCCCGGCGCGGCCGAACAGCAGGATCAGGCCGAGGCCCACGACAAAGGGCGGCGTGATGATGGGCAGCAGCGCCAGCACGTTCAAGGGTTTGCTCAGGCGCTGTTTGCCGCGCTCGGCGTACAGCGCAATCAGCGTGCCCATCACCGTGGTGCCGGCGGCCGTCAGCAACGCCAGGAAGAGCGTGTTCCAGGCCACCCCGCAGCGCACACCGCCGGCCAGGCAGCCCAGGCCCCAGACCCGTTCGTTGCCCAGCCGCTCGCCGATGGCGGTGATCGAGAAGGCGCCGCTTTCATCGAAGAAGGCACCGACCAGGCTCTTGCCCACCGGCAGCGCCACGAACAGCAGCAGCAACGCCGAACACAGCAGTACCGCACTGGCCACGAACAGGTCACCACGGAAGCAGCCCAGCCTTGCGATACCGGCGCCCGCCAACATCAGCAGCGCCAGCAGCGCGGCGGCACCGCCCAGGCCGATGCCAAACTGGCCGCCGGGCAATTCACCCAGCAACGGCGTCAGGAATTCAAACGACCAGCCGCGTGCGCCGATCGCAAAACCGCTGACCAGCAGACCCCCTGCGCCCAGGCCGCCACCGGCCAGCAGCAGCCAGCCCTGCGTGCGCGTGGGGGGCAGCCGCCAGGCCACCCCCGCCACCACCAGGCCCAGCAGGCCCAGCCACAGCCAGGGTTTGCCGTAGCGCGCGGCCTGCACCACGCCGGCGGCCGTGTCGGCGCCGCCCCAGATGCCGGGCAGGGCCTTGAGCAGGCCGATGTCCTGCTGGAAGTACCAAGGCAGCAGCGCATAGGCCCCCAGCCCCAGCAGCAGCCACAGCAGCAGGGTGCGGCGCGTGCGCTGCTGGCCGCGGGTGATGCTGTTCATGTTGATTTTTCAGGCCGCGCCAGGGCCTCTGCGGCATGCCGGTTCGGGTTCATCTCGGCAGCGCCTCGACGTCCTTGGTCCAGCGCTCGATGAGACGCTTGCGCTCGCTGACTCGGCCGTACTTCTCGAAGTCGTACTTGACCAGCTTCACGCTGTCCATCGACGGGATGCGCGGGCCGGCCTTGAAGGTCTTGTTGGCCGGCACTTGCAGGCTGTCGACGGTGGCGCCCAGGGCCTGGCCCTGCGCTTGGCACCAGGGCTGGTCGGTGCTGCAGATGGCGTTGACGGTCCGGGCCTGGGACAGCACGGAAAACGTCAGCGGCAGCAGGGCCACCAGCGCTGCCGCTGCACCCTTGCCGCAGCCCGCGCGCCCCTCGCGGCCGGCGCTCGTGGGTGCGCTCATGGCTTCAGCGTGGCAGCGAGTTGACGTCTTTCTCCCACTTCGCAATCAAGCGCCTGCGCTCGGCCGATGCGCCGTATTTGGCGTAGTCGTAGTTGATGAACTTGATCTTCTTGAAGTCGGGCACGCGCGCGTCGACCTTGGCGGTCTTGTTGCTGGGCAGCTGGAACTGCTTGGCTGCCGCGGCCATCTCCTGGGCCGGCCCGGTCAGTGCCCATTCGTAGAACTTCTTTGCGGCCTCGAGGTTGCGCGCGCCCTTCATGATGCTCATCGAGCCGATTTCGGCGCCGGTGCCGTCAGAAGGCGTGATGGTCTCGATCGGGAAGCCCTGCATCTTTTCACCCGGACCGTCGTGCACGAAGCTGATGCTGACGGTGGTTTCGCCGCGCGCCGCCGACTTGATGGGGCCGGTGCCGCTGCGTGTGTACTGGCTGATGTTCTTGTGCAGCGCTTTCATGTAGTCGAAGGCCTTGTCTTCGCCCATCAGTTGCACCAGTGTGGCCACCATGGTGTAAGCGGTGCCGCTGCTGGCCGGGTTGGCGACTTGTATTTCGCCTTTCAGTGCCGGGTTCAGCAAGTCGGCCCAGGTCTTGGGCACCGCCAGTTTTTTCTTCGCCAGCAGCTCGGTGTTGTAGCCAAAGCCCAGCGGGCCGCTGTAGATGCCCACGGTCTTGTAGCCGCTTTGTTGCGCCTGCTGCTGCGCCCAGCCGTGCAGCTGCGGCAGCGTGGGGCTTTTGTATTCCATGCTCAGGCCTTGTTCGGCGGCCTGCAGATGGGGGTCGCCGGTGCCGCCAAACCAGATGTCGGTTTTGGGGTTGGCCTTTTCAGCCACCAGCTGCGCCAGCGCCTCGCCCGAGCCTTTCAAAGACATGTTGACTTTGATGCCAGTGGTGCGCGCAAACACGGTCTGGATCATGTTGCACCACTCGGCCTGCACCGAACAGATGACGTTGATCTGGCCGGCGTCCTGGGCTTGTGCGCTGCCTGCGCCCGCACAGGCGGCGGCGATGGCCAACAGGGTGTGTGGGAGTGCGGTAATTCTTTTGCTGAGCAACATGGTGGTGTCTGGGGATGGAAAGCCGTCGAGCATGGCAGCCCCAGCGTGCAGCCGCCATCGGTGTTGGCCCGGCAGTCGGCTGCAGGGTGGGCGCTTGTGGGCAGCGCCCGCAGGCGGCAGCTTGCGGCGATACTTGCAACCCTGTCTGAACCTGCGGCTTGCTTGCAGCCGCAACAGAACCGAGGGAGCACATGGGCGGGTGGGAGCGGCGGTTGTCAAGCCTGAGTCTGGGCCCCTGTGCAGGCGTGCGGCGCGTGCTGGCGGGTTTGTGCCTGGCCACCCTGTGTGGCGGCGCAGCGGCGGGCGTGTTGATGGTGGGCCCGAAGGGTACGCCGATGGCACTGGAAGATGCTTTGCGCCAGGCGCAAGACGGCGATGTCATCGAGCTGCTGTCGGGTGAGTACAGCGGCGCGCCAGTGGTGATCGAAAACCGGCGCCTGGTGATTCGCGGCGTCGGCAAGCGGCCCTTGATCAAAGGCAGCGGCAAGATGACGTCGGCCAAGGCGCTGTGGCTGGTGCGCGGCGGCGAGGTGACGCTGGAAAACCTGGAATTCCGCGGTGCGCGTTCCAACGATGGCGAGGGCTCGGGCATACGCATGGAGGGCGGGCGCTTGCACCTGCGCAAAGTGGCGCTGTACGACAACGAGTACGGCCTGCACGCGCCGAATGCCGAGCAGGCCGAACTGCGCATCGAAGACTGCGAATTTGGTTTGGCGCCCCGTGTGGTGGGCGGCCTGCACCACCTGTTGAACGTGGCGCGCATTGCCAAGCTGACGGTCACCGGCAGCCGCTTTCAGCAGGGTTTTGAAGGCCAGATGATCAAGTCGCGGGCGCGCGAAAACATCATCACCTACAACTTCATACACGACGGCCAACGGGGCGGCGCCTCGTATGAAATCGAGATCGCCAATGGTGGCCTGGCCACCCTTGTGGGCAACGTCATCGGGCAGGGCGCCGACACACAAAACCCGGTGCTGGTGGCTTATGGCACCGAAAAAGTGGGCTGGGACCGCAACGCGCTGCTGGTGGCCCACAACACCTTCATCAACTACGCCTGGACGCCGGCCTGGTTTGTGCGGGTGATCAGCAAAAACCTGCCGCCTGATACCGAAGTGGTGGCCGTCAACAACCTGCTGGTGGGTGCCGGGCTGCTGTGGCCGGCGCTGGGCGGCGGCACGGTTACTGCTGCTGGCAACCGCTATGTGTCGCGCCGCGTGTTGCGCGACGCCGACACCTACGCTTTCGAGTTGTTGCCCAATTCCTGGTGGCGCGGCTCGGCCGTTGACCCACGCGCCGTTGCAGGGCGTGACCTGTCGCCAAAGGGTGAATTTGAATGGCCCGTGGGTATGTTGCCGCTGGCGCCGGGGCTGACGCGCTGGGCGCCAGGCGCTTATCAACGCTGACCACAACGCCGACACCAACGCTGACTGCAGCAAAAGGCCATGGACAACACCAAGCCCCTGCACCCCGACAGCATCGCCGCCCAGGCGCTGGGCTGGGTGGACGAAAGCACGCGCGCCATAACGCCACCGCTGCACGTGTCCAGCACCTACCTGCGCGACCCCGACAACCAGTACCGCACGGGCCGTGTGTATGCACGCGCCGACAACCCGGCCTTTGACCAGCCCGAAGCGGTGCTGAACGCGCTGGAAGGTGGTCACCAGGCGCTGCTGTTTGCAAGCGGCATGGCTGCGGCAACGGCGGTCTTCCAGGCCCTGCAGCCGGGTGACCATGTGCTGGCGCCGCAGGTGATGTACTGGTCACTGCGCAACTGGCTGATGACGTTTGCCATGCAGTGGGGCTTGCGGGTTGAACTGATCGACATGACCTCACCGGCGGCGGTGCAGGCCGCGCTGCGCCCAGGGCAGACCAAGCTGGTGTGGATAGAGACGCCGGCCAACCCGCTGTGGACAGTGACCGACATCGCCGCCACCGCGCAGCTGGCACATGCCGCTGGCGCGCTGCTGGCGGTGGATTCGACGGTGGCCACGCCGCTGCTCACACGGCCGCTGGCGCTGGGCGCCGACATCGTGATGCATGCCGCCACCAAATACTTGAACGGTCATTCAGACCTGATTGCCGGCGCACTGGTGACGCGGGCAGACAACCCGCACTGGCAGCGTGTGCGCAAGGTGCGCGCGCAAGTGGGGGGCACGTTGGGGTCTTTTGAAGCCTGGCTGCTGCTGCGCGGCATGCGCACGCTGCACCTGCGGGTGCGTGCGGCCTGTGCGTCGGCGCAGCGCATTGCCGAGCACTTCAACCGGCACGCGTTGGTGGCCGAGGTGCTGTACCCGGGGCTGCCGCAGTGCCAGGGTTACGCGGTGTCGCAGCGCCAGATGCAAGGTGGCTTTGGTGGCATGTTGTCGATACGGGCACGGGGTGGTGAAGCCGCCGCGATAGCGGTTGCGGCGCACACACAACTGTGGAAACGCGCCACGTCGCTGGGTGGCACCGAAAGCCTGATCGAACACCGCGCCAGCGTGGAGGGTGCGGGCACGCCGGCGCCGGCCGATCTGTTGCGGCTGTCAGTGGGCATTGAAGACGCGGGTGACCTGATCGCCGACCTGGATCAGGCGCTGACCGCTGCGCACCGGTGATAGACACCGCGGCGCTGGCGGCCTTGCGCCGCGACCTGCATGCCCACCCTGAGCTGGGTTTTGAAGAAACACGCACGGCCGATGCCGTGGCCGAGCGCCTGACCGCGTGGGGCGTGCCGATGGTCCGGGGCATCGCCCGCACGGGCATCGTGGCGCTGGTGCACGGCCGTGACGGCGGTGCCTGCCAGCGTGCCGTGGGCCTGCGCGCCGACATGGACGCGTTGCCGGTCCGCGAACAGAACACCTTTGGCCACGCCAGCCGCCACCCTGGCACCATGCACGCTTGCGGCCACGATGGGCACACCGCGATGCTGCTGGGAGCGGCACAGGAACTGGCGCAAACGCGCGACTTTGACGGCACGGTGGTTTTGATATTCCAGCCTGCCGAAGAAGGCCGTGGTGGCGCGCAGTTGATGATGGAAGAGGGCCTGTTCAGGCGCTTCCCAATGGAAGCGGTGTTTGGCATGCACAACTGGCCGGGCCTGGCGGCCGGCAGTTTTGCTTGCAGCGCCGGGCCGGTGATGGCGTCTGCCAATACCTTCAAAGTAGTGGTGCGGGGCAAGGGCAGCCATGCAGCATTGCCGCACCTGGGCGTGGACCCGGTGCCGGTGGCCTGCCAGACCGTGTTGGCGCTGCAAACCATCATCAGCCGCAACGTCAAACCCATGGATGCTGCCGTGTTGTCGGTGACCATGCTGCATGCTGGTGAGGCCACCAATGTGGTGCCTGACAGCTGCACGCTGGAAGGCACCGTGCGCACCTTCAGCGTGCAGGCGCTGGACCTCATAGAGGCGCGTTTTCGCAGCGTGGTTGCGCACACCGCGGCGGCCATGGGCGCCGAGTGTGAGATCGAGTTCTTGCGCCGCTGCCCGCCGGTGGTCAACAGCGCCTATGAAGCCGCGTTTGCGGCCCAGGTCATGCGCGGCCTGGTCGGTGCCGACCAGGTGCTGGCGCAAGAGCCCAGCATGCCGTCTGAAGACTTTGCTTTCATGCTGCAGGCCCAGGCTGGCGCCTATGTGTTCATCGGCAACGGCGAAGGCGCACACCGCCACAGCGGCCACGGCATGGGGCCGTGCATGTTGCACAACCCCAGTTACGACTTCAACGACAGCCTGATACCGCTGGGCGCCACTTACTGGGTGCAGTTGGCGCAGCAGTGGCTGGCGGCTGCACACAAGCCCGGGGCCCCACCCGGCAATTGACCACCCCGTGAAACCTGGGCATCATCGGGCATGTAACTCAATTACATACTCCATGGCCTTTGACCTTGTACTTTTTGGCGGCACCGGCGACCTCACCTGGCGCAAACTGATGCCGGCGCTTTTTCAGGCTTTCAGGCACGGCAAGCTGCCGCCGGGTGGCCGCATCCTGGCCGTGGCGCGTGATGAGCGCAGCGACGACGAGTACCGCGCCTTCATCAAAGAACGCTTCACCGAGGTAGAGGCCAGCAAGCGCCCCAGCGACGAAGAGTTCGGTCTCTTTGCGCAGATGCTGCACTACCGCCGCATGGACCTG
Organism: Rubrivivax sp.; assembly: GCA_031429255.1. Classification (GTDB taxonomy): domain Bacteria; phylum Pseudomonadota; class Gammaproteobacteria; order Burkholderiales; family Burkholderiaceae_C; genus Rubrivivax. The sequence continues at coordinate 34,247 of JANOZF010000094.1, forward strand.
TCGCAGCCCGACCACTATGCGGGCCTGAAACGCTGGGTGGACGAGCGCGGCGCTGAAACTGTGGTGCTGTTTTTGGCCACCAGCCCGCACCTGTTTCCTGTCGTCTGTGAACAGCTGGGGCAGGCCGGATTGAATGGGCCTAACGTGCGTGTGGTGCTGGAAAAACCACTGGGCCACGACCTCGCCAGCGCCCAGCTCATCAACCGCGCGGTCAGCGCCGCTTTCAAAGAAGCCCAGGCGCTGCGCATCGACCACTACCTGGGCAAGCCTGCGGTGCAGAACCTGATGGCGCTGCGCTTTGGCAACGCGCTGTTCGAGCCGCTGTGGCGGCGTGAAAGCATCGCCAACATCCAGATCACGCTGGCCGAAAACATCGGCGTGGGCACCCGCGGTGACTTCTACGACCGCACCGGCGCGCTGCGCGACATGATCCAGAACCATGCGCTGCAACTGCTGACCATGATTGCGATGGAGCCGCCGCCTTCCAGCGACGCCGACGCGATACGCGACGAAAAACTGAAGGTGCTGCGCTCGCTGAAACCCTTCACGCCCGAGGGCGTGGCGCGCGACGTGATACGCGGCCAGTACAAGGCCGGCATG
>JANOZF010000095.1:0-33122 GCA_031429255.1 Rubrivivax sp.
ATCTGCGGCACCACCCAGGTCACGAGCACCATCACGATGATCAACGCCACCACCGACACGATGGCGGGATACAGCAGGGCGCCCAGCACTTTGGTGCGCAGCGCCTGCTGCTGTTCCAGGTCATCCGCCAGCCGCTCCAGCACCGGGCCCAGCGCGCCGCTTTGTTCGCCGGCGGCCACCACGGCGCGGTAGACCTCGTCGAACTCGCGTGGCGCGGTCGCCAGCGCGCGGCCGAATGAACTGCCCGCGTTGACTTCGCTCTTCAGGTGTGCCACCAGTTCACGTTGGACCTGGTTGTCGGATTCATCGGCCAGCGCCGTGAGCGCACGTTCGAGCGGCAGGCCAGAGCCCACGAGTCCTGCCAACTGGCGCGTCCACACCGCGCGGTCGGTGTTGGAGAACACGCGCCGCGTGAAGCGCGCCGCGCTGCCGTCGGTGGTGGCGGCCGTCACCGGCACCATCTCCAGCGGCACCAACTCGCGCTGGCGCAGTTGGGCGCGGGCCGCGCGCGCGTTGTCGGCTTCCAGCAGGCCGCTCTGGCTCTTGCCGGCAGCGTCCAGGGCTTCGTAGCGGTAGGCAGGCATCGGTGTGGTGGACTGCGGTGGGGCGGTGGTGTGGCGTCAGTCGCGCGTGACGCGGATCACTTCTTCGAGAGACGTGACACCTTCACGCACCAGCCGCTCGCCGTCATCGCGCATGCTGCGCAAGCCGGCCTTGCGCGCCGCCACGGCGAGCTCCTGCTCGGGTGCGCGGTTGTGCACCAGCGCCTGCAGTTCGGGCGTGGCCACCATCAGTTCATAAACGCCGGTGCGGCCCTTGTAGCCGGTGTGGCTGCAGTGCTCACAGCCCACAGGGTGCCATCTCGGCTGCCCGTCTTCACCGTCTTCACCGCGCCGCTTGCACCGGTTGCACAGGCGCCGCACCAGCCGCTGCGCCAGCACGCCCAGCAAGCTGCTGCTGAGCAGGAAAGGCTCCACGCCCATGTCGACCAACCGCGTGACGCTGCTCACCGCATCGTTGGTGTGCACGGTGGCCAGCACCAGGTGGCCGGTCAGGCTGGCCTGGATGGCAATCTGCGCGGTTTCGAAGTCGCGGATCTCACCGATCATGATGACGTCAGGGTCCTGGCGCAGGATGGCGCGCAGCGCCTTTGCAAACGTGAGGTCGATCTTCGGATTGACCTGCGTCTGCCCAATGCCCGGCAGTTCGTATTCCACCGGGTCTTCCACGGTCAGCACGTTGGTGGTGGCGGTGTCGACGCGGCCCAGGCTGGCGTACAGCGTGGTGGTCTTGCCGCTGCCGGTGGGGCCGGTGACGAGCACGATGCCGTGCGGCTGCTGGATCAGCCTTGCGTAGGCGCTGAGCACCTCACCGTCCATGCCCAGGCCTTCCAGCGTGAACTTGCTCTCGCTCTTGTCCAGCAGGCGCAGCACGGCGCGCTCGCCATGCGACGACGGCAGCGTGCTCACGCGCACGTCGATGGCGCGGCCGCCGATGCGCAGCGAGATGCGGCCGTCCTGCGGCAGGCGCTTTTCGCTGATGTCGAGTTCGGCCATGATCTTCAGCCGGCTGATCAGCGCCGCGTGCAGCGCCTTGTTCGGCTGCACCACCTCGCGCAGCGCGCCATCGACGCGAAAGCGCACGCTGCTGCTGCGTTCATACGGCTCGATGTGGATGTCGCTGGCGCCGTCCTTGGCCGCCTGCGTGAGCAGCGCATTGAGCATGCGGATGATGGGCGCGTCGTCGGCCGCTTCCAGCAGGTCTTCCACCGCCGGCAACTCCTGCATCATGCGGCTCAGGTCGACCCCGCTCTCCACTTCACCAATGACCGCGGCGGCACTGCTTTCGCCACCGGCGTAGGCCACCGCGATGCGCTGGCCCAGCGTGCTGGCGACCTCACGTTCGCAGCGCGAGACGGCATACACCCGCATCACTTCAGCCAGCGCCGACGAGGGGGTGGTTTCCGCGGCCCACAGCGACAGCCGCTCGCCGTCGTCTTCGAGCAGCAGTGCATGGGCCTTGGCAAAGGCGTAGGGCAAGGGGTGGCGCACGGCCATGAGCAGTCTTTCGCGGCGCGGCCCGGTCAGGGCTTGGCGGGTTGAGCCGGGTCGGCGGCCGTGGGGCCCAGCGGGGGCACCACGGGTGGGGCCCCCAACGGCGCGTCGCGCGCTGGCCGCAGCGGCGGCAGCACCGGTGAATCATTGATCGGCAGCACCAGGCTGGGTTCGGGTTGCGATGCCTTCTGCTCGCCGCGGATCTGGTCGTAACGGTCCAGCGACAGCCGGTTGGCGCTGTCGGCATCGCGCAGCACCACCGGTCGCAGGAAGACCATCAGGTTGGTGCGCCTGCGTTCGCGGCTTTCGCTGCGGAACAGCGCGCCGATGATGGGGATGTCGCCCAGGATCGGCACCTTGCTCTTGGTGGTGACGAAGCGGTCTTCGATCAGGCCGCCCAGCACCAGGATGGCGCCGTCGTCCACCACCACCGTGTTCTCGATCGACCGCTTGGTGGTCGAAGGGCCGGCATTGGTGGTGCCGGCCGCGGTGGTTTCCTTGACGCTGCTCTGCTCCTGGAAGATGGTCATGCGCACCGCGCCGCCCTCGCCCACTTGCGGCTTGATGCGCAGCGTGATGCCCACGTCCTTGCGCTCGATGGTCTGAAACGGGTTGGTGGTGGCGCCACCGCCGGTGTTGGTGAACTGGCCGGTGATGAAGGGCACGTTTTCGCCGACCACGATCTTCGCCTCTTCGTTGTCCAGCGTGATCAGGTTCGGCGTGCTGATGATGTTGGTTTCGCTCTGCGACTGCAGCACCTTGGCGATGGCTGCCAGCGACGTGACGCCGTTGACGACGCTGAGCAGGCCGATGTTCAGGCCCGCTCCAATGTTGACCTGCTTGTTGGCCGCAGATGCATTGATGTCGATGATGCTGGGCCGGCCATTGCCGGAAAAGTTGGTACCGGTGACGATGCCGAACTTGTCGCCGCTCTTGCCCAGCAGGCCTTGCCACTGGAAGCCGAAGTCGGCCGAGTCAGACGGCGACACCTCGACGATCATGCTTTCGATGTAGACCTGCGCGCGGCGGGTGTCGAGCTGGTCGATCAGCGTGCGTATCTGCTTGTACAGCGGCTCCGGCGCGGTGATGATGAGCGAGTTGGTGGCCGGGTCGGCCTGGATGAAACCGCCGGTGGACGGCTGTGCCGCACTGCCCGTGGGCCGGGTAGCGACCTGCCCTGGGTTCTGCACCGTCTGGCCAGGGGGTCGCGCCTGCTGCGCGACGCCCGCGCCGCCAGCGGCACCACTGGCTCCCGTGCCGACGGCACCGAAGGCAGCGCGCACGACCGTGGCCAGGCGTTCGGCGTCGGCGTTCTTCAGGTACACGACCCACATGCCACCGCCGGCGCCCATCAGCGTGCTGGGGCGGTCCAGCCGCGCAATGGTGGAGCGCAGTTCCGCCAGCCTTGACGGGTTGGCGGCGCGCAGGATCAACGAGTTGCTGCGTGGCTCGGCCACCACCGTGCTGCCTGAAGAGCCCCCAGGGGCTGGCGTGCCGGGCAGCGATGAACCGCCCTCGTTGAGGCGCTGCACCAGCGGTGCCAGATCAGCGGCCACCGCGTGCTGCAGCTGCACGATCTCGATGTCGGTGCCCGAAGGGATGTCCAGCGCGGCGATGATTTTCGCGATGCGCTGCAGGTTGCCGGCGTAGTCGGTGATGATCAGCGCGTTGCTGCCCGGATTGGCATTGATGGTGTTGTTGGCGCTAATCAGCGGCCGCAGCACCGCCACCAGGTTGTTCGGGTTTTCAAAGCGCAGTGGAAAGATCTGCGTTATGACCTGATCGCCGCGCGTGGCCACCTCGCCCACCGACACGGTGCCGGTCTGCAGCTTCGCGTCGGCCTCCGGCACCACCTTCAGGATGCCACCACTCTCGACCACCGAAAAGCCCAGCCCGCGCAAGGCCGCCACGTAGCTGGCGTAGGCGTCGCGCACGCTCTGTGGCTGCTCGCTGTAGACGGTGATGGTGCCCTTGACACGTGGGTCGACGATGATGCCGCGGTCCAGCATCGCTGCAAATGCCCGCGTGACGGCTTCGATATCGGCATTGACGAAGTTCACTGACACGGGTGCGCGCGAGCGCGCCGCGTTCCCCTGCGCCTGCGCCAGGGCCGGCAGCGCGCCCTGCAAGGCACAAGCCGCGGCCAGGGCGGCCGCCAGCGCGGTCAGGCGCGGCGCGGCCCGGTGTGGGCCCAGGGGCTGCGCGCCCAGGCGCGGCTCGGCGCGGGCGGCAGCACGGTCGGCTGGGGCTGAGGTCATGGTCATCCGATCGAAATGAGTGACAGCGCGCCTTGGCGGCGCCCGATGATGTTGAGCAGATTGTTCAATGCCGACTCGAAACCGGGAGCCGCCGAGGCCTGCCCGTTGAAGCGCAAGCGCGACGCCGCCCACTGGCCTTCACCGCTGAGTTGCAGCGCGCCGCTGGCAGTGCGCAACTGAAGCGTCGCGGCCTGGCCGCGGGGGTCGCCTTGCAGGCTGAGCCGGTAGTCGCCCAGCACGTCCAGTGTGGACAGCCGTGACCCCACGCCGTTCAGCGCCAGCTCAGCGCGCCCGCCCAGCACCAGCCGGCCCTGCACGGACTCCAGGCTCAGGTCCTGCCCCGTCAGCTGCATGCTGCCGCTGAGTCGCAATGTGTTCAACGGCGCACCCAGCCCCGCCAGCCAGGCCACCGGCCAATGGCCGATGGTGGTGGGTCCGGCTGCGGCTGCGGCACCCGGGGCTTGCGCTGGTGAGCCCGACTCCGCAGGCAAGGTGACGAGCTCGAATCGCGTCGCCGCCAGACCAGGCCGCCAGCGCACCAGCAGCGGGCTGTCGATGCAGCAGGCTTGATCCAGCCGAAGCGCCGGCGCGCCGCCGTGCCAGGTCAGGCGCCAATGCAGGCGCCCTGGCAGCGCGGCCGCGTCACGGCTGTCGGCGCCGCCGGTGAGCACCAGCACGGCATGCCCTTGCCACGCAGTGCCTTGTGCATCCGCCAGCACCAGGCGCCCACCGCTGGCCTGCGAAAGCTCGCGCGCCAGCCAGGCCGCAGGCACAAATGCCCCGAGCGCCAGCAAGCCGCCCAGCAACGCGCCCCAGACGGCCCAACGAAGCATCAAGGTGTGGCCCCCAGGCCCAGCACCAGTGTGCCGCTGAAGCCGGCACCGGCGCGCGTGAGGTTGGCCTCCAGTGGGCGCACACGGGCGCCCGAGCGCACCTCGGCGAGCCAGGACGTCAGCTGCCCGGGCTCCAGGCCCGTCAGCGTGAGCACGGCGCGGTCGCCTTGCAGCGACAGCTTGGCTTTGGCGCCCAGGCGTTCAGCAGCGCTCTTCAGCACCGCGGTGGCCTGCTCGGCTGACACGGGTGGCGTCGCGCGCAGCAGTTGCGTTTCGCTGGCCAGCACGCGCATGTTCTGCAACTGGGCATCGAGGCTCTCGATCTGTGCGGGCGCGCGCTGCAGCGTGCGCCACGCCGGCATCACCGCAAAGGCCCAGACCAGCGTCAGCAGCAGCACGGCACCACCCAGGGTCAGCAGCCGCCGCTCGCGCCCCGCCAGACCGCGCCACCAGGTGTGAAGCGCAGCGGGCAAGCCGCCGGCGGCGCCGTCCGTGGACTGCATGCGGGGTTCACTCATGGCAGGGCTCCGGCCGGGCGCGCGCGCGCCAGCGTCAGCCGCCCTTCTGCAAGTTCCACCGTCCAGCCGCCTGGGCGCAGGCGCTCGCGCATCGTCGTCACATCAGCGGCAGACCAGCCCGCCGCCGCCAGCGTCAGGCGGCCTTGTTCGTAGCGCAGATTGCCCACCGGGCCCTTGCCATCGGGCCACGCCGCTGCGGCGGCGCTCAGGGCCACCTCGAGATCGGCGCCACCGGGTCGGCCTGCAGCCGCGCGCAGGCGTTCGGTCTCCCCGGCCATCTGCGCGGGTGCGTCCAACACAGTCTGCACGTTGGGATGGGCCGTGCGCAGCACCTCGTTGATGGCCGCCCGTCTCGATTGCAGCACCTGCCGCTGCTGCCACGCATAGGCGTTCAAGCCCAGCAATTGCAGTGCCAGCAGCGACACCAGACCGATGCGTGCCAGCTTCCATTCAGCACTGAAGAAACGCTTGCCCAGCTCAGCGACGGCGCGCAGGCCCCGGTGACGCGAGGTCAGTTCGAACTGGCGCAGGTTGACTGTGGATTTCGAGGTTCCCTGCGCAGTCTCGAGCAGATGTTCAGCCTCGGTCTGCAAGGGTACTGGCCGGCCCAGGTAGCGCTCGGCCGCCAAAGCCGCAGCCGGGGTTGTCGTCCAGCGCTGAGCCGGCGCATCCTCAGGCATGGCGTTGCGCATCGCCCCGGCCAGGCCTCCCACCGTGGTGGCAGCCAGTGGCAAGCACCACGCGCCGTCTTCGCGGCTCAGCCAGAGCAGGGGTTCACCGTCGTTGGGGGCAGCCGTCGCTGCTCGCTCGTCGGCTGGATCGGCCCCGGCGTCCAGCGCCAAGCGGCCGGCGGCAGGGGCAGGCCCTTGCAGGACGAAGTGGCCGCGCAGTGCGGGCCCCGGTGGTGGCATCAAGGTCACCACCCGTTCGACCGTCATACCTGCGGACTCCAAGGCTGCCAGCGCGGCAGCCAGGCGTGGCCGGTGGGTGGCAGCAACCCAGCCCTCACGGCCGGGCACCGCGTCGGGAGCCAACGCCAGGTGCACGGCTTCTTCGTCGTCCAGCAGCCGCTCTTCCAGCATGCCTGCCAACGCGGCGGCCATGCGTGCCGGCGCCGCCTTCGGCACCAGCAGTCGGTGCCAGCTGACGTCGGACGGCGCCAGTGCCAGCACCACCGCGTCGGCCTTGGGCAGCAGCGCGGTGGCAGCCTGCCGCAGCGGCCCGGCCTGCCGGCCATCTGCGCTGAGCACGTACTCCCACTGCGTGGGCAGGCGCAGGCTGGGCGCGGGCTCATTGCCCGCGGCACGCGCGCCCAGACGTTCGCGCGGAGGAAGCTTGATGACGAGCAGGGACATCAGATCGGCATGCGAGAGACAGGGATGGGCGCGGCTTTCAGCGCAGTCGGTATTCTGACCTTCAATTGTCTCAGGGCTCCCCCCCCTCGTCAGCGGGGTGAAAGTGCGAAGCTTTCCCGCTCGCGTCGCAGCACATCGACACGGTTGTCACGCCGCACCAGCAGCGAGCGTTCTTCCAGCACCCGCTCCTCCAGGCGCAGGCGGCCTGAGACCCGGAAATACGCCGTGCCGACGCTGGCGCGGTTGCTGTCCAGCACCGCATCGGCTGACAGCTGGGCTTTCACATCCTCGAGTTTCTCGAACGGCTTGCGCTGCCGCGCCAGCAGCAGCCGTTGCGCGCCACCCAAGTCGAGGCCATCGATAGCCGCCAGCAACACCTCGCGCGGCGCGGTGTTGATGTTGACCGGCGTGCGCACCGGCAGCAGGTCCACCAGTGGCTGCAACAGTTGCAACAGACTGTCCTCGATACCCAGCCAGGACAGGTCCGCGTAGCGCTGCGGCTGCAATGGCAGGTCGGCTGCCGCAGCGGCGCCAGCGTTTGGGTTGGCACGGCCGGTGCCAACGCCGGCGCCCTGCCCACCGGCACCGGCCAGCGCCGCGGCCAGCCGGTCTGCAGTGTCGTCGGGCGCACCCGCAGCGGTGCACAGGCGCTTGAGAGCCTCCAGCTGCACCGGCACCACCTTGCCCGCATCGTCCAGCAGGTTGCGCAGGTTGAAGCGTGCCTGTGCATCTTCGATCTGGCCGGAGATGAAGGCCTCGGGGCCGCTGTCGGCGTTGTTGTCCTTGTCGGCGGCCAGAAACGACGACAGCCGGGCTTCTTCCAGTGGCGTGGCCCAGGGCTCGTCCAGCCCGTCGTAGGGGTGGGTGCGGGACCGGTTGTTGCGTTGGTCTTCGCGGAGGATCAGCCGCGCCCAGTCCAGGGCGCCGTTCAATATCCACGCTGCCTGAGCGCGCGCGCGCTCTGCCGCCTCGATCTGGATGGCACGGCTCTGGTGCCAGACCATACCGGCCGTGACCGTGGCCACCAGCGCCAGGATGATCATGGCCAGCAACAGCGCTGCACCACGCTGTCGGCCGGCCCCCGGCCCCATGGATTGCCGGGTCGGTGCGCGTGGGTCCGATCGAAACGCCGGCATCATGATCCCGAAGGGCCGAGGGCGATGTCACGCGTGAGCTTTTTGCCGTCCAGCGTGATGACGAGCCGCACCGCGGCGGGCATCAGTTCAACTGGCGCACCCGCACGCACGGGTGCCGATGCGGCGGTGGCCGCGGAAGCTGCCGCAGACGCCGTGGCCGCCGAGGCACCCGCTTCAGCAGCCGAGACCGCAGACGCGGCCGACACTGCAGGGGCTGCCACGCCCGCGCTGGGCAGGCCCGCATCGGCGCCTTGCAGATCACCCGTGCTTTGCGCGTTGCTCCAGCCATTGCCGCGGTAGTAGTAGATCTGCCACTCGCTGGCTGCGCGCGCCAGCACCAGTTGGCCCGCCTCGTTGCCCATGAACTGCTGACTGCGCAGCCAGGCTTCCTGCAGTTCGTTGCTGCGGGTGTATGAAGGGCTCACCCAGCGTTGCCAGACGCCTCCTCGCACCGCCCAGGCCACCAGAGCCACGCCGGCGTCGGTGCGCCGGGTCAGCCGCAGCGTCTGGCCGTCGAAATCCAGCGCCGGCACGGCGGCGCTGTCGTGCAAGGCCTGCAGGTCCTGCTCCCATTGCGTCAGCACGGTGGCCATGCGAACGGCGTCGTCCACCGCCACACGGCTGGCGTCGCGCGATCGCAGCACGCTGTCCAGCCCCTGCCACGACAAGGCGGCCAACAGCGCCATCGCAAACAGCGCCACCAGCACCTCGATGAGCGTGAACCCGCCGCATGGGCGCCTGCCGCACTTTTCACACCGGGCCGTGGAAGTCATGGCCGGCCCAGCACCGTCGACAGCGTCAGCAAGGGCCGGCCCTGTTCGTCGCTGACCACCGCGTCCACGCGCCTGAAGCCTGGGTTGGGCGTCGGTCGCGTGACCAGTTTGCCCACATACGAACGGCCCAACTGCTCACACGCGAAATCGCTGTCACCCACACCCGGAAAACTGCGCCGCAGGCGCAACTCGGTGAGCTGGTTGTCGGCGCACCATTGCGCCGCCATCACGTCGCCCAGGCGCTGCGCGTTGTCGGTCAAGACGCCAGCGGCACGCAACCCCGCTCCCAGCGCCAGCGCGACGACGGCCAGCGCCACCATCACCTCCAGCAGCGTGAAGCCGCGGCGTCGGATGACGGTCGAGCCTGAGCCGGACCTGCGCTTCATGACGTCGGTCCGCTGGCGGCGCCATCCGTGCCGGCGGGCACAGGCTCGGCAAAGGGGCCGAGGCCGTCGCTGGCCAGTTCCAGGCGGCGCTCACCCAGCCGCAACACCACCCGCTGGGCTGGCAGTATGGCCTCCGGGCCCAGCACCAGATGGCTGGTGCCCACCACCTGGGCTTGGGTGCGGCTGTCCAGAAACCGGGTCGGCATCTGGGCCTTGCTGGGCAGGCCGACAAACTGGAATTGCGCCACATCGGCAGGTGCCTGCGCCTCTTCGGGCGGACCGTTACGCGGCACCCAGCGCACCGCAACGCCGGCCACCCGTGCCTCGGCCCGCGCCGACTCAAGCAACGACGACAGACGCGCACCCTCTTCTTCGAGCTTGGCGGCCTCGCCATCGGGCAAGGCCAGCACCACAAGGCTGACACCGAGCGCGATGATGGCAAAGACCATCAGCAACTCCACCATCGTGAAGCCGCGCGACTTGTTCACGTTGTGTTCACGGCCACGGCGGTCGTGGGCGCCGAAGCTGTGAGCGCCTATTGCCAGGAGCCGATGTCGGCGTTGACACCCTCGCCACCAGCCTGGCCATCGGCGCCCAAGCTGAAGACATCGATCTCGCCCCTGACCCCCGGACTCAGCAGCTGGTAGGACCGGCCCCAGGGGTCGTTGGGCAACTTGTCCAGATACGGTTTCCAGTTGGGCGGCACCGGGGGGACTGCGGGCCGCTGGACGAGTGCGTTCAGCCCTTGTTCCGAGCTTGGGTAGCGCTGGTTGTCGAGCTTGTAGCGCTTGAGCGCCTGCACCAATGTATTGATGTCGGTGCGGGCCGCAGTGCCGCGCGCGTCGTCCAGACTCGAGAACAGATTGGGCACTATCAGCGCGCCCAGTACACCGATGATGACCAGCACCACCAACAACTCGATCAGCGTGAAACCGCGCGAGACTCGTTGCAACGACAAGGATTTCATGAACACATTCTCGCAGCAGGCAGGGCACGGAAAGTCAACAGAATTGCCCTGTTGCGGTACTTGGCAGCGGTCGCCGACCCAGGGTGCCTGAATCATAATCGCCGCATGTCTGCACGCCTGGGGTCACTTTTCATTTGGGCATTGGCCGCCGCCAGTGCGGTCTTCTGGGGCCTGAAACTGTGGGCGCAGCCGCAACCCGTGCCTGCCAACGCCACCGTGGTGCAGATGAGCCAGCCGCTGCAGGGCGACCTGACGCGGCTGCTCGGCGCAGACCCCGTGGCCACGCCTGTGACCACCGCCGCGGCGCCCGTACCCGATGTGCGCCTGACCCTGGTGGGCGTGGTCAGCCCGCGTGGCAACCAGCATGCGCGTGAAGGACTGGCCCTTATTTCGGTGGATGGCAAGCCGGCCAGAACCTACCGCATTGGGGCGGTGGTCGATGGTGACCGGGTGCTGCAGTCGGTGTCGCTGCGGGGAGCCGCGCTGGGCCCGCGCGACGGTGCGGCCCAGGTGTCGCTGAGCATGCCGGCGCCGGTGGAAGCGGCGCGCGGTTTCCCCGGGGCACCGCAGCCCACGGCCGGCCGTCAAGGGCCGCCCGGAGCGGGTTCTCTCACCGCGCTGCCAGGGTTGGCCCAGCAGGAGATTCAACCCGCCATCAGCGACGCTCCAGTGCCCGGGCAGGACCGGGCCACATTGCGCTGAATCATGGCGGCTGCGGCATCTGAACCGCATCTGCCTCAGCCGGCCAAGCTGCCCGCAAGCAGCCCGTCGGGCAACCTGTTGGCCCAGCTGGCCGATGAAGTCAGGCCGTACACACCTTTCGCGCAAATGGCGCCGGCCGACGTGCTGGCCTTCGTGCAGGTCGCCCGGCTGAGCTACTACGCGCCAGGAGAAGGGGTGATGCAGCCCCAGGACGGGCCGGCATCGAGGCTGCTTTTCATCCGGCGCGGCGCGATCACGGGCACGCGGGGAGCAGCTGATCTCACGCCCGGTGGCATCTGCTACGAGGCGGGCGACGTCTTTCCCGCTGCCGCGGTGGCTGGCCATCGCGCGGTGACTGCGCACTACGAAGCCACCGAAGACACCTTCTGCGTCGAGGTAGACGCGGCCTTCGCACGCGGGCTGGCCACGCGCAGTGCACCTTTTTCGGACTTCCTGGTGCGGCGCACGCAGCAACTGCTGCAACTGTCGCGTCAACAGCTGCAGGCCGTACAGGGCGCGCGCGCGCTGGCTGAGCATTCCATGGAAGCGCCGCTGAGCCAGCGGCCGCGCACGCTCCCGGTGTTCTGCGCTGTGGACGCGACGGTGCAGACCGGACTGTTGCTGATGCACAAGCGCAAGGTGGGCTCGGTGCTCGTGCTGTCGGCGGACCGGCAACCGCTGGGCATCCTGACCCGGCACGACGTGCTTGAACGCGTGGCGCTGCCGCAGATCTCGCTGCAGACGCCCATTTCGCAGGTGATGAGCCAGCCCGTGCGTACGCTGGACATCAACGCCAGTGCGCAGGACGCCGTGCTGGACATGGCGCGTTTCGGTGTGCGGCACCTGCCGCTGACCGAACAGGGACGGGTGGTCAGCATCGTTTCCGAACGCGACCTGTTCGCCATGCAGCGGCTGTCGTTGCGGCAGATCAGCAGCCGCCTGCGGGCCGCAGCAGACATCGAGTCGCTGGTGGCAGGGGCGGCCGAGATCCGCCATCTGGCGGGGCAATTGCTGTCGCAGGGTCTGGCGGCGCGCGCGCTGACCGCGATGCTCAGCCATCTGAACGACGTGCTGACCGAACGCGTGGTGCAGTTGCAAGTGCACGCCCAGGGCCTGGACCTGGACCGTGCCTGCTGGCTGGCTTTTGGTTCTGAAGGGCGCAGTGAACAGACCATCGCCACCGACCAAGACAACGGCCTCGTGCTGGCAGACGATTGCGGTGACGCCGAGCGCCAGGCCTGGCTGGTGTGTGCGCTGCACATCAACCAGGCGCTCGATCGTTGCGGCTACCCCTTGTGCAAAGGCCAGATCATGGCCAGCAACCCGGAATGCTGCCTGACACTGGCGCAGTGGCTGCAGCGCTTTGATCGCTGGATGGACCAGGGCGCACCGCAGGACCTGCTCAATGCCAGCATCTACTTCGACTTGCGCGGCCTGTGTGGGCAGCAGTCGCTGGCGCAGCAACTGCGCGATCACGTCACGGCGCGGGCTTCGACACTGCCGCGGCTGTGCAAGCAGCTGGCCGACAACTCGCTGCGCTTGAAACCGGCGCTGAACTGGCGCGGCGCGCTGGACACCGAAAACGACGGCGCCCGCGCCTGGGTCGACCTCAAGCTGCATGGCACCGCACCCTTGGTCGACGCGGCACGGCTGCTGGCGCTGAAACACGGCGTGCCCGCCACCAGCACGCGCGATCGCCTGCTGGCCGTGGCCGAGGCCATGAACGTGCCGATGGCCGAGGCGCAGAGCTGGGTGGCCGCTTTCGACGTGTTGCAGATGCTGCGTCTGCAGCGCCAGGTGCGGCTGGCCCAGCCGACCGATGCCGATGCCGATGCCGATGCCGACAAAGCGAACGCCAACGCGATCGACGTCAACGAGCTGAGCGCCATCGACCGCCGCCTGCTCAAGGAAGCCATGCGGCAGGTGCGTGCCTTGCAGCAACGCATCCAGCTGGACTTCGCAACTTGATGTGGCCTTCAAGGTGGTTTGGCAGGTCTGCTGCTGAGGACCAAGCCCTGCGCTGGCTGGTGCTGGACGTGGAAACCACGGGCCTGGACGTGCGCAATGACCACTTGCTGGCGATTGCCGCCGTGGCCGTGCAGACGGACGGAGACCGGATGCGGGTGCTGCCAGGTGACAGCTTTGAAGCAACGCTGCGTGCGCGCAAGGCAACTTCAGGCGACAACATTGCGCCGTCTGCCGCGGTAGACAAGGCCAACATCCTCGTGCACGGCATTGGCGTGCAGGCGCAGTTGCACGGCACCGAACCGGCTGTGGTGCTGCGCGCTTTTGGCGCCTGGGCCGCAGGCGCCCCGCTGCTGGGATTTCACGTTGGCTTTGACCGCCAGATGATCTGCCGTGCCGAGCGCGCGCAGCTGGGCCGCGCAGAGCGGGTCGGCAGCCGGTCGCAGTGGATCGACATTGAAGCGCTTGCCGCCATCAGCCAGCCCCAATGGCCGGGGCATCATTCACTCGACGAATGGATGCTACGGTTCGGCGTGCGCTGCGCGAGGCGTCACCAGGCCGCGGCCGATGCGCTGGCCACCGCCGAACTGCTGATGCGCCTGTGGCCTGCGCTGCACCGGGCAGGCGCCCGCAGTGCCAGCGACTTGCATCGCCTGGCTCGTGGCCGGCGCTGGCTTGCGTCGTAACAGCGACCCGGGCAGGCCGCAGCCGCTGGCAGCCACATCAAGCGCAAAAAAGGCGATCCGCGCTTCAACCCAAAGGGCTTGTAGAGCGCCAGGGAGTTCCGCTGGTACACAAGCCCGTCCTGGGACTTGAGTTGCACCTCAGTAAAGCGGGCCCCCTTCGGCCATCATCGACGGCGGCAGGATGGGCACCGCGGGCGTGTGGTCACCCAGCTCGCCCGGCCGCGTGGGCCCAGGTTTTTCGCCATCGGCCACTTCGGTCAGCAGCGCGCTGGCGCTGCGTACCAGCGGCCAGGCCAGCGTGGCCCCGGTGCCGTCGGTGCTTTCCATGCCCAGCTCAAGCAAAGCCGTGGCGCGAAACAGATTGAGCGCCTGATCCAGGCCTTGATGGCCGTGGCTGCGGCAGAAGAGGCAGTAATCGGTCACCGGCTGCGCGATGCGTGACGCCACCATCAAGGCCGCGCAGGCTGGCACGCCGTCGATCATCAACAAGTGGCGCTTGCTGGCCGCCATCAAGATGACACCGGCCATCACCGCCACCTCGAAGCCGCCCATCGCCGCCAGCACCTCCATCGGCTCATGCGCGTCGCGGTGTCGTCCCTGGGCCCCTTGCAGCACCACCAGCAAATGCGCCAGCGCGTCGCTGTCCATGTGCGGACCGGCGCACACCAGGTCGCGAATCGGACTGTCGGTCAGGCGCGACATCACCAGCGCGGCGCTCTCGTGTGAACCCACCCCCACTCCACAAAGGATGGTGGCATTGCCGCGCAGCTGGTCGCCAATTTCCATGCCCGCGCGCATCGCGGCATGGGCCTGTTCCTGCGTCATCGCGTGACTGACGCGGGCATTGCGGGTGCCGTGCGCGATCTTGCGCATCATCAGCCGGTCGTGCCGCTGCAGGGTGTCGGCCACGCCGCAGTCCACCACCATCGCGTTGATGCCCTGTGCACGCGCAAACACGTTCAGTGGCAATTGGCGGGACAGCAGCATGCGCACGGTGTCGACGGTGCTGCGCGCATGCAGGTCTTGAATGCCATCCACGGCCAGGCCGTGGTCAGCCGCGAAGATCAGCATTTGCGGGTTGTGCAAGGTCGGCTTCAGCGAAGCCTGCATCAACCCTAACCGTATGGCGAGCGGCTCGAGTTCACCCAGGCTGCCGCCCTGCTCGTTGCGCAGTTGCAGCTTGTCACGCAATGCGCGTTCCAGCGCCGGGTGCGTGGTGGGGGTAACCAGCGAGCGGTTCGTATCCATGGCCTTGCAGGGGTTGCGCAGCCGCGGCGAATGCGGCTTACCTCAGGAACAGCCCGTAGACCGGGTTGTGTGTTTCTTCGACAAAGGGGTACGCCAGTCCACGCAGGAAATCGGCAAACGACAACTCGTCACCCGCAGGAACTTGCAGACCCACCAGTATGCGCCCGTAGTCGGCGCCCTGGTTACGGTAATGAAACAGACTGATGTTCCAACCCGGGTGCATGGCGTCCAGGAAACGCATCAGCGCGCCGGGCCGTTCGGGAAACTCGAATCTGAACAAACGCTCGTCCCGCGCCAGTTCACTGCGACCACCCACCATGTGGCGCACATGCTCCTTGGCCAGTTCATCGTCGGTGAGGTCGACGGTGGCAAAACCCTGGCGCTTGAACTTGCGCGCAATCTTGTCGGCCTCTTCGCGCCGCTGCATGGCCAGCCCGACAAACACATGCGCTTCGTTCTGGCCAGAAATGCGGTAGTTGAACTCGGTGACTGCACGCGGACCGATGAGAGCGCAAAAGCGTCTGAAGGAGCCGCGCTCTTCAGGAATGGTGACGGCGAACAGGGCTTCACGCTGCTCGCCGAACTCGGCCCTTTCGGCCACGAAGCGCAGGCGGTCGAAGTTCATGTTCGCGCCGCAGGTGATGGCCACCATCGTCTGGCCCTTCAGGCGGTGCTGGGCCACGTACTGCTTGATGGCCGCCACACCCATCGCGCCCGAGGGTTCGAGCACGCTGCGCGTGTCCTGAAACACATCCTTGATGGCGGCACAGACGGCATCGGTGTCCACGAGCACGAAATCGTCCACCAGCTCGCGAGCGACTCGAAAGGTCTCTTCACCCACCAGCTTCACGGCCGTGCCATCGGCAAACAGACCCACATCGGCGAGCTGAACGCGCTTTCCCAGCCGCACCGACTGCGCCATCGCGTCGGAATCCACCGTCTGCACGCCGATTACGCGCACCTCGGGGCGTACCGCCTTGATGTAGGCAGCCACGCCCGATATCAGCCCACCACCGCCGATGGCGACAAACACGGCGTCCAACGGCCCCTGGTGCTGGCGCAGGATCTCCATTGCAATCGTGCCCTGGCCAGCGATGACGTCGGGGTCGTCGAAGGGATGCACGAAGGTCAGCCCTTCTTCGCGCTGCACCTGCAAGGCCTGGTTGTAGGCGTCTGTGTAGCTGTCGCCATGCAGCACCACCTCGCCCCCCAGGGCCCTCACCGCGTCTACCTTCAACTGGGGCGTGGTCACCGGCATCACCACCACCGCACGGCAGCCCAGTCGCTGTGCCGCCAGCGCCACGCCCTGGGCGTGGTTGCCCGCCGAGGCGCAGATGACACCCTGGGCTCGCGCCTCGGGCGTCAGATGAACCATCTTGTTGTAGGCGCCCCGGAGCTTGAAACTGAACACAGGCTGCTGGTCTTCGCGCTTGAGCAGAACCTGGTTGCCCAGCCGGCGTGACAGGTTGCGTGCCGGTTGAAGCGGCGTCTCGTGCGCCACGTCATAGACGCGCGCGGTAAGGATGCGCTTCAGATATCCGGCCGCCAGCTTCTGGCCCTTGGGCGTGACGGCGCGCAGCGCGGACTCGGGTCGGGGCGGAGTGGTGCCAGCGGGCATGGGGCGACAGGTCGGTAGCGGGGGCGCATGATAAGTCCCGCCCGTCATCGCAACTGCACGCCAGAAGAGGGGGCGGCCGCGGACAAAAAAAGGCCCGAGGTCTTGCAACCTCGGGCTGAATCCACCATTGATGGAGGTGGAGGAGACAATCGCTGGGAGCCAGCAGCACGAGCCACTGTTTGCGACCCCCTTGCAATCCAGTCTATCACCGCTTTGCTGCAGTGCAATATGCCGAAACCGAAGAAGATTTAGAGCCTTGACTCCAAATCATTGCCCCGCACCAAGACGGCGCAGCGCCGCACCAACCACCACATCGAACGCACCATGGAATGCACCATCAACTGGATGCCCAGCACGGGCATGGGCTTTGTCGCCGAAACCGGCAGCGGCCACTTCTTGACCATGGACGGCGCGCCCGATGGCGGCGGCCGAAACCTGGCACCACGGCCGATGGAAACCCTGTTGGCCGGTGCCGGCGGCTGCACCGCCTATGACGTCGTGTTGATACTGAAAAAGGGCCGCCACGACGTGCGCGGTTGCCAGGTCAGACTGCAGGCCGAACGTGCAGCCACCGACCCGAAGGTCTTCACCAGCATCAGCATGCACTTCGTCGTCACCGGCAAAGCCCTGGCTGCGGCGGCAATCGAACGCGCCATTGCGCTGTCACACGATCGTTACTGCTCGGCCACCATCATGTTGGGCAAGACCGCGGCCATCAACACCAGCTTCGAGATCATCGAGGGCTGAAAGGAGCCCGCTGTCAGATGCGGTGGGCGGTGGCCGTCATCACGCGCGCCGAGGCTTTCATCAACCAGCGCGCCGGCAAGGGCAAATCCATGCCCCCAGCAGCCGACGCCGCATCGGCGTGTGCACTCTCGTCGGCCTTCATGACGTCGACGATGGCGCGTGAGCACACATCGGCCGCCGGCAGCTGCTGCAGATGGGACGCCAGGTGTGCCTCCACCTGCCTTTCGGTCTCGACCACGAAGCCCAGGCTGACGCTGTCGCCCATGCGTCCGGCCAGCAGGCCGATGCCGAAAGCGCCGGCGTACCACAGCGGGTTGAGCACGCTGGGCCGCGCGCCCAATTGCTGCAAACGCTCTTCGGTCCAGGCCAGGTGATCGGTCTCTTCGCGGGCGGCCTGGCGCATCTGCGAGCGCAGCAATTCACTGCGCGCCGTCAGCGCTTGCGCCTGATACAGCGCCTGTGCGCAGACCTCGCCGACGTGGTTCACCCGCATCAACGAGCCCGAAAGCCGACGTTCAGCCTCGCTCAGCGAGGCCCGTTCGGTCACAGGCACACCCTTCCCCGGGCTGGGCCTGGAAGCCTGCGCCGGCGCCCCCAGGGTGCGCAGGGCGTTGTCCAGGCTGGCCACGAAACGATCAGTGAAATCCATAGGGAACCAGAATAACGGAAGCGACTCGTACAGGGCCGGAACGGTGAACACGTTGTTGATTGACAACAAGCCTTCGGGTTTTGTGGGTCGTTTCTTGGCATTCCGTCCGGGCGTCTGTTGCAATAGCGTCAGCTTCCGCTGAGGAGGTTGGTCTGATCAGCCCACCAGCCGTGTTCTTCCGAACCAGGCCGGGTAACCCTCCCGATCGGGACCACTTTTCGGACACTTGTTCCAAAACCTAGGAGATAGTTGCAATGAAAAAATCCCTGCTTGCCCTGGCCGCGCTGACCGCGTTTGCCGGCGTCGCTTCCGCCCAGTCGTCGGTCACGCTGTTCGGCGTCGTTGACTTGGCTGCGCGCAACACGAAGAACGGCACCAACACGGTGAAGTCGCTGAGCCAAGACGGCAATGCTTCCAGCCGCCTGGGTTTCCGCGGCGTCGAAGATCTGGGTGGCGGCATGCGCGCCGGCTTCTGGATCGAAGGCGGCATGAGCCCCGACACCGGCGGCACCGGCCAAACCTGGCAGCGTCGCTCCACCGTCAGCCTGATGGGTGGCTTTGGTGAAATCCGCCTCGGCCGCGACTACACGCCGACCTTCTGGAACCACACCGTGTTCGATCCGTTCGGCACCAACGGCATTGGCGCCCAGACCAACCTGATGACGCCCCTGGGCGTGGCCTCGGTCATGGGCAACGGCGCTGGCACTTTGGTTCGTGCCAACAACACCATCGGCTACTTCCTGCCGGCCATGGGCGGCCTGTACGGCCAAGCCATGGTGGCTGCTGCCGAAGGCCCGTCCAACGGCAACAAGTACATCGGCGCTCGCATCGGCTACGCTGCTGGCCCTGTGAACGTGGCTGTGGCCCTGGGTAACACCGAAGTCACCGCTGCCCGTGACCAGAAGGCCATGAACGTAGGCGCTTCGTTCAACGCTGGTTTCATGACCGTCTACGGCCAATACCACCGTTACACGATCGACAACAGCGTCGGTGCCGATCCCAAGCAGACCAACATGATGGTGGGCGTTGGCGTTCCTGTCGGCGCTGGCACCATCAAGGCCAGTTATGGCAAGGTTTCGGCTGATGGCACGGCCTTCGACGCGACGCAAGTCGCCGTGGGCTATGTGCACGACCTGTCCAAGCGCACCGCGCTGTACACCCACTTCTCGAAGATCCGCAACCAGGCCGGCGCTCGCTTCGCAGTGAGCAGCACCACCGCTTTCGGTGGCACAGACACCAAGCCCAGCTCGACGGGCTACGAGTTCGGCGTTCGCCACTCGTTCTAAGCAGACCGCAGCACCCTTCGCGTTTCAGGCAAGGGTGCCGTTGTTTCGACAAAGACCGCCTTCGGGCGGTCTTTTTTTGTCCGCAGCGTTGAACGCTGTTCGCCCTTCGATGCAGCCATGAACCACACCCCTGCGCTTCTGTTGGCCTCTGTGCTTCTGTTGACGGCCTGCACGGTTCCACGGGATCAATCCGCCGCCGGTGCTTGGCACGACGTATCCTTGCCGGGCAAGCTGCAAACGCGCTACGACGCCAGCCAGCACGAAGGCCGAAGCGCTGTCTCGGCGCATTCCGAACGCTCAGCCAGCATGTGGCGCCGCAAGCTGGCAGTCCTGGCCCATGAAATACGCGACGTCAGCTTTTCATGGTGGGTGCAAGACGCGCCACTGAACGCCAGCGTGGCCGATGCCAGCCGCGAGGACTCCGCAGCACGCGTCCTGTTTGCATTCGATGGCAATGTATCGACGCTGCCCGCCCGCACCCGGGCGATGTTCGAGCTGGCGGAAGCCCTGACCGGCGAGCGGCCGCCCTACGCCACCTTGATGTACGTGTGGGACGCCACGGCGCCTGTCGGCACCGTCATCATCAACCCGCGCAGCGACCGCATCCGCAAGATCGTGGTGGACTCGGGAACGGCGCAGCTGGGTCGCTGGCGCGACCACCGCCGCAACCTGGCCGCAGATTTCCAACTTGCCTTTGGCGAAGCGCCGGGCGCGTTGACCTCGATGGCGCTCATGGCCGACAGCGACAACACCCAGTCCATGGCGCGCTCGTGGTTCGGGTCTGTCAACCTGCACTGAGGACCTCCGCGAGGCACCGCAGGCGAGCACCACGGGCCCGCGCACCACGGCCGAAAAACGTTGGGCAGGGTCTTCACCTTCGCGCGGCCGCACTCCGGTGCGGCATCATCCAACGCGCAGGAACGCCGCCGACGCTGCGTGATGGCCCCCCTTTGTTGCAGGCCGATTGCGATCGGCAGCGGCTGCCCGGTTACCCTTGAAAGCTCATGTTCGCGTTCATCCTTCGCCGCCTTCTGCAAGCCGTGGTGGTCATGCTCACCGTGGCCTTTCTGGCGTTCATGCTGTTCCAGTTCGTCGGCGACCCGGTGACCAACCTGCTGGGCCAGGACGCCACCGAGGAGCAGCGCATCCAGTTGCGCCGGGACCTGGGCCTGGACCAACCCTTCCCGGTGCAGTTTGCGCACTTCATCAGCAACGCCGTGCAGGGCGAATTCGGCATGAGCCTGCGCCAGGGTCGCAAGGTCTCGAGCCTGATTGCCGAGCGCTTTCCGGCCACGCTGGAGCTTTCGTTGGTGGCGGCCGTGATAGCGCTGGGCGTGGGTGTGCCCCTGGGGGTGTACGCCGCGCTCAGGCGCGGCAAATTTGGCGCCCAGCTGGCGATGATCGTGTCTTTGCTGGGCGTATCGTTGCCGACGTTTTTGATCGGCATCTTGCTGATACTGGTGTTTGCCGTCACGTTGCAGGTCTTGCCCAGCTTCGGGCGTGGCGACGTTGTCGACCTGGGCGGATGGACCACAGGCATGCTGACCGTCGATGGCTGGCAACACCTGGTGCTGCCAGCCATCACGCTGGCGGTGTTCCAACTCGCGCTCATCATGCGACTCGTGCGCGCCGAGATGCTGGAGGTGCTGCGCACCGACTACGTGAAGTTTGCGCGGGCTCGCGGCCTCACCGACCAGGCCGTGTACTTTGGCCACGCGCTGAAGAACACGCTGGTACCCGTCATCACCATCACGGGCCTGCAACTCGGCAGCTTGATTGCTTTCGCCATCATCACCGAGACCGTCTTCCAATGGCCCGGCATGGGCTTCCTGTTCATCCAGGCGGTG
This sequence comes from Rubrivivax sp., assembly GCA_031429255.1. Classification (GTDB taxonomy): domain Bacteria; phylum Pseudomonadota; class Gammaproteobacteria; order Burkholderiales; family Burkholderiaceae_C; genus Rubrivivax. The sequence goes on from JANOZF010000095.1 coordinate 21,029, forward strand.
CAGTTTGCCGACATCCCGGTGATGGCTGCTTATCTGTGCCTGATTGCACTGATCTTCGTGCTGGTGAACCTGGCGGTGGACCTGCTGTACTTCGCAGTCGACCCACGCCTGCGCATGGAAAGGCCAGCCGGTGGGCACTGATCACCGCGGCATATCAAGCAACTCATGAATCATCCCTTGAACACCGCCACCACCCCGCCCGCGCCTGGCCCTTGGGCGCGCTGGCGCGACAGCGATGTCTGGCACAGTTTTCGCAGTTCGCCCATGGCCATGGCCGCCGCCGTCATTGCGGCGCTGTGCCTGTTCTGTTCGCTCTTTGCGCCCTGGGTGTCTCCGCACAATCCTTTTGATCTGGCCACGCTGAACCTGTCCGACGCGCGCCTGCCGCCAGCCTGGGTGGAAGGCGGCAGCCGCAACTACCTGCTCGGCACCGACGACCAGGGCCGTGACATCCTGTCGGCGCTGTTCTATGGCGCGCGCATCTCGCTGCTGGTGGGCCTGGCCTCGGTGCTGTTGTCGATGCTGGTCGGCGTCGGCCTGGGGCTGCTGTCGGGCTTTGTCGGCGGCCGCGTGGACGCCTTCATCATGCGCGTGTGCGACGTGATGCTGTCGTTCCCCAGCATCCTGATCGCGCTCCTGATCGACGGCGTGGGGCGCGCGATGTTTCCCAACGCGCACGAGAGTCTGGCCTTTGGTGTGCTGATCATCGCCATTTCGCTGTCGGGCTGGGTGCAGTACGCGCGCACCGTTCGCGGCAGCACGCTGGTGGAACGCAACAAGGAATACGTGCAGGCCGCGCGCGTCATCGGCGTGGCGCCGGGCCGCATCATGTTCAAGCACGTGCTGCCCAACGTGATGGGGCCGGTGCTGGTGCTGGCCACCATCCAGGTGGCCGCGGCCATCCTGACCGAGGCCACGTTGTCGTTTCTGGGCGTTGGCGTGCCATCGACGTCGCCGTCGCTGGGCACCTTGATCCGCATCGGCAACGACCTCTTGTTCTCGGGCGAGTGGTGGATCACCATCTTCCCCGGCGTGATGCTGGTGCTGATCGCGCTGAGCGTGAACCTGCTGGGCGACTGGCTGCGCGACGCGTTGAACCCCAAGCTGCGTTAGCCCCGAACAGCACATGGCCGCCTTGCTCGAAGTGAAGAACCTGCGCGTGGAGTTCCCCACGCGCCACGGCACGCTGCTGGCGCTGGACGACATCTCGTTCGACATCAACGCGGGCGAAATCCTGGGGGTGGTGGGCGAATCGGGCGCCGGCAAGTCGCTCACCGGCGCGGCCATCATCGGGCTGCTGGAGCCGCCCGGGCGCATCGCGGGCGGCGAGATCCGGCTCGAGGGCCGGCGCATCGACAACCTGCCCTACGAAGAGATGCGCAAGATCCGCGGTCGGCGCATTGGCGCCATTTTTCAAGACCCGTTGACCTCGCTCAACCCGCTGTACACCATTGGCCGCCAGCTCACCGAAACCATCCTGACGCACCTGCCGGTGAGCGCCGATGAAGCGCGCAAGCGCGCGGTCCATCTGCTGCAGCAAACCGGCATTCCGGCAGCGGAGCAACGCATCGACCAGTACCCGCACCAGTTCAGCGGCGGCATGCGCCAGCGGGTCGTCATCGCGCTGGCGCTGGCCGCCGAGCCGCAACTGATCGTCGCCGACGAGCCCACCACGGCGCTGGATGTGTCGATCCAGGCACAGATCATCACGCTGCTCAAACGGCTGTGCAAGGAACAAGGCGCGGCGGTGATGCTGGTCACGCACGACATGGGCGTGATCGCGGAAACCTGCGACCGCGTGGCCGTGCTCTATGCCGGGCGTGTGGCCGAGATCGGGCCGGTGGCCGACGTCATCCACCGGCCCAGCCACCCCTACACCAGCGGGCTGATGGGGTCCATACCGGCGATGGACGAAGACCGCGAGCGGCTGCTGCAGATCGATGGTGCGATGCCGAGGCTGAATGCCATTCCACAGGGCTGCGCGTTCAACCCGCGATGCCCGCAGGTTTTCAACCGCTGCACGAAAGAGCGGCCCGATCTGCTGGATGCCGGCGCCACCCGTGCGGCGTGCTGGCGTGTGCTGGATGACCAGCCGCAGGAACTTCGATGACGACGCCGCTGGTGCAAGTCAAGGACCTGGCCAAGACTTTCGATGTCTCGGCGCCGTGGCTCAACCGCGTCGTCGAGCGCAAGCAGCGCCAGTTCGTGCATGCGGTGGACGGTGTCTCCTTCAGCATCGAACGCGGCACCACGCTGGCGCTGGTGGGTGAGTCGGGCTGCGGCAAGAGCACGGTGGCGCGGCTGCTGGTGGGACTGTATGCGCCCACGCGGGGTGAAGTGCGCTTCGATGGGCAGGCCACCGACCTGAGTCGAAATGCGGCCGAACTGCGCCAGATGCGCCGGCGCATGCAGATGATCTTCCAGGACCCGTATGCCAGCCTGAACCCGCGCTGGCGCGTGCTGGACATCGTGGGCGAACCCCTGCGAGAACACGGCCTGGCACCCACCGCCGAAGCGCTGGCCGCCCGGGTGGCCGAGCTGCTGACCTCGGTGGGCCTGGCTGCCGCGGACGCGCAGAAGTTCCCGCACCAGTTTTCGGGCGGCCAGCGCCAGCGCATCAGCATCGCGCGTGCACTGGCCACCGAACCCGAGTTTCTCGTCTGCGACGAGCCCACGTCGGCGCTTGACGTGTCGGTGCAGGCGCAGGTGCTGAACATCATGAAGGACCTGCAGAGGAGCCGAGGCCTGACCTACCTCTTCATCTCGCACAACCTGGCCGTGGTGCGCCACGTGGCCGACCGCGTGGGCGTGATGTACCTGGGGCGGCTGGTCGAAGTGGCCGACAAGCAGCGCCTGTTCAGCGCCCCGCGACACCCGTACACACGCATGCTGCTGGACGCGATTCCAGACATCCGCATGAGCGGCCGCGCCCGCACGCCCGTGCAGGGCGAAGTGCCCAACCCGCTGAACCCACCCAGCGGTTGTGCCTTTCACCCCCGGTGCCCGCACGCGAATGCGCGCTGCAGTGCCGAACGCCCGCAACTGCTGAACATCCAAGGCATCGAGGTGGCCTGCCATGCGGTGGCAGAAGGCCGCATCTGACGGGCCGGCCTGTCGCTCCCCCAAGGCGCGGTGCGCCAAGTGCCGACGTGCCCACCAAGTGCTAGCAAGGCAGGGCTTGCAGGCGAAACCGGGTGCGCTGAAGCGTCAGCGCGCCCCAGGCGCCGAGGCTGCAGCATCGGCGCCTCGCGCGGGGGCGGCAGAAGCAGCGGCTGGCGCTGGCGCAGCGGAAGCGGTCCTCGGCAGCGTCAACGGCCCCTTCTGGCCGCAAGCCGACAGTGCAACAGCCATGCATGCGACCATGGCAAGCCCCGCCGCTACACTTGTTTTCGATCTTCTTCGCATGCAAGGATTCTATGAGTGCCCCCACCGCCCCCTTCCCGCTTGCCACTGCTGCAGGCGCGGCAACCGCACTCAGCGACGCCGACTACCAGCAGCACGCGCATGCGATGCTGGCGCACATAGAAGCCACGGTGGACCGTTGGCTGGACAGCGACATCATCGACATCGACAGCCAGCGCACCGGCGGTTTGCTGGAGCTGCACTTTCCCAACGGCAGCAAGATCATCGTCAACCTGCAGCCGCCGTTGCACGAAATCTGGCTGGCGGCCAAGGGTGGCGGTTGTCACTACCGGTGGAATGCCGGTCGCTGGCTGGACACACGCGATGACAGCGAATTTCTGTCGGTGTTGTCGGCCCACGCCAGCACGCAGGCGGGCCAGTCGCTGGAATTCAAGGCCCCAACGCCGGAAGATCGCTGAGACGCAGAGCCCCGTCGATCAGCGCCTGAACAAGTCGAGGATCGAGTCGCGCTCGGTTTCGCTGGGCGGCTTGGGCATCTTGTCCTCCAGGCCGAGGCTCAGCACACCCTGGCCGCGGGCGTACTCTTCGTAGACCCAGTTGTTGCCCTCCTGCACCACACCCGCCGGTATGACCGGCTCGGTGGTGGGCACCCCACGCAGCGCATGCTGCATCAGCGCAATCCACACCGGCAGCGCCAGGCCGCCGCCGGTTTCCTTGTCGCCCAGCTTGCGCGGGTTGTCGTAGCCGATCCAGACCACCGCCGCCAGGCTGGTGTGATAGCCCGCAAACCACGCATCCATCGAGTCGTTGGTGGTGCCCGTCTTGCCCTGGATGTCGGCGCGCTTGAGCATCACCTGGGCACGCGCCGCGGTGCCGCTGCGTGTCACCTCCTGCAGCAGCTTGGACATGACAAATGCATTGCGCGCCGGTATCGCCCGCCAGGTTTCGTCCAGCAGCACCGGCCTTGTTTCCTGCAGCACCTTGCCCTTCTGGTCGGTGATCTTCTGGATCAACGCTGGCTGCACCTGATAGCCGCCGTTGGCAAACACGCTGTAGGCCGACACCATCTGCATCGGCGTCACCGACCCCGCACCCAGCGCCATCGTCAGGTACGGCGGGTGCTTGCTGGCGTCAAAGCCGAAGTGGGTGATCCAGCGCTGTGCAAAAACCGGCTCGGTGGCCTGCAAGACACGGATCGACACCATGTTCTTGGACTTCGCCAGGGCCGTCTTCAATGGCATCGGCCCTTCGAAGGTGCCGTCGTAGTTCTTCGGTTCCCAGGGCTGGCTGCCGGTGGCGGTGGCATCGAAAAACAACGGCGCATCGTTCACCACCGTGCTCGCCGTGAAACCCTTTTCGAGCGCCGCCGAATAGATGAACGGCTTGAAGGCAGAGCCCGGCTGCCGCCAGGCCTGCGTGACACGGTTGAACTTGTTGCGGCTGAAGTCGAAGCCGCCCACCATCGCGCGGATGGCGCCCGAGCGTGGGTCCATGCTGACCAAGGCACCTTCCACTTCGGGAATCTGCGTCAGCGACCAGTCGCCTTTGCTGTCGCGCAGCACCCGCACCACCGCGCCACGCCGGATCTGCACCTTGGGGCCGGCCCTGTCCGACAGGCCCGATTGCACCGGCCGCAGACCGGCACCCGTCACTGTCAGCAGGTCGCCCGACTGCAGCATGGCCACCACTTTGCGCGGGCCGGCTTCCAGCACCACAGCCGACAGCAGGTCGTCGCTGGTGGGGTGTTCCGACAAAGCCTCGGCCACACGGGCATCCAGCAGCTTTTCATCGGCAGGCAGGTCCACGTAGGCCTCGGGGCCGCGGTACACCTGTCGCAATTCAAAGTCCATCAGGCCACGGCGCAATGCGCGGTGGGCCACCATCTGGTCTGCCGAATGCACCGTCAGATACACGTTCAAGCCGCGCGTGTAGGCGTCTTCGCCGTACTGCGTCACCACCAGTTGCCGAGCCGTTTCCGTCAGGTACTCGGCGTGCACGGCGGCATCGGACTGCTGGTGGTAGCGCAGCGGCTGCGCCAAGGCCTCGTCATGCTGGGCTTCAGTGATGAACCCCGTCGTGAACATGCGCTCGATGATGTAACGCTGCCGCTGCGTGGCCCGCTTCGGGTTGGCAATCGGGTTGTAGGCCGAAGGGGCCTTGGGCAGGCCCGCGAGCATCGCCGCCTCGGCCACCGTCACGTCACCCAGCTTCTTGCCGAAGTAGATCTCCGACGCCGCAGCAAAACCACTGGCCCTCTGACCGAGAAAGATCTGGTTCATGTAGAGCTCCAGGATCTGGTCCTTGCTCAGCATGCTTTCGATCTTCAAAGCCAGCAGCATCTCGTAGATCTTGCGCGTGAAGGTCTTTTCGGTGGGCAGGTAGAAGTTGCGCGCCACCTGCATCGTGATGGTGGACGCGCCCTGGCTGCGCGCGTCACGCAGGTTCTCCAGCGCCGCTCGCAGCACGCCCTTGTAGTCAACGCCGCCGTGTTGATAGAAGCGCGAGTCTTCCGCTGCCAGCACCGCGTCCTTCATCACCTGCGGCATTTGCGCGATGGGCATGAAGTTGCGCCGCTCCTCGCCAAACTCGGCCAGCTGCACACCATCGGCCGAGAACACGCGCAGCGGCAGCTTGGGGCGGTAGTCGGTCAGGCTGCTGATCTGGGGCAGGTTCGGGTAGGCCACAACCAGCGCCACGCCGACCAGCATCAGCCCGGAAAGCAGCGCAGCGGCCAGCAGCCCCACCAGACCCAGGCCCAGCCAGCACAGGAAGCGCAGCCACGTCGGCGTGCGGGACCACCGCGAGGCCGGCGGGCGCAAGGGATCGGAGGGGTCTGTCACGTCGGTCAGGTCGGTCACGTCGGTCAAGTCGGTCAGAGCGGAAAGTGGCTTCGGGCTGGCCGGCAGACAGAGTGTCCAGGCGTCAAAAATTATAGGGATCGCGCAACGCCTGTCCTTGACTCAAACTGCGGCGCTTTTTTGACACACCAAAACAACAGTGACTGTGACATTGTCCACAGCCCCCCAGCCGGCTGAATGTGCCCTTTTCACGCCTTCATCACATACCTTCGCTCAGGTTGATGCTGGCTATGACGAAGACCAAGAGTCGGGCTCTGAAACGCCCCGTTTATCTTTGTTACTCAATGGCTTTACTGCTAGCATTGAAGTAACTTATTAACAAGCTCGGGTCAAGTGCCTCGTGTATTTCGGCACCGACCCTCACGGCTGGGGAGCAAGGCCTTGGGTTTGCTGGATGGTTTGTTTGGACGGAAGCACCCGCCGATGATCGGGCTGGACATCAGTTCGTCCAGCGTCAAGCTGGTTGAGTTGGGCCAGACTGCCGGTGGCGACTATGTGCTCGAGCGTTTTGCCTCCGAGCCATTCGAAAAAGGCTGGATCACCGACGGCCAGATCGAGAAATTCGAAGAGGTGGCCGCGGCCGTCAAGCGCGTGCTCAGCAAGAGTGGCACGAAGACCAGGCTCGTGGTCATGGCGATGCCGCAGTCGGCCGTCATCACCAAGAAGATCATGTTGCCTGCGGGACTGCGCGAAGAAGAGATGGAACTGCAGGTCGAGTCCGAGGCCAACCAGTACATCCCCTTCTCGCTCGACGAGGTGAGCCTTGACTTCTGCGTCATCGGCAACAGCCCCACGTCGGCGGGTGACGTCGAGGTGCTGATCGCAGCGTCGCGCAAGGACCGCGTCACCGACCGCCAAGGCCTGGCCGAAGCCGCCGGCCTCAAACCTGCGGTGCTGGACATCGAGTCGCATGCTTCCCGCCTGGCGATGAGCCGCGTGGTCGGCGCGCTGCCCAACGGCGGGCGCGACGCGCTGGTGGCGCTGTTCGAGATCGGCGCCGACACCACGAGCCTGAAAGTGCTGCGCGACGACGAGATGCTGTACGACCGCGACCAGGCCTTTGGTGGCTCGCAGTTGACGCAACTCATCTCACGCCAGTACGGTTTTTCCTTCGAAGAAGCAGAGGTCAAGAAGCTCTCCGGCGATCTGCCCGAAGACTATGAGAGCGCCATCCTGGCGCCGTTCGTCGACAGCCTGTCGCAGGAAATCGGGCGCGCGCTGCAGTACTTCTTCACCAGCACGCCGCACCACAAGGTTCACTATGTCATGCTGGCGGGCGGCACTGCCACGCTTCCAGGCCTGAAAGACCGCGTCACCGATCTCACCGGTTTTTCCTCCAACGTGGTCAATCCCTTCGAGAACATGCAGTTGGGCTCCGCGGTGCGTGAAAACCGTGTGCGCCGCGAAGCGCCTTCGTATCTGACGGCCTGCGGATTGGCCATGCGGAGGTTCCTGCAGTGATCCTCATCAACCTGCTGCCGCACCGTGAAGAACGGCGCCAGCAACGCAAACGCGCCTTCTTCGGCGGGCTGATCGCGGCGTTCGTCGTCGGTGTGGCCATCGCTGGCATCTGGTACACCGTGCTGTCGCAGTTGACCGCGGTACAGGAGGCCCGCAACGGATTTCTGAAAGAAGAAACCGCCAAGCTCAATGCGCAGATCCGCGACATCGCCAACCTGCGCACCGAAATCGATGCGCTGAACGCGCGCAAGAAGGCCGTGGAAGACCTGCAGACCGACCGCAATGTGCCCGTGCACCTGCTGGACGAACTGGTGAAGCAGACACCTGAAGGCGTGTATCTGCAAACCATCAGGCAGGCCGGCAGTGTGGTCAGCATTTCAGGCACTGCGCAGACCAACGAGCGCGTGTCTGAACTGCTGCGCAACACGTCGTACAACTCGGTCTGGCTGGAAAAGCCCGAGCTCATCGAAATCAAGGCCGGCACCGCCATCGGGCCCAACAAGGAACAGCGCCGCGTGTTCGATTTTCTCATGCGTGTCTCGCTCAAGCGCCCGCAGGCGGCAGCGCCAGCCGGTGCGGCCTCGGCGCCAGTTCCCGTGCTGGCCCCGGGTGCTGCAAAGCCCGCCGCAGCGGCGGCAGTCCCGGCCAAAGTGTCCTGAGGCGGGATCAGCATGGCAAAGAATTCCACCGTCAATTTCGAACTCAGCGGCCTGGTAGACCAGGCGGCTTCGCAGTTTCGCAACCTCAACCCGCGGGAGCCCGGCCAATGGCCGTTGCTGCCCAAGGTGGTGTCCTGGCTCGCTGCGGCCTTGGCGGCGGTGGTGCTGGGCTGGTTCCTGGTGGTGTCCGATGCCACCAACGAACTGGAGCGTGTGCGCGCCGAAGAACCGCGGCTGAAGGTGACCTATGAAAAGGCGCTCACACAGGCCGTCAACCTGGGCGAACTGCGCAAACAGAAACTGCAGGTGCAGGAATACGTCACGCAGCTCGAAAAGCAGCTGCCAGGCAAGTCGGAAATCGACGCGCTGCTCTCCGACATCAACCAAGCCGGTCTTGGGCGCGGCCTGCAGTTCGAACTGTTCCGCCCGGGGCAGATCGAGGTCAAGGACTACTACGCCGAACTGCCGATCGCCATCAAGGTCAGCGGCCGTTACCACGACATCGGCGCCTTTGCGGCCGACGTCGCGAACCTGTCGCGCATCGTGACCTTGCAGAATCTGGGCATTGCCCCATCCACCGCGAAAGACGCCGCCGGCGCCTTGACCATGGAAGCCACGGCGCGCACCTATCGCTATCTGGACCAGGCTGAAATAGCTGAGCAGAAGGCGGCGGCGCAAGCCAAGGCGGGGGTGAAAAAATGACCATGTTGCTGACCACCCGCAGCACCCCGCGCCGCCTGTTCTTGATGGCCGCGGTGGGACTTGCGCTGGCCGGATGCAGTGCCGATCAGACCGAACTGCGCGACTGGATGGAACAGCGGCGCCGAGAAATCAAGCCCAACGTGGCGCCGCTGCAGCCGCCGAAGAAATTCGACCCGCAGCCCTACACCGGGGCCAGGGCAGTTGACCCTTTCAGCACACAAAAGCTCACGGTGGCGCTCAAGCAAGAGACGCAACAACCGAATTCCATGTTGTCGGCTGAACGGAACCGGCGCAAGGAACCTCTGGAGGCCTTTCCCCTGGACAGCATGAACATGGTGGGCAGCGTGACCAAGCAAGGGCGACCTTTTGCGCTGCTGCGCGTGGACAACCTGCTGTACCAGGTCAAGACCGGTGACTACCTCGGCCAGAACTACGGCCGCATCATGCGCATTTCAGAAACCGACATCAACCTGCGCGAAATCGTGCAGGACGCAGCAGGCGAGTGGATAGAGCGTCCTGTGACGCTGCAGCTCCAGGAGTGGGCGCGATGAGAACCAATCAGGAGAATCCGACCATGTTCCACTGGCGAGCTGCTCGTGCCGTCCTCGCCACCGCACTCGTTGCAGCCAGCTCGCTGCTGGTGCCAGTGGTGGCCCACGCCCAAAACGCGGTGCAATCCATCACCAGCAGCCAGCAGGGTGGTACCGAGGTGGTGCGCATTGAACTGTCCGAGCCGCTGGCATCCGTTCCCGCCGGCTTCTCAGTGCAGGCGCCCCCCCGCATTGCAATCGACCTGCCCGGCGTCATCAATGGCACCGGCCGCAGCGCGATCGACATCAACCAGGGCAATTTGCGTTCCGTGGCGCTGGCCCAAGGCGGTGACCGCACGCGCCTGGTGCTGAGCTTGAAATCAGCTTCCAGCTACCGGGCACTGTTGCAAGGCAAGGCCCTGTTGCTGATTCTGGACAACGGCAGCGGCAGCCTGGCCACTGTGGCCGTTGAAGCGCCCGTGGTGGCTGCGGCACCGGCGGCGGCCGCCCCAGCTGCCACCACCCTGGTACCAAGCACCGCGCCGCCACCGGCCACGCTCTTTGCGCCGCCGCAGAACACCGAAGCGCTGGCCCTGCGCGACGTTGACTTCAGGCGCGGAGCCGACAGCACCGGCCGCGTCATCGTCAGCCTGCCCAGCACCCAAGTGGGTGTCGACATCCGCCAGCAAGGCCAGACACTGGTGGTCGAATTCCTGCGTTCCACGCTGCCAGAAAAACTGCGCCGCAGGCTCGACGTCACCGACTTCGGCACCCCGGTGAAGAGTGTTACGACGTTCCAGAACGGTGACCGCGTGCGCATGGTGGTCGAGCCCACGGGCTCGTGGGAGCACAGCGCCTATCAAAGCGACAACCAGTTCGTGCTGGAAGTGCGGCCGCTGAAGGTGGACGCCAACAAGCTGACGCAGGGCCCCGGATTCCAGGGCGAAAAGCTCAGCCTCAACTTCCAGAACATCGAGGTGCGCGCACTGTTGCAGGTGATCGCCGACTTCACCAACTTCAACGTCGTCACCAGCGACACCGTCACCGGCAACGTCACGTTGCGGCTGAAAGACGTGCCCTGGGACCAGGCGCTGGACATCATCCTGCAGAGCAAGTCGCTGGGCGTGCGCAAGAACGGCAACGTGCTGTGGATCGCACCCAAGGAAGAACTGGCCGCCAAGGAACAGGTGGAACTGGAAGCCAAGAAGAAGATTGCCGACCTTGAGCCCACGCGCACACAGGCTTTCCAGCTCAACTACACCAAGGCTGAAGACGTGGCCAAGGGGCTGACCGGCCAGTCGCAGGGCAATTCCGGTGCGACGGGCACCGCCCAGGCCACGCGCATGCTGTCGACGCGTGGCAGCGTGATCTTCGAAGGCCGCACCAACCAGCTCTTTGTCACCGACGTGCCCAGCAAGCTGGAAGAGATCCAGGCCCTGATCGCGAAGATTGACATCCCGGTGCGACAGGTGCTCATCGAGGCCCGCATCGTCGAGGCCGACGACAGCTTCGGGCGTTCACTGGGCGTCAAGCTCGGTTCGTCAGACCTGCGCGGGGTGCGCGGCGGCGTGCCGGGCTACGGCGTGGGTGGCAACAACTACGTCGTGCCGGGTGGCAATTACAACGCCATCGGCTACCAGACCGCACAGACAAGCGCGTACGACTACGGCAAGGACTCCGCGTTTGTCAATCTACCCGCGAACGTCGGCTCGTTCTCCAACGCCTCGGCGGCTTCTTTCGCGCTGTCACTGTTCGGCGCCACCGCCAACCGCTTCCTGAACCTGGAGATCTCGGCGCTGGAAGCCGAAGGCCGCGGCAACGTGGTGTCCAGCCCGCGCGTCATCACCGCCGACCAGACCAAGGCGCGCATCGAACAGGGCGAAGAAATCCCCTACCAGCAGGCCACCTCCAGCGGCGCCACCTCGGTGTCGTTCAAGAAAGCCAGTCTGCGCCTGGAAGTGACACCGCAGATCACTCCCGAAGGCAACGTCATTCTCGACCTCGAGGTCAACAAGGACAGCCGCGGCGCACTCACCAACGCGGGCCCGGCCATCAATACCAAGCAAGTGAAGACCCAGGTCTTGGTTGAAAACGGCGGCACAGTGGTCATCGGCGGCATCTTCACGCAGGACGAGCAGAGCGACATCAACAAAGTGCCGTTGCTGGGCGACATTCCCTTCCTCGGCTTGCTGTTCCAGAACCGCGTGAAGAGCACCCGAAAGACCGAGATGCTGGTGTTCATCACGCCAAAGATCGTGACCGATCGCTCCGCAACCCGCTAAGACCAGCACCGCAGAGCCCGCCGACAACCGCGTCAAGGGCCAGGCCCGCTTCACCACGCCCTGCCCTTCGGGCCGCGGCCGGTGCGGCGAGGCAGCAGAACCGAATCAGGGGAACAGACGATGAAATTCTTGAAGCAGTTGACGGTCGCGTGGGCTGTGCCAGTGGCGGCGCTGGTGCTGGCGTTGGGTGGCTGCGGCGGCGGCGGCGGTGCGTCGGGCAGCGCACCTTTTGGCAGCGG
>JANOZF010000096.1:0-13180 GCA_031429255.1 Rubrivivax sp.
GCAGATCGTGGCGCGGCGCCCAGGATGCGGGGCCAACACCATCGGTCATCGTTACTTCGCTGCGCAGCACACCCCACGGCCACGATCCGCCACCAGCCGTAGCGCGCTGCGCCTTTGCCATACCGAATAGTGGTCTTGCGCTTCCAGGCTCGCCACCACTGCATGCCGGCCAAGGGGAAGGGGAGACCGCTGGAGCGAAGTAAAGAAGGAATTCGGCGTCCGCAGGACGACGAAGGATGACATGAGCGGAAGCGGTCTCCCCTTCCCCTTGGCCACGCCACAAACCGTGGCACGCGCACCGCCACGAAAAGCGGAAGGCCCAGCAACCGGTCAGCCAGTCAGCCAGTCAGCCAGTCAGCCAGTCAGCCGAGAACTACTTCGGCGCGCTAGCAGCGGTCGCAGGTGCTGTAGCGGCCGCAGCCGAAGCACCCCCCGCCCCAGCGCGGCCCAAGCGAGCGACTTCGACTTCGCTCAGGATCTCGAAGACCTTGACGACTTTTTCGACGCCGGGCACCGTGCGCGCCACTTCCACGCCGCGTTCGGCCTCGCGCTCGGTGACGCGGCCCATCAGGTAGACCACACCGCGCTCCACCACCACCTTGTAGGCGTTGGCCTGCAAGTCCTTGGCGTCGATCAGTGAGGCCTTCACCTTCGTGGTCAGCAGTGCGTCGCCCGAGCGCGCGCCGATGCCGCTGTTCAACGCAATCGTCAGGTCGTTGACCACGCTGCGCACGTTCTCCACCTTCATCACCGCCTCTTCGACAGCCAGCTTTTCGCGCGTGGCCGGTACCTCGCCGGTGATCAGGACCACGCGGTTGTAGCTGGTGATGCCGATCTGGCCCAGCGTGGCCAGTTCACGCACACGGGCGGCGGCGCGCAGTTCGATGGTTTCGTCTTCAAGCTGGATGCCGGGGGAACGGCGGTCGGTGACCACCAGCCCGGTGCCCAGCATCGCGCCGCCAATCAACAGCGGCGCACAGGCCTGCAAGAGCGCGGCCGCAGCCAGCGCCAACGGCAGGCCCAGCCAGCGGCGCTGGAAGCGCCCGATGCTTGCACGCGTGTATCGCTTCGTCATGAAGATTCCTCGTCACCCATCAACTGAAAGTCCACCGCGTCGCACAGGCAGTGCAACACCAGCAACTGCACCTCGGCCACGCGGCTGGCCTGTTCGGTGGGCACCGCGACCAGCACATCGGACTCGGACAGCAGCTCGCCAAAGGCCGACGCGCCGCGCCCGGCCAGCACCACGATGGTCATGTCCTTGCCCTGCGCGGCCGAGATCAGGCGCGAGCTGTGGCCTTCGCCATCGTCGATGTACATCAGCACGTCGCCCGGCAACCCCAGCGCCTGCACTTCCTGCACCGCCTGCACCGGGTGCGCGCCCAGCGCCATGGCCGCCAGCGGTGGCCGCTGGCGGTCGAAACCGCCGGTGAACAGGCGCACCATGTGCTGTGCCAGGGGCACGCCGGCACCGCTGCCGGCCACCATCACCTTGCCGCCGCCGGTCACGGCCGCCTGCAGCGCCGCAGCCGCATCGGCGATGGGCCGCGCCAGCACCTGCGCACACTGATAGAGCAGGTCGGCACTGTCGAAGAACTGCTGCTGAATGCGCTGGTCAAGCATGGTCGACGCATCATATGACACCGCTGCGGGCAGCCTGTGCCCAGCGGCGAAGCGGCCGAGCTGGACCAGCCTTGCAGCCCCCCCCCCCCCCGTGACCGAAGCTGCGGCGTATGCAGGCGATGCTGAGGCGGCTGGCTATGGGGGGGGCTGCTGGGTGGGAGGGTTGCCGCATCTTTGCAGACCGGCACGGCCTTCACGTCACCGGCGCCGGATTGAACAATACCAGCGCGTTGTGCAACTTCCACTGCTCAGCCCAGGTCTTCTTGCGGCCGCTGGCGACATCCAGCATCAGGCGGAACAGCTCCCAGCCCACTTCTTCGATGGTGGCTTCGCCATCGGCAATGCGGCCGGCGTTCACGTCCATCAGATCATGCCAACGCCGAGCCAAGTCCGAACGCGTGGCCACCTTGATCACCGGCACGGCGGCCAGGCCATAAGGCGTGCCGCGGCCGGTGGTGAAGACGTGCAGGTTCATGCCGGCGGCCAGTTGCAGCGTGCCGCAGATGAAGTCGCTTGCCGGCGTGGCGGCGTAGGTCAGGCCCTTGGTCTTGAGCTTTTCGCCCGGCGCCAGCACGTCGCTGATGGCGCTGCTGCCGCTCTTGACGATGGAGCCCATCGCCTTTTCAACGATGTTCGAAAGCCCACCGGCCTTGTTGCCAGGCGTGGTGTTGGCGCTGCGGTCCACCGCGCCGCGCTGCAGGTAGGCGTCGTACCAGGCCATCTCTTCGATCATGCGCTGGGCCACTTCGGGCGTGGTGGCGCGTGAGGTGAGCTGGTCGATGCCATCGCGCACCTCGGTGGTCTCGCTGAACATCACACTGGCGCCGGCGCGCACCAGCAAGTCAGTGCACCAGCCCACCGCCGGGTTGGCGGTGACACCACTGAAGGCATCGCTGCCGCCGCACTGCACGCCCACCACCAGTTCACTGGCCGGCACGGTTTCGCGGCGACGTTTGTTCAAACGTTCCAGATGCACAGCCGCCTGGCGCATGATCGATTCGATCATGCTCATGAAGCCCACATGCTCATCGGCCTGCAGGCAGGTGACGTCAAGCACGGGCATCTCGGTGGCGCGCTCATCCTTGATGGCCCACGTGCCCGGTGGCAGCAGGCGTTCGGGCTGCAGCTTTTCACAACCCAGGCTCACCACCATCACCTCGCCACCAAAGTTCGGGTTGAGCGAGATGTTGCGCAGCGTGCGGATGGGCACCACGGCATCGGGGGCGTCGATGGCCACGCCGCAGCCGTAGCCGTGTTCCAGCGCCACCACGTCGTCCACCTGCGGGTACTTCGGCAACAGCTCGGCCTTGATGCGCTGCACCGCGAAGGCGGTGACGCCGGCCACGCATTGCACGGTCTGGGTGATGGCCAGGATGTTGCGCGTGCCCACGGAACCATCGGCGTTGCGGAAGCCCTCGAAGGTATAGCCCTCCAGCGGCTCTTGCGGCGCGGACCTCACGGTGGCGATGGGCAGGTCTTCCAGGCTGCGGGCATCGGGCATCTGCAGCAGGCGTTCATGGACCCAGCTGCCGGCAGGAATGGGTTTGACCGCGTAGCCGATGGGGATGCCGTAGCGCAGCACCGGCTCGCCCGCGCCGATGGCCACCAACGCCACCTTGTGGCCTTGGGGCACCTTGTCCACCAGGGTCTGGCCGGTGGGCAGCACGGTGCCCGCGGGCAGGCCACCGTCGTTGGCCACGATGGCGACGTTGTCGCGCTCGTGCATGCGGATGGTCAGGGGTGGGCGTGTCACCTTCAACTCCAGGCTTTCATCAAGGCCGCTGGCCCACTTCAAAACTGGCCTGCGTCCAGCCCCGCGCCTGCTCGCTCAAGCTCAGCCCCAGACCTGGGCGCGTGGGCACGAGCATGCGGCCGTTGCTGATTTCCAGACGCTCGTTGAACAGCGGCTCCAGCCAATCGAAGTGCTCCACCCAGGGCTCGGTGGGGTAGGCCGCAGCCAAGTGCACATGCAGTTCCATGGCGAAGTGTGGGGCCAGCATGAGGCCGGCGGCTTCGGCCTGCGCGGCTATCTTAAGGAAGGGGGTGATGCCGCCGACGCGCGGCGCATCGGGCATCAGGTAATCGGCCGCGCGGTGGCGGATGAGATCGCCATGCTCCATGGCGCTGGTGAGCATTTCGCCGGTGGCAATCGGGGTGTCGAATTGCGCGGCCAGGGCAGCGTGGCCTTCATGGTCGTAGGCGTCCAGCGGCTCTTCAATCCACACCAGGTTGAAATCTTCGAAAACCCGGCACATGCGCTGCGCGGTGGGGCGGTTCCATTGCTGGTTGGCATCCACCATCAACGGCGCGTCGTCCCCCAGATGCTTGCGCACGGCCTGCACACGGCGGATGTCCAAGGCCTGGTCGGGTTGGCCCACCTTGAGCTTGATGCCGCCGATGCCGCGCTCACGCGAGGCCTGCGCATTCACCAGCAGTTGTTCCAGTGGCGTGTGCAGAAAACCGCCCGAGGTGTTGTAGCAGGCCACGCTTTCGCGGTAGGCGCCCAGCAGCTTGGCCAGGGGCAGGTTGGCGCGGCGGGCCTTCAGGTCGTACAGCGCGACATCGAAGGCGCCGATGGCCTGGGTGGCAAGGCCGCTGCGGCCCACCGAGGCGCCGGCCCAGCACAGCTTGTTCCACAGCTTGGCAATGTCGTTGGCGTCTTCGCCCAGCAAGGCCGGCGCCACTTCTTTGGCATGCGCAAATTGCCCCGGGCCGCCGGCTCGTTTGGAATAGCTGAGGCCCAGGCCGCTGTGGCCGCTGGCCGTCTGCACTTCGGCAAACAGCATGGCCACTTCGGTCATGGGCTTTTGCCGGCCTGTGAGTACCTTGGCATCGCTGATGGGCGTGGCCAGGGGCAAGGTGACGGCGCTGACCCGCACCCAGGCGATGCGGTCGGTTTCAACGATGCTCATGAAACTATTCGGGCTTGATGCCGGCCGTCTTGATCACGCGCGTCCACAGCGCCAGTTCGCTGGCCATGAAATCGGCATAGGGCTTGGCACCTGGCGTGGGCACGACGAAGCCCACCGATTCCAGCCGCTGCTTCACCTCGGGTGAGGCCAGGATCTTGCGCATCGCCGCTTCCAGCTTGTCGACGATGGGTTGCGGCGTGCCCTTGATGGCCGACAGGCCCGACCACGACAAGGCCTGGAACTCAGGGAAGCCGCTTTCCGCCACGGTGGGCACATCGGGGTACAGCGGGTTGCGCTTGAGGCTGCTCACGGCCAGCGGGCGCAGCTTGCCGGCCTTCACATGCGGCAGGGCCACATCCTGGTTGATGAACATCATCGGGATCTGGCCGCCCAGCAAGTCACTCATCATCGGGCCACCGCCACGGTAAGGGATGCCCACCATGAACAGGCCCTTGCAATCTTTCTGGCCCTTGGCGCATTCACCGCCACGCAGCTTCAGCAGTTCCATCGCCATGTGGCCCGAAGCCGCGTGGGTGTAGCCGTAGTTCAGCTTGCCGGGGTTGACGCGGATGTAGTCGATCAGTTCCTTGAAGGACTTGTAGGGCGTGCTGGCGTTCACCACCAGCACGTTCGGGCCGGAGTTCACCTGGCTGATGGGGATGAAGTCCTTCAGCGAGTCATAGCCCAGCTTCGGGTCCAGCCCATGCGCCACAGCGTTCTGGCCGACGCCGGTTTGCATCAGCGTGTAGCCATCGGGTGCGGACTTGGCGCCGCGCAGGGTGCCGATGGTGCCGCCGGCGCCGCCGACGTTGTCCACGATGACTTGCTGCCCCAACTCCTTGCTCAAGCCGTCGGCCACCAACCTGGCCATGATGTCGCTGGTGCCCCCTGCAGGGAAGGGGGAGATCAGGCGGATGGGTTTGCTCGGCCAGGTGTCTTGCGCCTGGGCCATGGGCGACAGCAATGCGATCAGGCTGGCACCGGCCAGCAAGCGACGAAGGTGGAAACGTTGGTTCATGGTGTGAGCTCTTTCAAAAAAAGGGGTTTCAAAAGCCCGGCGCGCGGCGCGGACGCAGCGGGCCAGGCAAGGGCATCAGGTGGCGCCGTGGGCCTCCACGTACAACGCGTACACGGAATGGCAACTGGCCATGTACGGGCGGTTGTTCTTGGGGCCGCCGAAGCACAGGTTGGCACAATGCCCGGGCAAGCGGATGAAGGCCAGCGGCTTGCCCTGCGCGCTGAACACCATCACGCCATCCAGGTCTTCCGACCCGCCCTTGAGCGGATAGACCTTGCGTCCGCCCACATCGCTGGGTTCGGCGTTCAACATCGCGCGCAACAGGGTGCGGCGGTCTGGTATGGATCAGCCTTCTGCCACCTGGTGGTGGGCCATCAGCTCCAGCGCCTTCACCAAACCAGAGTGATCCAGCTCGGCCATGCCGTTGGCGGCACAGGTCTGCATCAGCTGTGCGGCGCCGGCCGTCTGCGGCAGCGAGACGCCCAGTTCACGCGCGCCTTGAAGTGCGAGGTTCAGATCCTTCTGGTGCAGCCGGATGCGAAAGCCGGGATTGAAGGTGCGCTTGATCATGCGTTCGCCATGCACTTCCAGGATGCGGCTGGCGGCAAAGCCGCCCATCAGCGCCTGGCGCACCTTGGCAGGGTCCGCCCCGGCCTTGCTGGCGAAGAGCAAGGCCTCGCCCACGGCGGCGATGTTCAGCGCCACGATGATCTGGTTGGCCACCTTGGTGGTCTGGCCGTCACCCACGCCACCCACCAGCGTGATGTTCTTGCCCATCTTTTCCAGCAAGGGGCGCACGCGTTCGAACACGGCTTCTTCAGCCCCGCACATGATGGTGAGCGACGCCGCCTTGGCGCCCACTTCGCCGCCGGAGACGGGCGCGTCCATGTAGTCAGCCCCGGCGGCGTTGATCTTCTGTGCAAATGCCTTAGTGGCCATGGGCGAAATGCTGCTCATGTCCACCACCACCTTGCGGCTGTTGCCGCCGGCCA
This sequence comes from Rubrivivax sp., assembly GCA_031429255.1. Classification (GTDB taxonomy): domain Bacteria; phylum Pseudomonadota; class Gammaproteobacteria; order Burkholderiales; family Burkholderiaceae_C; genus Rubrivivax. The sequence continues at coordinate 6,546 of JANOZF010000096.1, forward strand.
GACCCGCGGCCACGCCGTGTTCGCCAAAGAGCACGGCCTCGACATCGGGCGTGTCCGGCACCATGAGGAAGATGACCTCCGCCTGGTGCGCCACCTCGGCGGCGTTGGCGCAGGCCTTGGCACCGACGGCGGCAAGTGCCTCGGGCACCGCACGGCGGGTGTTGACGAAGAGTTGATGGCCCGCGTTGACCAGGTGCAGGGCCATGGGCGTGCCCATGATCCCCAAGCCGATGAAACCGATGTTCATGGTGTTCCTGTGAAGAAGACTGTTTCAGTAACCGCCGCCGGCCTTGGGCGCAGGGCTGCCGGCACGCATCTTGGCCATCACCGCCTGAGCACCGGCGGCGATGAGGCGCGCGTCGGAGCTGACGGTGACGAACTGGAAGCCCTTGGCCACGCGCTTGAGCGCCGCCTCGGGCGTGCCGTTGTGAATGCCGGCCACCACCCCGTGCGCCTTGGCGCGGGCGACGATGTGGTCCACCGCCTCGGCGGCCTTGGGGTCCAGATCATCGAAGGTGGGCGTGCAACCAAGGGCGAGGGATAGATCGCTCGGGCCGATGTAGATGGCATCGAGTCCTTCCACCGAGAGTATGTCGTCCAGGTTGTCCAGCGCCTGAGCGGTTTCGATCATGGCGAAGGTGACGATGGTGCCGTTGGCGTGCTGGGGGTAGTCCGCCCCGCCATACAGCAGCGCGCGCACCGGGCCGAAGCTGCGCGTGCCCCGCGGTGCGTAGTGGGTGTAAGCCACGAGCTTCTGCGCATCTTCCCGGGTGTTCACCATGGGGCAGATGACGCCATAGGCGCCGGCGTCCAGCGTCTTCATCAGGATGCCCGGCTCCAGCCAGGGCACACGCACCACGGGCACGGTATTCGTGGTGCTGATGGCCTGCAGCATCGTCACCATGGCCTGGTAGTCGACCACGCCGTGCTGCATGTCCACGGTGAGCGTGTCCCAGCCCTGGTGGGCCATGGTCTCGGCACTGAAGCTGTTGGGAATGGCCAGCCAGCCGTTGACGGCGGCTGCGCCGGCTTGCCAGATGGTGCGAAGCTTGTTGGGGCGCATGGTGGTGTCTTTAGCGTACGAGCGCGGGTTGTTTGGGGTTGAACTTCCAACCCGGCAGCAGGGACTGCATGGCCACCGCATCGTCGCGCAATCCCAGCCTGTGCTGCAGATACAGCTGGTGCGCCTTGTCCACTTCGGCCATGTCCAGTTCGACACCGAGCCCGGGCCTGGCCGGCACGCGCACATGGCCGTTGGCAATCTGCAGCGGGTCCTTCGTCAGACGTTGGCCGTCTTGCCAGATCCAGTGCGTGTCGATGGCGGTCACCTTGCCGGGGGCGGCCGCGCCGACGTGGGTGAACATGGCCAGCGAGACATCGAAGTGGTTGTTGGAATGGCTGCCCCAGGTGAGGCCCCAATCGCGGCAGGTCTGGGCCACGCGCACGCTGCCGGCCATGGTCCAGAAGTGCGGATCGGCCAGGGGGATGTCCACGCTCTGCAGCGCCAGCGCATGGCTGAGCTGGCGCCAGTCGGTGGCCACCATGTTGGTGGCGGTGCGCAGGCCGGTGGCGCGGCGGAACTCGGCCATCACCTCGCGGCCGCTGTAGCCCTCTTCCGCGCCGCAGGGGTCTTCGGCATAGGCCACCACGCCAGCCATGTCGCGCATCAGGCGAATGGCGTCTTTCAACAGCCAGCCGCCGTTGGGATCCAGCGTCACGCGAGCGCTCGGGAACCGCTCGTGCAGGGCGGTGACGGCGGTCACCTCCTCTTCGCCACGCAGCACGCCGCCCTTGAGCTTGAAGTCATTGAAGCCGTAACGTTCGCGTGCCGCCTCGGCCTGGGCCACGATGGCCTCGGGCGTGAGCGCCACCAGGTGGCGTATGCGCTCCCAGGCGCTGGCGGCATTCGGTTCTTCGGCGTAGGGCAGATCGGTCATTTCGCGGTCGCCTACATAGAACAGATAACCGAGCATTTCAACGACATCGCGCTGCTGCCCCTCGCCCAGCAAGGCCGCCACTGGCAGGCCCAGGTGCTGGCCGAGCAGATCGAGCATGGCTGATTCGATGGCCGTCACGGCATGGATGGTGGTTCGCAGATCGAAGGTTTGCTGGCCGCGGCCGCCGCTGTCTCGATCCGCAAAGGCGCGCTGAACGCGCTGCAGCAGGTTCTGGTGCGAGCCCACCGGCTGGCCCACCACCAGGGCCGCGGCGTCTTCCAGCGTCTGGCGAATCTTCTCGCCACCGGGCACTTCGCCCACGCCAGTGCGGCCGGCGCTGTCGGTCAGCACCAGCAGGTTGCGGGTGAAGAAGGGACCGTGCGCACCGCTGAGGTTGAGCAGCATGCTGTCGCGACCGGCCACAGGAATGGCGCGCAGGGCGGTGATGACGGGGGTGGAGGAAAGGGGCATGGGAATAGAAGACCCGAAGGCCTTACGGTAGCGCTACCAAATTCAACCGAATGGTAGCGCTACCGATGGAGCACCGCAAGGCCCGGAACCTAGCAATAACCCGTATCAGGTGCTGGCGCGTTCGATGATCGAAAAGCCGATGTCCACCACGCGCTGAGGCACCGTGCGCCCTTCAGCCCGTTCAACGATGAACTGCGCCGCCTGCTGCCCGATGGCCGCGCCCTTGATGTGCACGGTGGTCAGTGCCGGATCCAGATCGGCGGCAAATTCAAGATCCCCGAAGCCCACCACCGCCAGCTGCTCGGGCACCTTCTTGCGCCGCACCCGGGCTTCCGTCATCACGCCCAGGGCGAGCAGATCAGAGCTGCAGAACACGCCATCAATCTTCGGGTGAGCCTTGACCAGATCGGCCAGAGCCTCACGCCCGCGCTTGAGCGTGGTGGGCGCGGGCACCTGGATCATGGGCACCTCGCTCAACCCCAAGGCCCGCGCCGCTGCGCGAAAAGATTCACAGCGGCGCAGAGCCCGCTCATCGTCACCCGTCACCACCGCCAGTTGGCGCCGGCCCTTGGCATGGAGCAACTGCGCCACGGCACGGCCCACTTCCACGTGAGAGAAGCCCACCAGCATGTCGATGGGCGTGGGCGTCAGGTCCCAGGTTTCAACCACCGGAATGCCGCTGGCCACGAGACGCTGGCGGCCTTGCGCCGAATGCAGTACGCCAGTGAGGACGATGCCGTCCGGCCGCCGGCCGATGATGGCCTCCAGCAGCGCGTCCTCACGGTTGCCGCTGTAGCCGGCCTGGCCCAGCATGAGCTGATAGCCGCGCCCGGCCAGCGCTTCGGTGAGCGATTGCACCGTTTCCAGAAACACCGGCCCGGAGATGGTGGGCACCACGGCCGCCACCAACCGGCTGCGGGTGGAGGCCAGGCCGCCAGCCAGCAGGTTGGGCACATAACCAAGCCGTGCAACGGCCTCGCCGACCTTGCGCAGGGCTTCTGCCGACACCTGCTCGGGTGTGTTCAGTGCGCGCGAGGCGGTGATGGGCGCCACACCCGCCAGCTTGGCCACATCGTGCAGCGTGGCCGCGCCACTGCCGCGGCGAGTCCTGCGGGGGGCTGAGGGGTCTAGGGGCATGCAGGCATTCTAGGAGGCTGGCATCAATGGCAGCGCTACCGTAGGCTGCCGTGCGTGGCCCTGTAGAAATGGCTGCCCATCTGCGCCGCGGCCCGAACTCTTCCACCGCATGGCAGCGCTCGCCCAGCGTGGTCGCGGCACTCAGGTTCAAGCGCGTCGGGCGCCGTGAACTGCCGTGTTCGGGGTGCCATGGGGAAGGAGAGAGGGCGTTTGAAAGCACCGCCCACCCAGTCGTGGCGGTACTGTCGGCGCTGCGGCGCGGGGGCCACAATGCCCCAGGCCGGGCTGCTGTGCGTTGCCCCGGTTGTTTGTCAGCAGGAGCCTTTCGCCATGAAAACGATCCTTGGTCTCTTGGCCCTCGCGGCTGGCCTGTGGTGCACAGGAGCCGCTGCGCAAACCATTCCCACCGCGGCCGCGTCTTTCGACATGCAGTCGCATCGCGGCGGGCGTGGCCTGTGGCCCGAGAACACCCTGGTGGCATTTGGCAATGCCCTGCGCATGGGCACCACCACGCTGGAAATGGACACCGCCGTCACCGCCGACGGCGTGGTGGTGATCTCTCACGACCCCGCGCTCAATCCGGCCCACACCCGCGACGCCTCGGGCCGGTTTCTGAAGGAACGCGGCCCGCTGATCAAGTCGCTGAGCTTGGCGCAACTGCAGGCCTACGACGTCGGGCGCCTGAACCCCGAGCACAAGTACGGGCTCGACTTCCCCAGCCAGAAGCCCGCCGACGGCTCGCGCATTCCCTCGCTGGAGGCCGTGTTCAAGCTGGTCAAGGAGCTGGGCGCCGATGAGGTGCAGTTCGACATCGAAACCAAGATCAACCCGAGCCTGCCCGACGAGACCCCGGCGCCCGAGCCCTTTGTCGACGCTTTGCTGGACGTGATCCGCGCCCATGGCATGGTGCCGCGGGTGATGGTGCAAAGCTTCGACTGGCGCACGCTGGAGCTGCTGCACCGCAAGGAGCCGGGGCTGCGCACGGTGTACCTGAGCATCGAATCGCCGAACATGAACACCCTGCGCGATGGCAGCTGGAATGCCGGCCACAAGCTGGCTGAGCATGGCGGCTCGGTGCCGCGAATGGTGCGGGCTTCGGCCGGGCAGGCCAGCGGCGTGATCTGGTCGCCTTTCTTTCGCAACCTGACGCCAGAGCTGCTGAAAGAAGCCCAGGCCCTGGGCTTGAAGGTTGTTCCGTGGACGGTGAATCAGGTGCCCGACATGGAGCGCCTGATCGCCTGGGGCGTGGACGGCTTGATTTCAGACTACCCCGACCGCCTGCGCCAGGCCATGGCCGCGCGCGGCCTGCCCTTGCCGCAAGGCGTGGGCAAACCGTAAGGCGTCGCGGCTGGGGGAGGCCGCCGCACCGCACGCGGGTCGGTCGAACGCTTGTCGAATGGGACCGGCGTCGGCCGTCGTGACTGCATCGACAACCTGGAGAACCGCATGAAAATCCGCCTGACCGCAACGGCGCTGCTGCTGGCCGCAGTGGCCGCCAGCGCCGCACCCACCTCCTACACGATCGACCCGACGCACACCTTCCCCAGCTTCGAGGCCGACCACATGGGCATCTCGATGTGGCGCGGCAAGCTCAACAAGAGCAGCGGCAGGGTGCTGTACGACAAGGCTGCCGGCACCGGCACCGTTGAAATCGTGACCGAACTGGCCAGCATCGACTTCGGCATGGACGCGCTGGCCACCTGGGCGCGCGGCAAGGCCTTCTTTGATGTGAAGAAGTATCCCCGCGCGGTCTTCAAAGGCAGCCTGCAGGCGCCAGTGGGCGGCGTGCCGACGCAGCTGGTGGGCGAGCTGACGCTGCACGGGGTGACGCGCCCGCTGACGCTGGCGGTGAACTCACTGAAGTGCATCCAGCACCCGATGCTCAAGCGCGACTGCTGCGGCGCCGATGCCAGCGGCAGCTTCAACCGCGACGACTTCGGCCTGGGCGCGGGCAAGGAATACGGCTTCAAGATGAACGTCGACCTGCGCATCCAGGTCGAAGCCATCGCGCAACCGTGACGCATCAGCAGACGGCTCGGCCGCCACGCGGCTACTGAAGTTGTTTGACCCAGCACCGATGTGCGGACCGATCACGGTGTCGCTAACAAGGTCACGCTTTGATCGGCGTCAAGCCATTGCAAAGCCGAAGGGCTCGCCGACTGTGATCGAACTGCAAGCTCGAAGTCGGCCGCTCGTGTCGCTCGTGTCGCTCGTGTCGCTGGTGTCGCTCATTCCGCCCGGGGACGACCGCTGCGATGTCGTTCTGGACCTGACGATCCCGGGGCAAGGACCTGTCGCCGCAGGTTCGCCGCCCACGCGAGTGAAGGGTGTCTGCCGATCGCCTGGTACCAGCGCATGTCCCTTGAGGGTCGGGTTTTCGAACTCGTTGCATCGAGGACCGGTCATTCAGTTCGCGCCCGGTCGAATGGCTGCTTTGGGCGTGGCATTCGAACGGGTGGTGCCGGCCAGCAGCAGACATGGTTCAAGCGCGTCGCGCAAGGCGCGGCAACTGCGATGTCGGCTTCCAACTCGCGGCACCCAGCAGCACGATCCGAAGCTGCTGCACGAACGTCTCGGTCATTTCGGCTTCGAGCAACGGCTGATCAGGGGAGAGATCCAGCATTTCCGGGGCAGCGGCCAACATGGTCGTGACCACAAGGCCACAGACCACTTGCAGGCTCGCCGTGGGCAGGTCGGCGTAGATGCCAATGCGCCGGAAGTCCTGCGCCATCTCATTCGTGAAATGACTGACTTCGTTGCGTATCGCCAGTCTCAAGATGCGGCTGCCGCCAGAGCGTTCGCTCGAAATGAAGAGAAAGAGAAGCCGGTTTTGCTTTACGTAGTTCTGATAGGTCTGCACGGATCGCCGCACCACTTCGACGACTTGCTCCGCCTCGACTTGGCGCGCCTCGCGCAGCAGACGACGCAACGTCATACCGACCTCGTCGACAAGGGCCAGGCCCAACTCGTCGGTATTGCGAAAGTGACGGTAGAACGCGTTGGGCACGACGCCCGCCTCACGCGCGATCTCGCGGATACCCAGGCTGGTGAAGCTGCGGCCCTCGCCAATCAGGTCCAGGGCCGCTTGCA
>JANOZF010000097.1:0-38570 GCA_031429255.1 Rubrivivax sp.
GGCTGCCTGGGCATCCTGATACCGCCTTCGGTGCTGCTCATCGTCTACGGCGCCACCGCCGGCGTGTCGGTGGTCAAGCTGTATGCCGGTGCCTTCTTCCCCGGCATCATGCTGGCGGCGTTGTACGTCGGCTACGTCATCATCGTCGCCAAGTGGAAGCCGCACCTGGCGCCGCCGTTGTCGGCGGCCGACCGCATCGTGCCGCTGCCGCCGCTGTCGCAGACACTCAGCGCGCGCAGCGGCAATGCGCTGGCGGGTCTCTTCCGAGGTCTGAGCGTGCCCGCGCTGCCCAAGCGCGAGGTGCTGACGCAGCTCTTCGTGTCGCTGCTGCCGGCGCTGTCGATTGCCGCGCTGTTGCTGGTGATGTTCTTCAGCGCGACGGCGCCGACGGCTACCGTCGACACCACCGGCCTGGTGCAGGCCGGCGGCGCGATCAGTTCGGATGAAGGCAAGCCGGCCGAGTCCTCGGGGCTGCAAGAGCCGCCGAAGGAATCGAGCGGGCTGCAGGAGCCGCCTGCCGAGCCGGGCCAGGCGGCTTCTGCCGCCGTGGCTGCTCCGGCACCGGCATCGGCCACCGCATCGCGCGCCGAACCCACCCCGGCGCCTGCCGAGACCGCGCCCGCCTCACGCGTTCCGGTGCCCACCTGGTACTGGATCGTCTTCGGCCTGGGCATGGCCGGCCTGGCGCTGGTGAGCTGGCTGATGAGCTGGCAGCGGCTGGAGATCTTCAAGATGCTGCTGTCGTCGTTCTTCCCGCTGGCGGTGATGATCATCGCCGTGCTCGGGTCGATCGTCTTCGGCCTGGCCACGCCCACCGAGGCCGCCGCGGTCGGCGCTTTCGGCGGCCTGGTGCTGGCCGGCGCCTACCGCTACATCTCGGCGCGCACCACGCACAGCGCCAACCCGGTGGCCAAGACGCTGGTCGACCTGGGCGGCATCCTCAAGGAGTCTTCCTTCCTCACCGCCAAGACCAGCGCCATGGTGTGCTGGCTGTTCGTCGGCTCCTCGATCTTCTCGGCCGCCTTTGCGTTGCTGGGCGGTCAGGAACTGATCGAGACCTGGGTGCTGTCGCTGGGCCTGACGACGATCCAGTTCATGCTGCTGAGCCAGTTCATCATCTTCATCCTGGGCTGGCCGCTGGAGTGGACCGAAATCATCGTCATCTTCATGCCGATCTTCATCCCGCTGCTGCCCAAGTTCGGCGTCGACCCGCTGTTCTTTGGCCTGCTGGTGGCGCTGAACCTGCAGACGGCCTTCCTCAGCCCGCCGGTGGCGATGGCGGCGTTCTACCTGAAGGGCGTGTCGCCGAAGCACGTGACGCTGAACCAGATCTTCGCCGGCATGATGCCGTTCATGGCGATCCAGGTGCTGGCGCTGGCGCTGCTGTACATCTTCCCGGCCATCGGCATGTGGCTGCCGAACACGCTGTACAAATAGGTGTCACCAGCGCAGCCCGATGGGCGGCAAACAAAAAAGGGCCACCCGAGTGTGGCCCTTTCATCTGGAACTGCCGTTTCAGCCTGCGAGCAGCCCCCTTGCTCAGGCTGAGGCAAAGGAACGCCCGAAGGCAAACACCGAATTCGGTGCCAACGGTCGACGGTGCTTCATGATGGGCTGCGTCGAAATGGCCCGCTTGGGTTGCGCTGCGGCCACCGTCATGCCGGCGGCCACCTGTTCGTCGACCAGGCTTTGCAGCGTGATGCCTGCCATGTGCTCCAGCATCACCGTGTTCAGCCGCAGCCACAGCGCCTGCGACATGCCCATGCTGCGCAGTTCGTCGGCCTGCTCGTCCAGGGGTTCATCCACGGCCTGCACGATGTCGGCCACCGAGATCTCGTGGCAGCTGCGGCCCAGCCGGTAGCCGCCACCCGGGCCGCGGGTGCTTTCAACCAGGCCCAGGCGGCGCATGCGACCGAACAGTTGTTCCAGGTAGGACAGGGAAATCTCCTGCCGCTGGCTGATGGACGCCAGCGCCACGGGGCCGGCAGGCTCTCGCAGGGCCAGGTCGATCATCGCGTTGACGGCAAAACGGCCTTTGGTACTCATGCGCATGGTGGTCTCCTTCAAAGGAAAAACGCAGACACCCTTCAAAGAGGGCAACAACAACAGCACTCAATGTAGGGTTTGACACCGATAAAGAAAATTCGATATTTGTAGAAACAAACATCGCAAAAACCGAAGTATTGAGCGACCTGCCCCCCGTCGCACCAAGGCGCAAACCCATGAATTTCAAGCACCTGCACTATTTCTGGATGGCTGCCCGTGCGGGAGGTATCGTGAAGGCCGGCGAGCAGTTGCACACTTCGCCGCAGACGCTGTCTGGTCAGATAAAGCTGTTGGAACAACGTCTGGGCAGAAAGCTCTTTCGCAAGAGTGGGCGCCAACTCGAATTGACCGATGATGGCCGCCTGGCACTGCGTTATGCCGACGACATCTTCAACCTGGGTGCCGAGCTGGAGGCCGAATTGCGAGAGCAACGCGGCGCCGGTCAGCGCACACAAGTGCTGGAATTCCGCGTCGGGCTGGAAGATGCGGTGGCCAAATCGGTGGCCTATCGGCTGCTGGAACCAGCGCTCAACTTGAACGAGCCGGTGCGGATGATCTGCACCGAGGGCCGCTTCAGCGACCTGATGGCACAGCTGGCGCTGCACCAGGTGGACCTGGTGATTGCCGACGAACCACTGACGCGCCGGCTCAGCGTGCAGGGTTACAACCATGCGCTGGGCAGCTCGCCGATGAGCTTCTTTTGTGCCCCGAGCCTGCGCCAACGCGTGCAGGGCGCTTTCCCGGCATGCCTGAATGGAGCGCCGATGTTGATCCCTGGCGCCACCACCACCACCCGACCTCAGTTCGAGGCCTGGCTCACGCGTCATCAACTGCACCCGCGTGTGGTGGGCGAATTCGACGACGGGGCCTTGATGAAAGCCTTCGGCCGCGAAGGCCGCGGCGTGTTCATGGCGCCCAGCGTCGTGGACGCCGAAACCACGGCCCAGTACGGCGTGGACTTGCTCGGGCGCAGCGACGAGGTGGTGGAGGATTTCTACGCCATATCGGTGGAGCGGCGCATCAAGCACCCTTGCGTGGCGGCGATCACGCAGTCGGCCCGGCTGGAGCTGTTTGCTGCAGGCAAGGCACCCGTGACCTTGCCGGTGTCGTGATGCCGATCCCGTGTGGTGCCGCGGTGCTGGCTGGTTTTGCGGCCCCAGCCCGTCATGCAGGGCCGCAGCCTGTCGGGCTGCCGCTGCAGGCAGTCGCGTGGCGGTGGCGCTGGCAGCGCTGGTGCGTAGAGTGCATCACCAGCCCACTCTCGTGGCGACCTGCCCAACCGATGTGACACCATGAACGCCCCGAACCCGGCACCGTCCTTCAATTCAGCCCTGTGGGCTGCGCGCTGGCAGCGCTTTTCCGCGGCGACGATGAAGGCCTTTCACGCCTATGCGGGCTGGCTGGTGAGCATCAGCTGGCGGCGCTTCATCGTGTTGTCGATGCTGCTGATCATCGGCGTGCTCATCGTGCACGATGTGCCGCCATTGACCTGGAGGATCACCGACAGCGTCGAGCATACCGCCCCGCGCGTGGTGGTGGTGCCTGCCGCGCCGCCGGCGCCACCCGCACCCAAGGCCAAGCCGGCCGCGCCCGAAGCGCCCATCCGCATCGACACACCCCCTGGCAAGAACGGCAAGGGGGGAGTCGAGATCACCATCGACAAGGATGGCGTTCGCATCAGGCCCAAGGCCGCGGCGGCCGGTGATGCGGCCGCTTCTGCTGCGGGCTCTGGCAGCACTGGCACCGCGGGTGACGACGCAACGCTGAAAGAAGAGATCAGCCGTGCCGTCGCAGAAGCCAGGCGCGAAATCGAAGCTGCAATGCGCGAGGCGCGCAAGGAAGCCGAGCAAGCCCAGCGCGACGCCGAGCAGGCGCAGCATGACGCCGAGCAGGCGCGCCAGGATGCGATGGCAGCCATCGAAGGGCTGAGCGCCGAAGGCGGCAAGAAAAGAGTATCCAAGTCCACGCGGCGCGTCGGCATCGGCGACTTGCTCGTGCAACTCACGCTGCTGTGGGTGGCGGCTTCGGCAGCCATCAAGATCACCTACAAGGGCCGCATGCAGGCCGAAGTGAAGGCTGCGCAAGCCACCGAAACGGCAGAGGCGGAGTCGCTGAAGCGCCAGGTCGTCGAAGCCCGCATGGCCGCCATGCAGGCGCAGGTAGAGCCGCACTTCCTGTTCAACACGCTGGCCAGCATCGACCACCTGATCGAGACCGACCCGCCGCGCGCCAGCCAGATGCAGAAGAACCTGATTGCGCTGCTGCGTGCCAGCATGCCCACGATGCGCGAGGCCAATGCCGCGGGCGGCAGCGGCCCGCGCGATCTGGGCCGCGAGATTGCCGTCATCCGGCCCTATCTGGAAATCCTGAAGGTGCGCATGGAAGAGCGCCTGGTCACCGAAGTCGCGGTGCCCGATGGCTTGCTGTCGGCCGAATTCCCGGCCATGATGATCCAGACGCTGGTGGAGAACGCCATCAAGCATGGGCTGGAGCCGAAGGCCGAAGGTGGCCGTCTGCGCGTGGCGGCAGAAATCGTGCACGGCAAGCTGCAGGTGACGGTGGCCGATACCGGGTTGGGATTCGGCAAGGCGCCCACGGCGGGCACGGGGGTGGGCCTGGCCAACATCCGCGAGCGCCTGCAGCTGCTGTATGGCCCCAAGGCCGCACTGACGGTGGCAGAGAATCAGCCCAGCGGCACCGTGGTGACGGTGACGGTGCCCTACAAGACGGTAGCGGGAATGGGCGAATGAAGGTACAGACGACGATGGAACCGGGGTTGGGCGACAGCGATGGTGTTGGCGTCGAGGCCGCCGCTGGCGCTGCGTCGGCATCGCTGCGCCCGCCGCGAGCGCGTCGCCGTTGGTGGCCCTGGGTGCTGCTGGCGCTGGCGGTTCTGGCGCTGGTGTTCACGGCGGCCACTGCCGCGGTGCTGGTGGCGCTGCTCAGGCAGGTGCCCGACGGCCTTCATGTCACGATGCACGGCCGGGAGGTTCTCGGCCAGGTCTCGTCGGCCCTGGCACGCCTGGCCGATACGCTGTCCACCGCCTGGCCGTGGCTGGGCAGCGTCGACTGGCACTGGAGTTTCGATGACATCTCCGTCGGCGGGTTGACCGTGGTCTTGCTGGCGTTGGCCGTGAGCCTGGTGTTGGCCGTGCTGAGCCTGCTGACGCTGGTGCCCCTGGTGGTGTTGGGCGTGCTGGCCGGTGCCATGGTGGCGGTGCTGGCGGCCCTGCTGTTGGCGGCCGCGCCGGTGGCGCTGGCCTTGTCCCCGCTGTGGTTGCCGGTGTGGGGCCTCGTGTGGTGGTGGCGTCGCCGGCCGGGGGCGGTGCAAGCAGCCCATGCGTGACCAGCCGGGCGCAGCGGCTCTGCCCGCCAGCGCCAAACCCTGTCGCAAAACCGTGCTGCAACCTTGCCAAACAATGCCATGAGCCACGACCTCACCCACCCGCGCGCCGTGCTGGCCGACGACGAGCGCCTGATGCGCGAACAGCTTCGCGCGCGGCTGCTCGAAGTCTGGCCTGAGCTGCAGATCGTGGCCGAGGCCAAGAACGGACTCGAAGCCGTGCATCTGGTGCAGGAGCACCGACCTGACATCGTGTTTCTCGACATCCGCATGCCCGGCCTCACGGGTGTCGAAGCGGCGCGCCAGATTGCGCAGCTGCCGCCGCGCGAAGGCACTGAAGCCGGCGATGATGGCGAAGAATGGCTGCCTGAGGTGGTGTTCATCACCGCCTACGACCAGTATGCGGTGGAAGCTTTCGAACAAGGCGTGGTCGACTACGTGCTGAAGCCCGCAGAACGTGAGCGGCTGGCGTTGACGGTGCAGCGCATCAAGAAGCGACTGGCTGCACGCGGTGACGCCAACGACCTGCAGGAAGGCCCCAGCGGCCCGCAGATGCAGCAACTGCTGCACCAGCTGTCAGCGCGGCTCAATCCCGGTGGCACGCCGCAGCGGCTGCAATGGATACAGGCCACGGTGGGCCAGGCGATCCAGATGATTGCCGTCGACGAGGTGCTGTTTTTCATCAGTGACGAAAAGTACACACGCGTGCAGACGGCCACCGTCGAGGCGCTGATCCGCAAGCCGATCAAAGAGCTGATCGACGAACTGGACCCGCAGCAGTTCTGGCAGATCCACCGCAGCACGCTGGTGAACGTGAAGTGCATTGCCGGCGTGACGCGCGACTTTCGGGGCCGGCAGATCGTCAGTGTGCGCGGGCACCGCGAGCAGCTGGAGGTCAGCCGCAGCTACACGGGGCTTTTCAAGGGCATGTAGCCGGTGCTCGGGTTGATGCGTCCGGGCTGCAGGCCGGCTTCCGGCGGCAGATGGGGTCGCGGCAACAGCACCGCGCCGGCGCGCTGCAGGGTGCTCTGCCCAGGTGCTCAGGCAGCCGGCACGCTGGACGCCCGCGCTGCCAGCTCGGCGCGCAGTTTCTTCAGCCGTTCTCGAGGGTCTTCCTTGGCTTTCACCTCGTCGAGTTTCATCTCGCCGATGAAGCGGCTGGGCACGCCGGCAATGGTGTCGCGGCCCTTCTTGCGCCGGCGCAGCGTGCTCACCACCAGCGTCGTGCGCGCGCGCGTGATGCCCACGTACATCAGGCGGCGTTCTTCTTCCAGCCGTTCCGGCGTCATCTCATCGTCGCCGCTCTTGAACGGCAACAGCCCTTCGTTGATGCCGGCCAGTACCACGTGCGGCCACTCCAAGCCCTTGGCGGCATGCAGCGTCGACAGCGTCACCACGTCCTGCTCTTCGTTGCGGTCGGCCAGGCTCAGGATGATGCTGATGGTCTGCGCCACTTCCAGCACGCTTTGGCGTTCACTTTCGAATGTGCCGCCTTCCCGCGGGATCTCACCGCCGCAGCGGCGCGCGATCCAGTCGACGAAGTCCAGCACGTTGCCCCAGCGCGCGGTGGCCAGCTTTTCGCTGTCCTCGCTGTCGAACAGGTGTTGTTCGTAGCCAATGTCCTTCAGCCAGGCCAGCAACAGCGCCTTGGCGTCTTCGGCGCCGCGCGTGTGGCCGGCGCGGTGCTGCAACCCGTTCACGGTGCGGCCAAATTCCTGCAGTGTGTCGATGGCTCGCCCTTTCAGCGCGGCGCCCAGGCTGGGCGCGAAGAGGGCCTCGAACAGGCTCACCTTCCAGCGCGCCGCAAACTCGCCCAGGCTGCCCAGCGTCTGGTGCCCGATGCCGCGCTTGGGCGTGGTGCACGCACGCAGGAAAGCCGGATCGTCGTCGGGGTTGACCAGCAGGCGCAGCCAGGCGCACAGGTCCTTGATCTCGGCGCGGTCGAAGTAGCTCTGGCCGCCGCTCACCTTGTAGGGAATCTGCGCGGCGCGCAGCTTCTGTTCGAACACACGGGCCTGGTGGTTGGCGCGGTAGAGCACGGCAAAGTCGCTGAACTTCAGCGGTTCGCCGCTGCCTGAAAGCCCTGTGCCCGAGCTGCCGCCGCGCAGGCTCTGGATGCGCGCCACCGCGCGCTCGGCCTCGTGTTCTTCACCGTCGCATTCGATCACGCGCACCGGCTCGCCGTCGCCGAACTCGCTCCACAGCTTCTTCTCGAAGATCTTCGGGTTGCGCGCGATCACCGCGTTGGCGGCCTGCAGGATGTGGCCAGTGCTGCGGTAGTTCTGCTCCAGCGCAATCACGGTCAGCTGGGGATAGTCCTGCGGCAGGCGCTTCAGGTTGTCGATGGTGGCGCCGCGCCAGCCGTAGATGCTCTGGTCGTCGTCACCCACCGCGGTGAAGTGCCCGCGCTCGCCCACCAGGGCCTTGAGCAGTTCGTACTGCACGGCGTTGGTGTCCTGGTACTCGTCCACCAGCACATGCTGGAACTGCTGCTGCCAGCGTGCGCGCGTTTCTTCGTCGCGCTGCAACAGCATCAGCGGCAGCTTGATCAGGTCGTCGAAGTCCACCGCCTGGTAGGCCTGCAGACGTTCCTGGTACAGGCGCATCACGCGCGCGGCGACACGTTCGTTGTCGTCGGCCGCAGCAGCGTCTGCGCCGTCGGCATCCAGGCCCTGGTTCTTCCACAGGCTGATGCCCCACTGCCAGCGTTTGGCCAGTGCGTTGTCGGTGCAGCCGCCGGCCTCTTTCAGCACGTTGAGCACGTCGTCGCTGTCCAGGATGCTGAAGTTGGGCTTCAGGCCCACATGGGTGCCATCGCTGCGCAACATGCGCACGCCCAGCGAGTGAAAGGTGCTGACGGCCAGGTCTTTGGCAGCACGCGGGCCCACCAGCGCCTTGGCGCGGTCGCGCATCTCGGCTGCGGCCTTGTTGGTGAAGGTGATGGCGGCGATCTGCTTCGGCCCCAACCCGTGCTGCAGCAGCCGCGCGATCTTGTGCACGATGACGCGCGTCTTGCCCGAGCCGGCGCCGGCCAGCACCAGGCACGGACCTTCCAGGTGATGCACCGCCTGCATCTGGGCGTTGTTGAGCGAGACGGCGGCGGGTGCGTTCATGGCGGGGTGATCGGGGGCGGCGGATGATAGCCGGCGGCCCCCCGCAGTCACCGGCGGGCTCGTCAGTGACGAAGTGGTCAGTGACTGATGCGCAGCACGCGCACGCTTTGCGCCGGCAGCCGCACCGCCGCTTGCCCGTCCTTGGCCGCCCGGGCGCCCAGCGCGTAGCGCGGCCACAGCGCCGTCAGCCGCGCACCGGCGGGCAGGGCCGGCACCTGCACCTCGGCGCTGCTGGTGCCGTAGTTCACCAGCACCAGCGTGTGCTCGGCACCCAGCCTGCGCTGCCAGCCGGCCACGAGGTCTTGCGCAAACGCGCCCTCGTAACTGCCGCGTGCAATGGACGGCAGGCGGTTGCGCAGGCCGATCATGTCTTTGTAGAAGTGGTAGATCGAGTCGCGCTGCACCTTCTGCGCGCGCGCGTTGTGCGTGGCCACGTTGGGTGCCACGGGCCTGAAGGGCTTGCCGCTGGTGAAGCCGGCGTGGGCTGGGTCGGCCGTCCAGCTCATCGGGCTGCGCAGCGGAAGATCGCCGCCCAGCGTGTGCACACCCGCCTGGCCCACCTCTTCACCGTAGTAGACAAAGGGCGTGCCGGGCTGCAGCAGGTAGCTGGCGGCGGCGAGCTTGTAGCGCGCTTCGTCGCCACCCACCTGGTCCCACAGGCGTTTGCCGGCAAAGATGTCGTGGCTGGACACGAAGGTGGCCATCGTGGGCCTTGCCTTCAGGTAGTAGCTGGCCACCGTTTGCACCGATTCGGTTTTGCCCAACGCAGCGCCCACGTAGTGGTGCACGTAGCCGAAGGCAAAGGCGCCGCCGCACAGTGCCGGTTCGCCGTAGTCCTGCGGATTGGCAGTGGCTTCGCAGACCACGTATCGGTGCGGGTACTGCTTGATCAGGTCTTGCATCTGGCGCGTGATGGCGCGGCTTTGCGGCTGGTCGTTCCAGTCCTTGGCGTTGTTTTCGATCAGGTGCGGCACGGCGTCCAGCCGGTAGCCGTCCAGGCCGCGGTTCAGCCAGAAGCGCAGGCTGCTGTAGTGGTAGTCCTGCACCGCGGGGTTGTTGAAGTTGAAGTCGGGCATGTGCGGCCCGAAAGTGCCGAAGTAGAAATCGCGCGCGCCGGGCGCGGCAAGCGGCATGTCCTTCACTTCGCCGGTCCAGTTCCAGGGCTGCGCGCTCACGTGGTACCACGGGTATTTACCCCAGATGTCCCAGCCCGGCGGTGCCTGTTCGCTCCAGACAAACCAGTCGCGATAGGGCGCCTGCGGCCCTTGCCGTGCCAGCACGAACAGCGGGTGCGACGCGGCGCTGTGGTTGATGACGTAGTCCATCACCACCCCGATGCCGCGCCGGTGCGCCTGCCTGATCAGTTCGTCGAAGTCGGCCAGCGTGCCGTACTCGGGGGCGATGTCGCGAAAGTCGGTGGTGGCGTAGCCATGGTCGCCGTCGGCATTTTTCGTGATCGGCATGAGCCAGATGCCGCGGATGCCCAGGTCTTTCAAGTGGTCCAGCGTCTGCGTCAGGCCCTTCAGGTCGCCGATGCCGTCGCCGTTGCTGTCTTTCCAGGCGCGCACGAAGATTTCCATGAACGCGCCGTGGCGCCAGTGGGCGGGCAACGGGCTCTTGCGCAGCACCGGCGCGATGGTGCGGGTGTCGATGGGGGTTGCGGTTGACAGGGTGTCGGGCTGCGCGCAAAGGCCGCTGCACAGCAGCATGCCGAGCGCGGCGAGGTGGCGTTTGTGGATCAACATCGTGCGGCGGATCTGGTGGACTGCAACAGCCATGCAATGTAGTTCAACTACGGGTCTGCGGGTGCAGGGCGGTAAGGGTTCGGCGGGCCGGCGCCGGAGCGCTTTCTTTCGGGTTGCATCCCGGCAGATCCTGACTTTTGATGCCCTGTTCGGCAGCGTTTCTGCGGGGTCGTGGTGTAGTTTTACTTCGGTAGCATGAGGGCATGAAAACCGACAACAAGTCAATTGGCGAGGTGGCCGTCAGCGCGCTCCGCCGGGGGTTGGCCGTCTTCGGGTTGGCTGCCCACACCGTCAACTGGGCCGCAGCGCCCAGCCCGGATGTCGAGATGTGCAACGCCGCACACGAAGGCGCGCACCAGACCGTCTTGCACCCCGAGCCGGCAGTGGCGTCGCCACCGCCCGCCAGCGCCGCGTGGTTGAACGATCGGCTGCTGCGATGGGGTGCTTTGGCGAAGGTTCCCGACGGGGCGCGGTTCCGCTTGCTCCATGCAGCGCAGGGCGGCATCTCGGCAGCACCGGGCCTGGCTGCCAGCGGGGCCGACGGTGCATTGGTGTTGCAGCCGCACGTCCAGGCCCTGCCGGCTGCGCTGGCCGGGCGCTGGCGCTGGTTCCCTCAGGGCCCGGTATTGACCGTCGGCGCGGCCGACCGCGTGCATCTGAAGCGCCTGCACAAGGGGCAACTGGTGCTGGTGCTGGAAGACGCAAAGGGCCTGGTGCTGCAGGCCTCGCGCGTGCAGCATGCCGCAGCTCTGGACGCGCTGTATGCCGCCGCCGCCCGCGAGCGGGCACTGGGCGCCAGCGTGCAACGCCGCGGCGCTGTGGCGCACACCGGTTTCAGGCTCTGGGCTCCCACGGCCCAGCGTGTCTGGCTGTGCCTGCACCCCGATGGCATCGGTCCGGCGCAGGCCGTGCATGCGCTGCGCCTCGATGCGAACACCGGTGTCTGGCAATCAAGGCTACCCCGTGATTTGAGTGGACACAGCTACACCTACCTGGTCGATGTGTTCGTGCCTGCCGTCGGGCTGGTGCGCAACCGCGTCACCGACCCCTACGCGCTGAGCCTGAACACCGATTCGCGCCGCACCTGGATCGGCCGTCTCGACGACGCTGCGCTCAAGCCTGCCGGCTGGGACTTGACGCAACGGCCGCGCCGCGTCAGGCACAACACCGATCTCGTGGTCTATGAACTGCACGTGCGGGACTTCTCCGTCGGCGACCAGAGCGTCCCTGTGCCCCACCGCGGCAAGTACACCGCCTTTGCGCAGGCCGGCAGCGACGGCATGCAGCACCTGCAGGCGCTGGCAAAGGCGGGCTTGACCGATGTGCACCTGCTGCCGGTGTTCGACCTCGCCACCGTGCCTGAAGCGGGCTGCACGTCACCCACGCCGCCGCCGGGCCTGCCACCCGACAGCGAGCAGCAACAGGCGCTGGTGATGGCGCAGGCGCGAGGCGATTGCTTCAACTGGGGCTACGACCCGCTGCACTACACCGCCCCCGAAGGCAGTTACGCCAGCGACGCCGCCGACGGCGCCGTGCGCATCCGCGAGTTCCGTACCATGGTGCAGGCCTTGCACCGTGCCGGCCTTCGTGTGGGCATGGACGTGGTCTACAACCACACCAGCGCCTCGGGCCAGGCCGCCCACAGTGTGCTGGACCGCATCGTGCCCGGCTACTACCAGCGCCTGAATGCCCAGGGCGGCGTCGAGACCAGCACCTGCTGCGCCAACACCGCCACCGAACACCGCATGATGGCCAAGCTGATGATCGACTCGGTGGTGGTGTGGGCACGCGACCACCGCATCGACAGCTTCCGCTTCGACCTCATGGGCCACCAGCCGCGTGACGCCATGCTGCGCCTGCAGAAGGCTGTCGACGCAGCCACGGGCCGGCACGTGCAACTGATCGGCGAGGGCTGGAACTTCGGTGAAGTGAAGGACGGCCATCGTTTTGTCCAGGCTTCGCAAGCCAGCCTGAACGGCAGCGGCATCGGCACGTTCAGCGACCGCGCGCGCGACGCCGCCCGCGGCGGTGGCTGCTGCGATGACGCGCAGCAGACCCAGCAGCGCCAGGGATGGTTGAACGGGCTGCACTTTGCGCCCAACGGCACACGGTCGCCGCCCGCCGCCCGCGACGAACTGCTGCGCGCGGCCGACCTGGTGCGCGTGGGTCTGGCCGGCACGCTGCGCGACTACGTGATGACCACCCACGATGGCGTCACAAGGCCACTGCACGCCATCGACTATGCGGGGCAGGGCGCCGGTTACGCCAGCCAGCCCGGCGAGGTCGTCAACTACGTCGAAAATCACGACAACCAGACGCTGTTCGACATCCACGCACTGAAGCTGCCGCGTGGCACCAGCGCTGAAGATCGTGCCCGCGTGCAGGTGCTGGGCCTGGCGCTGACGGCCTTCAGCCAGGGCGTTGCCTATTTCCACGCCGGCAGCGAGATCCTGCGCAGCAAGAGCGGTGACCGCAACAGCTTCGACAGTGGCGACTGGTTCAACCGCCTGGACTGGACGTTGCAGGACAACCACTGGGGCACCGGCCTGCCGCCCCGGTCCGAGAACGAGCCACTGTGGCCAGCGCTGAGGCCCTTGCTGGCCGACCCGTTGATCAAGCCCGGCCCCGAGCACATCCGCTACACGCGCGATGCGTTTCTGGACCTGCTGAAGATCCGCGCCAGCACCTCACTCTTTCGCCTGCCCACCGCGCAGGCCGTGCAGCAGCGACTTCGCTTGTTGAACACCGGCCCCGACCAGAACCCCGCGGTGGTGGTAGGTCACCTGGACGGGCGAGGCCTGGCCCAGGCGGGCTTTGCGGAGGCGCTCTACCTGGTCAACAGTGGCACTCAATCCGCGACGCTGCAACTGCCCATTTTGCGAAGCAAGGGACTGCAGTTGCACCCGGTCCATCTTGCCGCCGAGGCGGCTGACAAGCGCGTGGCAGAGCAATCGCGCTGGGATCCGCACTCCGCTACCGTCGGTGTGCCTGCCCGGTCAGCGGTGGTCTTTGTTCTGCCCTGACCGAAGATCACACCTTGCGTGGGCTGTGGCGGCGAAAACGGCAGCCCCCAAGAACCACAACGCCCAGCTGGCGGGCTCGGGCACGGGTGTGCTGACCCACTGTGCCAGTTGGTCATCGCTGGCATTGGCCGTCATCGTGGCGTCTATCCAACCGCGGTAGCTGGCCACGCTGACGTAGCCTGAGGCGAAGCTGTTGGCGCCGTTGACGCCAGTCAGCAGGGTCGAAGCGATCCCGATGAGAGGGCTGGTCTGGTCCGTTACATGACCAAAGAACAAGCCGCCACCACTGTCGCCGCTCTGCACGTAAGGCGCACCAAACGAGTTCTGATGCACGATGAACCAGTTCACGGTGCGCAGCAGAGGCGGCGTGTTGGCGTTGTTGTCGTGGTCGTCGAGCAGCGTGTCTGCAAATTCGCGTACTTGCCCGAAGGCATAGCTCCTGGGGCCCGGAACGCTGTTGTTGTTGCTCGTCAGCGTGACATCGATGTTCAGGCTTGGATTCTGCAGGTCAAAGGCCGTCGGGCTGAACAGCGTGCCGGACAAGGCGAGCGCGGGCGCCGCAGCGATGGGCGTGGCCAGATGCACGAGCTGGAGGTCGTGGTTCGGGAAGCCTGCGCCGGGTGGCGTGTAGACGGCGTCGACCAGCGCGGAGCCATGCCCGTTGCTGTACATGCCGCCGATCGAAAAACCGACGTGACTGGCCGACAGCACCCAGTTGGGTGCGAACTGAACGCCTTCGTCCACGTTCTTGAAAGCCGTGGTCGACGTGCTGCCGGTGATGGCGTGTGTCGCGGTCGACAGGCACAGCAGCGCCAGCAGGGCGGCGCAAGCCGGGACTTGCGACAGAGGCCTCTGCGCAATGTCGTGCCGCGAGACGGCGGCATCGGCAGGTCTGGTGCTCATGGAGGCCTTGTTCATCGGCGGCTGTGTGAAGCAATCATGCTATCCAAAGGTCTCAGCCCGGGACTCTGCTGTGGTGGCAGGCACCCCCCGAATCAGTGGTGCCTGCCGAGTGGCACTGCCGTCAGTGCCCGTGCAGCTGTTCGCCGGCCTTCAGCCTGTACACGGTGCCGCAATACGGGCAGCGCCCTTCGCCCGTGGTGCCCACGTCAATGAAGACCTTGGGGTGGTTGCTCCACAAGGCCATGCGCGGGTTGGGGCAGAAGGTGCTGCCGTGGCCCAGCAGCTCGGCGGCGCTCAGCTCCACGGCGCTCTTGGCGCCCGGGGTGGCTGCGGACGGTGTGGTGTTGCTGGTGTTCATGGCCGTGCTCACACCGCCGTCAACCAGCCGGCGTACTTGGGATTGCGACCATTGACGATGTCGAAAAACGCGGCCTGGATCTTCTCGGTGAGGGGGCCGCGGCTGCCGGCGCCCAACTCGATGCGGTCCAGCTCGCGGATCGGCGTCACCTCGGCCGCCGTGCCGGTGAAGAAGGCCTCGTCGCTGATGTAGACCTCGTCGCGCGTGATGCGCTTTTCAACCAGCTTCAGACCCAGGTCGTTGCAGATGTTCAGGATGGTGTCGCGCGTGATGCCGTTCAGCGCGCCGGCGCTCAGGTCGGGCGTGTAGACCACGCCTTTCTTGATGATGAAGATGTTCTCGCCCGCGCCTTCGCTGACGAAGCCGGCCGTGTCGAGCAACAACGCTTCGTCATAGCCTTCATCCGTGACTTCCATGTTGGCCAGGATGCTGTTGGTGTAGTTGCTCACCGCCTTGGCCTGGGTCATCGTGATGTTGACGTGGTGGCGCGTGTAGCTGCTGGTCTTCACGCGGATGCCGCGTTTCAGGCCTTCTTCGCCCAGGTAGGCCCCCCAGGGCCAGGCCGCCACCATCAGGTGGATGGTGTTGCCCTTGGGGCTGACGCCCAGCTTCTGGTCGCCGATCCACACCAGCGGGCGCAGGTAGCAGCTTTCCAGCTTGTTTTCGCGCACCACGGTGCGCTGCGCTTCCATCACCTGCTCGGGGGTGAACGGAATCTTCATGCGCAGGATCTTGGCGCTGTTGAACAGCCGCTCGGTGTGTTCCTGCAGCCTGAAGATGGCGGTGCCTTTTGAGGTGTTGTAGGCGCGCACGCCCTCGAAAGCGCCGCAGCCGTAGTGCAGCGTGTGGCTGAGCACGTGGATCTTGGCGTCGCGCCATTCGACCAGTTGGCCGTCCATCCAGATCTTGCCGTCGCGGTCGGACATCGACATGGGGTGTTTTCCTTGTACGAGGGCGCGTGTTGCGCCGGTTGGGGCTGCTTGAAGGTCAGCGTGCGATTTTAGGCGCCCGGTTCGGCCGCCGCCGCGCGATGAAGCTCCCACGCCGTGACCTTGCCGGCCATCAGTGTGACCTGCAAGGCGTCGCCACCTGCATCGGCCCAGGTGTAGGTCTCTTGGTCCGGAGCCTGGTCAGAGCCCGCTGCGCTGGTGTCGCGGCTGCCAAAACTGCCAGTGAGTTTCATCACGTCGGCCAACAACATGCCGCGCTGCAGCCTGGTCTGCAGCATCAATGCGCTGGCCACGCTGCCCATGGGGCGCTGCGCGGCCTTGCGCATCAAACGCAGCGCGCGGCTGAACTGCAGCAGCAGCCAGAACACCACCACGCTCAGCGCCAGCAGCACACCGGGCCAGCCATAGGCCATGAAGCCGGCGGCCACCGCGGCCACCGCCAGCGCCCAACCCACGGCCGCGTTCATGGCCCGCCCCCGGGCTGTGGCGCGGGCCGGGCACTGGGCGAGAATCTGCACGATGACGGGTTTTCAGACATGGGTGATCAATCTCGACCGCGCGCCCGAGCGGCTGGCGCGCATCACGGCGCAACTGGAGCGCCTGGGGTTGCCGTTTCACAGAATGGCGGCGGTGGATGCCCGTGCGATGACGGACGCACAGCGCGCTTTGCTGGACGAACCGGCTTACCGCCGCAAACATGGCATGTCGCCGGTGCTGGGCGAACTGGGATGTTATCTGTCGCACGTGCTGGTGATGCGCGCTTTCCTGGCCAGCGATGCTGATTTTGCGCTGGTGCTGGAAGACGACGTGCTGCTGCACGACAGCCTGCCTGCGGTGCTGCAGGGCCTGGCACGGCACCGCGGCCGCTGGGACATGTGCAAGCTTTCAGCCGTGCACTCGGGCACGCCGCAGCCCT
Source organism: Rubrivivax sp. (assembly GCA_031429255.1). Taxonomy (GTDB): domain Bacteria; phylum Pseudomonadota; class Gammaproteobacteria; order Burkholderiales; family Burkholderiaceae_C; genus Rubrivivax. The sequence continues at coordinate 16,398 of JANOZF010000097.1, forward strand.
TTGTCGAAGTGGCCGCCGGCCACCAGCTGGCGGTGATGCTCAGCCGCTGCACCGGCAGCAGCGCGTACGCGATCAACCGCGCGGCGGCGCAGGCTTATCTGCAGCGGCTGCTGCCCATGAGCCTGCCCTATGACCATGTGTTCGACCAGGGCTGGCGGTTCGGGCTGAAGGTGCGGCTGGTGACGCCCACCCCCTGCGGGCACGATGAGCAGATCGCCTCCACCATCGTTGCGGCGCCTGGCGTGACGCGCAAGTTCGCCTGGTTTCGCCGCTGGCCGGCTTACGCCTACCGCTTGCGCAACGAAGCGCAGCGGGTTGCTTATGGGCTGCGCCAGACGGCCCAGGAGCGGCGCGTCTCCTGAGCCGCTTGGAGGCCCAGATTCCGCCGAACCCCGTCAATGCGCGATGTCGGCCCGCAGCGCCACCGGCAGCCGGTTCAGCAGGAAACGGATGGCCAGCGGAATGAGCACGACGTCGTCCATCACGCCGATGATGGGTATGAAGTCGGGAATCAGGTCCACCGGCCAGATCAGATAGGCCAGCAGCGCCAGCGCGGCCGGCTTCAGCCAGCCGGGTGCCATGGGGTGGCGCAGTGCGCGCCACAGCAGCCGAGCGTCGCCGCGCACCACCGACCACAAAACCGACAAGCGCTTGAGCAGCATCGTGAAGCCTCCAGAACTGCCGGCATCATTGCCGCAGCGTGACCGTAACGTCGGGGCGGATGCTGACGATGACAAGGGCAGTGCAGAAGTATCCTGACCTCGGCAGGGCAGGGCAGGGCAGGGCAGGGCAGGGCAGGGCAGGGCAGGGCAGGGAAGGGCAGGGAAGGGCGAGGGCGATGATCGCGGCTACTGCAGCGAGCGCACTGCCTCGATGGCCTCTTCGATGCGTTCCACGGCGTGCACGGTCAGACCCTCGATCGGTTTCTTCGGCGCATTCGCCTTCGGCACGACGGCCACGCTGAAGCCCAGCTTGGCGGCTTCCTTCAAGCGCTCCTGGCCGCGCGGCGCCGGGCGCACTTCGCCCGCCAGACCCACCTCGCCAAAGGCGATGAAGCCGCGAGGCAGCGCGCGCCCGCGCAGGCTGCCCTGTATGGCCAGCAGCACCGCCAGGTCGGCGGCGGGCTCGCCGATGCGCACACCGCCCACGGCGTTGACGAACACGTCCTGGTCCATGCAACTGACGCCAGCGTGCCGGTGCAGCACCGCCAGCAGCATCGCCAGCCGGTCGCGGTCCAGGCCGACGCTCAGCCGCCTGGGGCTGGGCCCGCCGCTGTCCACCAGGGCCTGAATCTCCACCAGCAAGGGCCGCGTGCCTTCCAGCGTCACCAGCACACAGGTGCCCGGCACCGGCTCGCTGTGCGTGGAAAGAAAGATGGCGCTCGGGTTGCTGACGCCTTTCAGCCCGCGTTCGGTCATGGCGAACACGCCGATCTCGTTGACGGCGCCAAAGCGGTTCTTGATGGCGCGCACCAGGCGAAAACTGCTGTGCGTGTCGCCTTCAAAGTACAGCACCGTGTCCACGATGTGTTCCAACACCCGCGGGCCGGCCAGCGCGCCTTCCTTGGTCACGTGGCCCACCAGCACCACGCTGCAACCGCGCGTCTTGGCCAGGCGCGTCAGCTGCGAAGCGCACTCACGCACCTGGGCCACCGAACCCGGGGCTGAACTGAGCTGGTCGGAATAGACCGTCTGTATCGAGTCGATGACCACGAATTGCGGTGTCTCGGCATCGATGATGGCCAGTATCTTTTCGAGCTGGATTTCCGCTGCCACCCGCACTGCCTTGCCCGCAAGCCCCAGCCGCCTGGCGCGCAGCGCCACCTGGGCGCCACTTTCTTCACCGGTGACGTACAGCACCTTCATCTGCGCCGACAGCGCGTCCAGCGCCTGCAGCAGCAGCGTGCTCTTGCCAATTCCTGGGTCGCCGCCGATCAGCACCACGGCACCTTCGACGATGCCCCCACCCAGCACGCGGTCCAATTCTTCCTGCCCGGTGGGCGTGCGCAGCACCTCGGCCGCATCGATGTCCGACAGCGTGGCCACTGGCTGGCTCGCCGCCAGCGCCTGAAAGCGGCTGTTGCGCTGCGCGCCGGCCGTGGCGGGTTGCCCTGAGGGCTCTGACAGGGTTTCGTCCAACGTGTTCCAGGCGCCGCACTGCACGCAGCGGCCCAGCCACTTGGGATGGGTGGCGCCGCAGTCTCGGCAAACGTAGAGGGTCTTGGCCATGCCGGAATTGTGCTTGCACGCCGCAGGGCAAGGCCGCTTGCTGACACATCGCGAGCGGCCAAGAAAAAACCCCCAGACCGGGTGGTGAGGGGGTTTCAGGCCGGGCTGTGAAGCCCGGTGGTCTGGCTGCCGGAATTACTTGGCAGCGCGGCGACGGGCGGTGAAGCCAAGGCCAGCCAGCGCAACGCCGACCAGAGCCAGCGACGTAGGCTCAGGAACGGGGACGCTCGCAGGATTAGTGCCCGTGGCGCTGATGGTGGCATTCCAGGTGCCGATGGCGTTAGCGCCGCACTGGCCGGGGGTGACAGCGCTTTCGTTGCAGGTGCCGGTTGACGACCATGTCATGCTGAAACCCGTGGCCTGGAAGCCATTGCCGGTCACTTCACCCAAAGCGGAGAAACCGACGGTGTCGCCGCACTGGCCTTGCCCGTTGCAGGCAAACGGGATGATCGCTGCGCCACCGAAGCTCAGGATGTTGAACGTGAAGCCGCCGTCGGTGAACATCACCACGGGTGCACCACCCAGGCTGAAGCTGTTTGCAACAGCGGCGCCGCCGACGAAGCCCACGAAGGAACCATTGCTGCCGGGAGGGGCAAAAGCGCCGGCATCGATGGAGAAGTTGGCCAGGAGGCTGACGATCGAGGTCGGCAGGTTCGTCAGTGCGCCAGGGTTGTAACCGCCGGTGAAGCCGGTGTCACCAATGACAAAAGCGGCATTGGCCGACGTGGCAGCCAGGGCTGCAGTTGCGATGGCGACTGCGGTCGCGAGTTTCTTGAATTGCATGAAGATCTCCGAAAGGTGGTGTGGGACAACCCCAGACCTCTTCATAGCAACAACCAGGCCAGGTTTTAAAATCTATTTGTTTTCAACGACTTACGGTTTTTTTCGAGCGGCGATCGAAGCGAGATGTAAATCTATTCGACATGTTCTTCGCGGGCCTCGCTGAGCATCAACCGGGGTTCAAGGCTTTCGCCAGCTTGGCCATGGTGGCTTTGTCATCAGCGCTGAGCTTGCTGGCGTTGCCGAGCACGGTGTTCAGACTGCGCCGGGCCGCCGTGGTGTCGCCAGACTGAAACTCGAATTGCGCCAATGCCAGCCGCAGCGACGGATCGTTGGGTGCCAGCGACACAGCCCGCTTTTGGTTTTCCACGGCCTGCGGCCACAGTTTTGTGGCTGCAAAGGCGTGCGCCAACGTGTCGATCAAGGCTGGGTTGCTGGGTGACTGTTTCAGCGCCCGCTCGGCCAAGGGCACGGCTTCTGCCTTGCCTTGCTGAGCCAGCATCATGGCCAGGTCATTCAACGCCGCGGCGTGGTTCGGTTGCTTGCCCAAGACTTCGCGAAAGCGCTGCTCAGCCAGATCGGTGCGGCCCTCTAGCCGTGCCAGCGTGGCCAGGTGCACCATGAAGTTCACGTCGCCCGGGTAGTCCTTGAGCCAGGCCGTTTCAAACACCTGTGCATCAGAGACCTTGCCGGTCTGCAGCAGTGCCCGGTGCAGCTTGACAGGCGCATTCCCGGGGGCACTGAGCCGGAGCGCCTTGCGCCACAGCAGCTGCGCACTGTCGGTTCGGCCCTGCTGGTCCTCGACCTCGGCCTCCATCAGCGTGCCTGCTGCGAAAGTCGGGCGCAGCTGTTGCACGGTGCGCGCCACCTCAGTGGCGGCCTTGTATTGCTTTTGCTGCAGCGCCGAGCCAAAGGCCAGGTTCAAGGCGGCCAGGTTCTGTGGGTCGCCCTCGAGCACCTTGTTGACGGCGCGGCCGGCCTCGGCCACCTTGCCGGTGGCGATCAGCACCTCGGCTTCGCCCAGCAGGCCCACCAAAGACCGGGGATGCTGTTTGGTGAGCTGGCGGAAGGTGCTGAGGGCTTGCTCCATTTGACCGCTGAGCGCCTGGACGCGTCCGAGGCGGTCGAGCAACTGTATCGAGTCGGGATTGGCTGCCACCGCCGACTGAGATGAAGTCAGCGCGGCTGGAAGATTGCCGTACTTCGCTTGTTGGTCGATCAGGGCGGCCCAGATGGCGATGTCCGTACGGTCGATGGCGACCGCGCGCTCGAGGTGTCCCAGCACCACATCAGGAGGCATGCCCGCTTCTATGCCAAGTTCCGCCAGAGCCACCATCGCTTGGGCATTGGCAGGCTGCTTCTTGATCAGCTCCTCGATGCGCGCCTTGGCCAGTTGCGGTTTCTTGTCGCGCATCTCGAGCGTCGCCAGGCCCAGCACGGCGGGCAGGTAGGTGGCCTCCTTGGCGACGGCCATTTCCAGCGCCTGGCGCGCGCCGGCCAGGTCGTTGCTGTGGGCCAGTACCTGGGCCTTGAGCTGGTAGCCCATAGCCTGTTCGGGCTGCTTCTTGATCAACACCTCAACCGCCTTGAGAGCCGCGTCGAACTGCCGCGCTTTCAGGCGGGCGCTGATCAGCGCCAGATCGGCAGTGGTCCCCTTGTCTTCGTCTGAGATGCGCTGCAGCAGGTCTGTCGCCTGGTCGCTTCCGGACTTGTTCATGCTGGCCGTGGCGAGCATCGTGCGCAAAGCGGGATCGCTGGGGTTGAGCTTGGCCATGCGTGTGTACAACTGGTCGGCCGCATTGGCGTTGCCGTTCATCAGGTGGCCCTGTGCCGCGAGTGCCAAGATCTCAGCTGGCGCCTGCGGGCTGTCGACCAAGCTCGCCAGCGAGGCGATAACCTTCGCCGGCTGCCCAGTACGCAGGTACACCTGCGCCAGCACCTGCTTCGCGCGCGGACTGTCCGGGGCGTTGGCGAGTGCCTTGGCGGCCATTTTCTCGGCCTGTCCGGTGGCGTTGAGCCGAAGCTCGTTCTCGGCGGCGCCGAGCAGTGCTGCAGGTTGATTCGGTGCCACCTGCAGCACGGACTGATACAGCGTGCGCGCTTCTGTGTAATTGCCCTTTGCGTAGGCCAGGTTGGCTTCGTAGAAGACGGTGTTTGGGTGCTTTGGTGCGACTTTCTGCAACGCCGTCAGTTCCTGCGCGGCCGCCGTGAAGTCCCGGGCCATCATCGACAGCGCGATCAGCCCCGTGCGTGCGGCGACGTCTTCGGGCTGGATCGCCAGCGCCTTGCGGTAGGCGTCGGCCGCCGCTTCGCGTTTGTCAATCTGCGCTCCCAGGACATGACCTTTCATGGTCCAGGCCAAATGGCTGGTGGGTTTCTTCGAGATCAGTTCATCCAGCAGCGCCATGGCCTGGGTGAAGCTGCCGGCCTGGGCAGCGAATCTCGCCTTGACCAGCAAAACGGACTCCGACGCTGGCGCTGCCACGCCGGCTTTGGTGATCAGATCATTGGCAGCCTGCTTGTTGCCTTCTGCATTCAGGGCCTGCGCAACCAGGCTTTGCAGTTCGGCCTTCGCCTCTGGGTTTGCAAGCTCGAAGTTCTCGTACTCTTCAATGATCTGCTTGAACTTGCCCTGGGCCAGCAGGCTTTTCACGATGGCCGGTACGACGAGCTGGTTGTCATACTTCAGAGCCCGCGCTCGTTGAAGCTCAATCAGGGCCGATGAGTGCTCGCCACGCTTCTGCATTTGCAGGCCCCAAAGGAACCGGGCTTCAGCCGCATCAGGGTTGTTTTGCAGGATGTTCTTCAGGACGATCTCTGCGCCCGTCTCGTCCTTTCTCTCCAGGCGGGCCTTGGCGTCAGACAATGCGTCGACCGGGTTTCGCTGGCACCCCGACATGTTGAGTGCCAGGACCACACTCACGAGGGAAAGCAACAAGCTGATAGGGCGCACGGCAATGCCTCGAATCTGCACCCGGCAGTCCCCGGGCGGGGGAACCATTATTGACGTTGCAAGTTGTTGCAACCCTGTAGCATTTCTCGCTTTTCGCTCTGCAGATGCTTGCTGAACTGGTCAATCAGGGCATCGGCGCTCGCGCAGGCCAGGGCACAGGTCTGTTTTCAGGGCTGTGGAGCTTGATCAAGGTGTTTCGCCGCGCGCGAAATGTCACAGAGTGGCCGCACCCCTGGGCGACAGCTGGGCGAAGAAGTGGTTTATGTGCTTTACCCTTGGTGTATCACGCCCTTGCCCTGGGCGAACCCGCTCGTTGAGCCGTCATTTGCGCCCAAAAAGCGCCAAAGAGGCCATAGCCGCGAACACACCTCGAAGGTAGGTCATGCTGGTTTCGGTTCTGCGTTATCTCAAGGCCATGCTGTTGATCCAGTGCGCATGGGTCTTGTTGGCCTGTGGCAGTGGTGGTGGTGGTGGTGGCGAGACCTTGCCCCCGCTGCCCCCCGCGCCGGTCGCGCCGGCCATTTCCGTGCAACCTGTCGCCGTGGCAGTGGCAACGGGCCAGCCTGCAACCTTCAGTGTCACGGCCACGGGTACAGCGCCTCAGTATCAGTGGCGAAAGAACGGCGTTCCCATTGCCGGTGCAACGGCTGCCAGCTATACGCTGCCCGCGGCGGCGCCAAGCGACAACAATGCTCAGATCACGGTCGTGGTCGCCAATATTGTGGGCAGCATCACCAGCGTGCCCGTGGCGATAACCATCACCGACTTGGTCGTGGCGCCTACCCTGGTGCGGCCACCGCTCACCAATTCCGTGGTTGCTGGCAGCACGGCCAGCTTTGACGTCGTTGCCGGCGGAACGGCACCTTTCACGTACCAGTGGTTCAGAGACGGGGCGGCGATTCAGGGGGCCGTGCGGGCCAGCTACTCCCTGGTTTCGACGCTGGCCGACAACGGTGCACAACTGAGTGTCACCGTCAGCAACTCAGCGGGTACCGTTGTCAGCCAGCCCGTGACCTTGAGAGTCACCGCCAACTTTGTCCCGGTGGGCATCGCGGTGCAGCCGCAAGACGTCACGGTACGCAACGGCGAGAACGCGACCATCTCCGTCGTGCTGGAAGGTACAGGTCCTTTTACGTGGCGTTGGTTTCGCAACGGCGTGGACACGCAGCTCGGTGGGAATGAGTCCTTTGTCACCTCGCACCTGTTCTTGTTTGCGCCGGCGGTCCTGGCCGACAACGGAGCGCTGATCAGCGTGCGGGTCTTCGATGCTGCCGGCAATGTGGTTATCTCTCGACAGGCGCTTGTGACGGTGCTGCCTTAGCAACTTCCGAGGGCGGTCTTGGTCGGCGCTGGAGAACCGGGGGCAGGCAGTTAAGGGCGCAATGTCTTTTTGTGCCGCTTGCTGTGCCCGTGGGAGACGCATGACGAGGCTGAGACGCTGAGCGTTGCAGGCCTGCTGACGACAGGTGGGGCTGCGCACAGAGCGGTTCCCGGATGGCAGCCGCTCGCTTCAGTCGCTTGCTTGCGCAGGGCCGTCCGCTGCGGGCAGCGCGCTCGTTGTCAGCAAACCTCCGGCGGCAACGCTGGCCACCTCAGACTGGCCACCACCGCACAGGGTTTGTAGGAAGGCGAAGGTCGTGCCGGTGCCGATCGATGTGGCTGGCGCTGCAGTCACTCCCAGCCGAGCGATTTCTTGCCTTTCGGGGCCTGTTGAGCTTCTCGGCGCCCTTTCTGGCGGTGGTATTCACCAAATCGCTTGCTCATTCGTCTGTGCTCGAAGTCGACTGCCGGTTCGACTTCGTGGAGGCCCGCATAGCCTTCGTCCGCAGGCGCTTTCTTTGGGATGCGCGGGTGGGTCTCGTCGGCACCCGCTCCGCGATGGGCGTGCAGGCGAGGTCCAGCAAGTCCTGGAGTCTGCGCAGAGCTTCGGCCGTGTTGGCGGGCAAGCTACGGTGCGCTTGGGCTTTGATGACCACCACGCCTTGAGCACTGATGCGGCTGTCTGGCCACTTCAATAGTCTGGCCTTGGCGTCTTCAGGCAGCGAAGACGCCGCTACATCAAAGCGAAGGTGGGCTGCGCTGGATACTTTGTTGACGTTTTGTCCGCCGGCGCCCTGAGAACGTACAGCCGTGATCTCGACTTGCGTCGAGTCAACCAGCCAGCGCAACTTTGGTTTGCCGTGGCGGTGCGTCGCAGTCAACAGCGGGATCTACGACGAATGAGACGCTCAGCGCTCAGGTCGATGTGCCGCCGCCGCTGCCACCCCTGAACTTGCCGACCACAAAAAGCAGGATCACGGCGCCGAGCACCGATGCGATCCAGCCCGCACCCTGGCCGGCCCGGTACCAACCCAGCGCCTGGCCGATGAAGCCCGCCAGCAACGAGCCGGCGATGCCCAGCGCGCCGGTCAAGATCCAGCCCATCTTCTGGTCGCCGGGCAGTACAAATCTGGCCAGGGCTCCGACGATGAGGCCGACGATGATGGTTCCGATGATGCCCATGGGGTGGCGCTCCTGTGGATGAGGTGTTTGTTGTCGCTTGTTCAGTCGACGACGCTGACCGGCACGCGGGCCGCCAATGCGCACATCAACTCATAGGCGATGGTACCTGCGGCATGCGCCACCTCGTCTATGGAAAGTACGGTGGCGGCCGGCCCGTTCCCCCACAGCGTCACCTCCGCGCCCATGCCTGCCTGCGGCACCGGCTCGAGGTCGACCGCCATCATGTCCATCGACACGCGGCCGATGGTGGTGGTGCGCACGCCGTCCACCAGCACGGGTGTGCCCGTGCCGCAGTGGCGCGGGTAGCCGTCGGCGTAGCCGCACGCGACGATGCCGATGCGCTGATTTTGTGGCGCGGTGTAACTGCTGCCGTAACCCACGGCATCGCCCGCCTGCAACAGCTGCGTGGCGATGAGGCGAGAGCGCAGCGTCATGGCCGGTTGCAGCGCCCAGTGGGCCGCGTCGTGCGCGGGGTGATCGGGCGCGCTGCCGTAACTCAGGATGCCGGCGCGCACCCAGTCGTTGCGCACAGTTTGCGCGCCGTGGCGCAGGGTAGCCGCGCTGTTGGACAGGCTGCGTTCGCCAGACAGGTCCTGGGTGACCTGCTCGAAAGTGGCCAACTGATGCGCGATGCCGCGCGCACCGTCGGCGTCGGAGAAGTGCGTCATCAACGAGATCTCGTCGACCTGCGGCAGTGCCGACAGGCGTGCCCACGCGCCACGATAGGCACCGGGTTTGAAGCCCAGGCGGTTCATGCCGCTGTTCATCTTCAGAAAGACGCGTTGCCCGTGCTGGCTCTTGATGGCTGTCTTGTGCGCGGCGAGCCAGTCGATCTGGTCTTCGCAGTGAACCACATGCCACAGGTTCAGGCGTGAGCACCCTTCCAGGTCGCGCGGCTCGAAGGCGCCCTCAAGTAGCAACACCGGGCCGCGCCAGCCCAGCGCCCGCACGCGCTCGGCTTCGGCCAGGTCGAGCAGGGCAAAGCCATCGGCGCTGCGCAGGCCTTCGAAGGCCCGTTCGATGCCGTGCCCATAGGCGTTGGCTTTGACCACAGCCCACACCCGCGCGTCGGGTTGGGCGCGGCGGGCCTGCGCCAGGTTGTGTGCCAGTGCGCCGGTGTGGATCAGTGCCTGAATGGGGCGGGGCATGCGCAAGACTGGGGCAGGTGGGGTTGGTGGGCGACGGGGTGGCGCACAAGTGACGGTGCAGCGTGAAAAGCCGCAGCCCCGCGGGTGCTGTGCCATTCTGCCAGCGCGGTCTCGCCTGCGTCGCGTGCTATAACCCGCCCGGCCTCAGACGCAGGGCCTGCCAAACAAGATGGAGACAGCGCGCGGCCCATGACCAAGACGATGGCGACAGCGCGGCGCGCGACACGATGAAAAAAGGTTTTTCGACCATCATGTCGGCGCAGTTCTTCAGCTCGCTGGCTGATAACGCGTTGCTGGTGGCGGCCATCGAGCTTTTGCGTCTGGCCAAGGCTCCAGCCTGGCAGACGCCGGCACTGGCACCGATGTTTGCGCTTTTCTATGTGATCCTGGCTCCCTTCGTGGGCGCCTTTGCCGATGCACTGCCCAAGGGGCGGGTCATGTTCATCAGCAACAGCATCAAGGTGGTGGGCTGCCTGATGATGCTGTTTGGCAGCCACCCGCTGCTGGCTTATGCGGTGGTGGGTCTGGGCGCTGCGGCCTACTCACCGGCCAAGTACGGCATCCTTACCGAACTGCTGCCTGCGTCACAGCTGGTCAAGGGCAATGGCTGGATCGAAGGCCTGACGGTGGGCTCGATCATCCTGGGTATCCTGCTGGGCGGCCAGCTGGTAGGGCCGAACATGGCGCCGTCCTTGCTGTCGCTGGACTTCCCGATGATCCAGACCAGCGTGGACACCGCGCCCGAGGCGGCCATCTCCGTCATCGTCTTCCTGTACCTGATCGCGGCCGTCTTCAATCTGTACATACCGCGCACCGAGGCGCCGCTGCAACCCTTCAGCAGCAACCTGCTGTTCCTGGTGCGTGACTTCTCGCAGTGCAACTCGCGCCTGTGGGCTGACCGGCTGGGGCAGATCACGCTGGCCACCACGACGCTGCTGTGGGGCATCTTCGGCAACCTGCGGCTGATCGTGTTTGCCTGGGCGGCGGCGGCGCTGGGTTACGGCACGACGCAGGCTTCGAACCTGGCCGGCGTGGTCATCGTAGGCTCGGTGATCGGTGCCGTGGTGGCGTCGACGAGGATGCGGCTGGAGCACGCCGTGCGCGTGATTCCGCTGGGCATCGTGGTGGGCTTCCTGATGGTGGGTCTGGTGGTGATGACCAACGTGTGGGTCGCCGCCCCCTTCCTGGTGCTGCTGGGTGCGCTGTGCGGGTTTCTCATCGTGCCGATGAATGCCCTGCTGCAGCACCGCGGCCACAACCTGATGGGTGCCGGACGGTCGATTGCGGTGCAGAACTTCAACGAGCAGGCCTGCATACTCGGCCTGGGCGCGTTCTACGCGGGGATGACGCGCTTCGGCCTGTCGGCGTTTGCGGCCATCACCCTGTTCGGCCTGATCGTCGCGGGCGTGATGGAGCTCATCCGCCGCTGGTACCAGCGCAATCTGGTGCAACACGGTACCGAGGTGCAGCGGCTGCTCGCCATTGCGCGCAGTGACCATCACTGAGGTCAAGGGGGCAGCAGCCCTTGCGCCTGAGGTGATCGACCGCCGCCGCTGGCTGGCGGTGGCTGCGCTGGTCTTCAACGCGCTGGTGTGGGGTGTCTCCTGGTGGCCGCTGCGACAACTGCAGCAGCTGGGTCTGCACCCGCTGTGGGCCACGGTGCTGATCTTCGCGCTGGCCGTCGTCGGCATCAGCTGCTGGCGGCCGGCCGCCTGGGCCCAGCTGTGGCGTGCACCCGCGCTGTGGGTGCTGGTGATGGCAGCCGGCACCACCAATGCAGCCTTCAACTGGGCCGTGACCATTGGCGACGTGGTGCGCGTGGTGCTGCTGTTCTACCTGATGCCGTTGTGGGCCGTGTTGCTGGCCCGTGTGCTGTTGCGCGAGCCCCTGACGGCGGCCGCCGCCGTGCGGGTGGTGCTGGCGATGGTGGGTGCGGGCATCGTGCTGTGGCCGGCCGAGTCAGGCCTGCCGCTGCCCGGCAGCCTGGCCGAGTGGCTGGCCGTGCTGGGGGGCTTCAGCTTTGCCTTGAACAACGTGATGTTGCGCCGTGAAGCCGCACAGCCCGAAGGTGCAAGGGCGCTTGCGATGTTTCTGGGTGGGGCGATGGTGGCGGGGGGGCTGGCGGTGTTCTTGTCAGCGGCCGGCGCCACGCCCTGGCCGCCAGAGCCAGCGTCGTACTGGCTCGTCATCTGCTTCGTGCTGGGCCTGCTTTTCGTGTCCTCCAATCTGGCGCTGCAGCACGGCGCTTCGCAATTGCCCGCCAACGTCACGGCGGTGGTGATGATCACTGAAATCCTCTTTGCGTCAGTCTCTGCGGTGCTGCTGGGGGCCGGCCACGTCACGCCGCAACTGGCACTGGGTGGTGCCTTCATCGCGGCAGCGACGCTGTTGTCGGCGCGCGGCTAACATCCGGCGCTGCGCCGGGCGCGTCGCGCTGTCGCACCCCCTACAGCAAAGGAGCCGCACTTGGCTGCAACCACCGTCTACGACTTCGAGGCGCTGTCGATCGACGGCAAGCCGGCCCATCTGTCCACGCAGAAAGGCAAGGTGCTGCTGATCGTCAATACGGCCAGCGCCTGCGGCTTCACGCCGCAGTTCACGGGGCTGGAAAAGCTGTGGGAGGACTACCGCGACCGCGGCCTTGTGGTGGTGGGTTTTCCCAGCAACGAGTTTGGCGCGCAGGACCCGGGCAGCAATGCCGATATTGCCTCGTTCTGCCAGCTCAACTTCGGCGTGAGTTTCCCCATGATGGGCAAGGTGCAGGTCAACGGCGCACAGGCGCATCCGCTGTGGCAATGGCTCAAGGCGCAGGCGCCGGGCCTGCTGGGCAGCGAAGGGGTGAAGTGGAATTTCACCAAGTTCCTGGTCGGCCGCAACGGCCAGGTGCTGAAGCGGTACGCACCCCAGGACGCACCCGAGCGCCTGCGCAAGGACATCGAGGCCGCGCTGGCCGAGCGGGCCTGACCCATCGCCGTGCAACCTCTCCCGCCCGTATCCACCAAAGGACCCTGATGTTCTCGCACCTCGAACCGTACGCCGGCGACCCCATCCTCAGCCTGAACGAGGCCTTCCAGAAGGACCCGCGCAGCGACAAGGTGAACCTGTCCATCGGCATCTACTTCGACGACGCCGGGCGCATCCCGGTGCTGGACTGCGTGAAACAGGCCGAAGCCCGCTTGTTGGCCGAAAGCGGGCCCAAGCCCTACCTGCCGATCGAAGGCTCGGCGCCGATGCGCCAGGCGGTGCAGGGCCTGCTGTTCGGCGCTGGGCATGAGGTGCTGGCCAGCCGCCGTGTGGCGACGCTGCAGACCGTGGGCTCCAGCGGCGGCCTGAAGGTGGCGGCCGACTTCATGCACCGCTGGTTCCCGGCCACCGAGGTGTGGGTCAGCGACCCTACGTGGGACAACCACCGTGCCATGTTCGAAGGCGCGGGCTTGAAGGTGCACACCTACCCCTACTACGACGCCGGCACCGGGGGTCTGAAGTTCGACGCCCTGCTGCAGGCGCTGCGCGCGTTACCCCAGGGCAGCCTGGTGTTGCTGCACGCCTGCTGCCACAACCCTACCGGCGTCGATCTCACGCAGGCGCAGTGGCGGGCCTTGATACCGCTGCTGCACGAACGCGCCTTGCTGCCGTTCCTGGACCTGGCCTATCAGGGTTACGGCGACGGCATCGAAGAAGACGCCTGGGCGTTGCGGGAACTGGCGTCCAGCGGCCTTCGGTTCTGGGTGGCGAACTCGTTTTCGAAGAGCATGAGCTTGTATGGGGAGCGTGCCGGTGCGCTCAGCCTGGTCTGTGCCGACGCGGACGAGGCTGAACTCGTGCTGGGCCAGTTGAAGGCCACCGTGCGCCGCAATTACTCAAGCCCGGGCCTGCATGCCGCGGGCATCGTGAGCCTGGTGCTCACCGACCCCGCGCTGCGCGCTTCCTGGCACGCCGATGTGGCGGCCATGCGCGAGCGCATCCTGGCCATGCGGCGCAGTCTGCACGCGGTGCTGTCGGCCAAGCGGACCGAGCGCGACTTCGGCTACTTCCTCAGCCAGCGCGGCATGTTCAGCTACACCGGCCTGAGCGCAGCGCAGGTCGACCGTTTGCGCGAAGAGTTTGGGGTGTATCTGGTGCGTTCGGGCCGCATGTGCGTGGCGGGCTTGAACACCGGCAACGTCGAGCGCACGGCGACGGCGATGGCGGCGGTGCTGTAGTGGGGCGCCGCCGGCCAGGCAGGCCGGCTGACCTCGGGATGGCGTTGCAGGGGCACGGCCTGGGCGCTTGACGGCCCTGCCGGCACCATTGCACGGCAGAGGTTCATTCGGCGGCCTCCAGCACACGTTCCCGCAACCAGTGCTGCGCCGGGTCGGCATCCAGCCGCAGAGGCCACAGCATCACCACGTGCACGGGTGCCAGCGTCAGCGGCAGTTCACGGGTCACCAGATCGCCGCCATACCCGGTGGCGGACACGAAACTCTCGGGCAATACGGTGAGCAGGTTGGACCGTGACACCACGCGGCCCGCTGTGAAGAACTGGTTCACCGTCAGTGTGATGCGACGTTCCCGGCCGAGGCTGGCCAGTGCCTGGTCGACATAACCGTACGGCTTGCCGGAGAAGCTGACGAGCAGATGCTGGGCCGCGCAGAAGCTGTCCAAAGTAAGGGCCTGCTCTTGCAGCGGATGCCCCCGGCGCATCACACACACGTAGCGGGTGTCGTACAGACGGGCGTGCCGCAGCGTGCCGTCCGGCCCTTGCGCATGAACGGCGGCCATGACTTCGGGAAAGTAGCCCACGGCGATGTCGGCCTCGCCGGCCTCGAGCAGCCGGCGCGGGTCGCGAGTGGTCAGGGGCAGCACCCGCAGGTTGGCCAGCGCAACCTCGCGCTCGATGGTGGCCACCAGAGCCGGGGCCAGGACGGCGGCGGTGGCGTCGGCCATGGCAATGCGGAACTGCACGGCATCGGCGCGCGGGTCAAAGGCCTCGGGTGCCAGCGCCTGACGCAACATCCCCAGCGCGCCGCGCACCTGCGGCCACAGGCCTTGCGCGTGGGGTGTGGGGTGCACACCGGTGGCGTGCCGCACGAACAGTTCCTGCCCGCAGGCCATGCGCAGGCGCCGCAGGGCGTGGCTGACGGCGGGCTGGGTCATCGCCAGGCTGCTGGCGGCGCGGGTCAGGCTGCCTTCGGCCATCACAGCGTCGAACACGCGCAGCAGGTTCAGGTCGAGTGTGCGGAAGTTCATCGTTGTGCCCTGCAGTGACATGCGATTGGTGAATACCTTACATCTGAATCATTCATTTGCACGATACTAGTGTTAACCCTAGTATCGCCCCAAGTCACCCAATATCGGTGGCGCTGAACAAGGAATTGACCATGACCACCGTGACCGTCAACGTGCCCGTCGCAGTAGTGGCTCCACGCGGAGCGGTATTTGCTGCATCGCTGTACTCCACCATTGCCAGCGGGCTCTGGCTGTGGCGTCAAACCCGTCAGGCCCGTCGTGAGGCCGCCGGTCGCGCCGCCGAAGCAGCGGATCTGCGCGCCTATGCGGGGCAGATCATGAACCAGGATCGTCGTTACGCTGCCGACCTGTTCGCTGCTGCCGACCGTCACGAAATGGGCTGAGTCTGGCCTGAAGGTCCGGAAGGACCTGCTCGCCTGGCGAAGGCTCAAGCTCGCTTTCATGCGCGAGAGGTGAGCTGAGCTGAGACGGGTCCGCCCTCCGGAACAATTGACAGGTTGATCAGGCGCTGCGCATGAGCTGAAGGGCGCCCGGTGGCGCTGCACACAGGTCGTGGCGCAGCGCGAAGTCCAGCGTTACCAACGCGGCGTCTACCGTCATCGCGTTGCTGGCCGCACAGGCCAGGGCCTTTTGCACCGGCAGGCATTCAAAGGCGGCCACTTCACCGTCCTGGTTGCGGGGCCAAACGCCTGCAGGCAGCCTCAGGTCGTGGCTGTACAGGTCTTCCAGTTGCAGGCCTTCGGCGATGTCGCGGTGCAGGCGGATGATGCGTCCGGGCGTTGCGGCTGCCATGGTGTCCGGAGCCAGGCCTGCCTCTTCCCACCCTTCGCGCACCAACGCCTGCCAGGGTGTCTGCCCACCCGCTACGCCGCCGCCCACCAGGTTGTCGAGCAACCCCGGATCGCTGGCCTTGTGCTGCGAACGGCGGGCGATCCACAGGTGCGTGGGTCGGCCGGACGCGTCGGCCACAAAGCCGTTGGCGTGCGCGCCTTGCGTCAACGTGCCCCAGAAACGCGCGGCAGCACGTTCCGTTTGCGCCACGAGATGCCCGTTGTCCAGATCGGTGATGGCGTAGGTTTCTTCGCGCCACCCGCACACCAGCCCGCGATCGCGCAACACCGCATTGATCTGAACCAGCGCTGCAGTCGGCTCATCACCCGTCAGCAGCACGGCCGCGGGCTGCACCTGCAGCCACTGCGGCCAGTCTGACAGCGCAGCGCCATCGGCGCGCGCCACCGACCCGACCCGGTGCGCACCAATGAAGAACGGCAGGCGTGCCGTTTCATCGCGCTGCCGCGCCTGGTGCACGGCCAGCCAGTTCATCGGCGCCGCCGTCAAGCCGCTGAGACGCCGGCGCGCCAGCGTTGCATCAAGGCGTCCCATTTCGGCCGCGCTGCTTTGAGATGCCGCTCCTTCACGTGGCCATAGCCACGGATGTCTTCGGGGATGCGGGCGATCTCGGTGGCCAGCGCGCGGTTGTCGGTATTCAGGGTCTGCAGCAGTTCTTCAATGCAGCCCTGGTACTGGGCGATCAGGGCGCGTTCGGTGCGCCGCTCTTTACTGCGGCCGAAGACATCCAGCGCGGTGCCGCGCAGGCCCTTGAGTCGGGCCAGCACGCCAAACGCGCCGCGCATCCAGGGACCGAAGGGCTGCTTGATCAGTTCACCCTGGCTGTTCTTCTTCGCGATGAGCGGCGGCGCGAGGTGGTGCACGATCTTGTAATCGCCTTCGAACATGCCAGCCACCCTGTCGGTGAAGGCCTTGTCAGTGTGCAACCGTGCGACTTCGTATTCGTCCTTGTAGGCCATCAACTTGAAGAGGTAGCGCGCCACCGCTTCGCTGAAGCCGGTGCCGCCCAGTCCTGCTTCCGCAGCCTGCACCTTTTGCACAAAGGCCTTGTAGCGGGCCGCGTACGCCGCGTCCTGGTAGCCGGTGAGGAAGTCCACCCGCGTGGCGACCATCTCTGCCAAGCCCGGCTTCTTGACGAACTGGATCACCTGCTGCGCCTTGAACAGCGCCTGCACCGCGGCCAGGTCGTGCGCGCAGCGACGGCCCCACTCAAAGGCGGCCTTGTTGTTGTCGATCTGCACGCCATTGAGTTCCATCGCGCGCATCAGCGAAGCGTGGCTCAGTGGTATGCGGCCGGCCTGCCAGGCATAGCCCAGCATCAGCGGGTTGGTGTAGATGCTGTCGCCAAGCAACTGCACGGCGACCTGCTCCGCATCGAAGGCACCGACCAGCGCCTCGCCGACGCTGCCCTTGATGGCCGCCTCGCACGAGCCGCCCGGGAACTGCCAATCGGTGTTCTTCACGAACGCTGCCGTGGGCGTGCCGTGGGTGTTCAGCGCGACGAAGGTGCGGCCCTGCTGCATCACCGTCATGGTGTACTTGTTGGCGCCGACGATGCTGTCGCAGGCAATCACCAGGTCCGCCTGCGCAGTGTCGACCTTGGTGGTGTAGATGTCTTGGGGCCGATCGGCAATCTGCACGTGGCTCCAGGTTGCGCCGCCCTTTTGCGCCAGGCCACCGGCGTCCTGCGTGACCACGCCCTTGCCTTCCAGGTGCGCCGCCATGCCGAGCAGCTGGCCGATGGTGATGACGCCAGTGCCGCCCACGCCACCCACCACAATGCCCCAGGCGCGCGAAGCGCCGGCCAGCGCCCACGTGGGCTCAGGCAGCGTGCCCAGCGCTGCAAAGTCGGTGCGCGCCGCGGCCTTCTGCGGCTTCTTCAGCTGGCCCCCTTCGACGGTGACGAAGCTGGGGCAGAAACCCTTCACGCAGCTGTAGTCCTTGTTGCAGCTGTTCTGGTTGATGCGCCGCTTGCGGCCGAACTCGGTCTCGACCGGTTCCACGCTCAGGCAGTTGCTCTGCACGCTGCAGTCACCACAGCCCTCGCACACCAGTTCGTTGATGACCACCCGCTTCTCGGGATCGACCATCTTGCCGCGCTTGCGGCGGCGGCGTTTTTCCGTGGCGCAGGTCTGGTCGTAGATGAGCGCCGTGGTGCCCTTGATGTCGCGCAGTTCACGCTGGATGCGGTCGAGTTCGTCGCGGTGGTGCACGGTGACGCCGGCCTCGAGCACCAGGCCCTGGTACGTCTCGGGCTCGTCGGTGACGATCACCAGCTTGCTCACGCCTTCGCTGACCAGGGTCTTCTGGATCTGCAGCACGCTGTGGCCTTCCGGGCGTTCTCCCACCTGCTGGCCACCGGTCATCGCCACGGCGTCGTTGTAGAGCACTTTGTACGTGATGTTCACGCCCGCGGCAATCGCTTGGCGGATGGCCAGGATGCCGCTGTGAAAGTAGGTGCCGTCGCCCAGGTTGGCGAACACATGCGTGTCGGTGGTGAACGGCGCCTGGCCCACCCACGCCGCACCCTCGCCGCCCATCTGGCTGAAGGTGCTGGTGCTGCGGTCCATCCACACGCTCATGTAGTGGCAGCCGATGCCGGCAAGGGCCCGGCTGCCCTCGGGCACGCGGGTGCTGGTGTTGTGCGGGCAGCCGCTGCAGAACCAGGGCGCGCGCTCGCCGGTGTCGGTCTTGAGTTGGCTCAGCTGCTGCTCGCGCGCGCTCAGCACGGCCAGCCGGGTGTCCATGCGCGCGATGATGTCGGCCGGCACGCCCAACCTCTTCAGCCGCTTGGCGATGGCCCGGGCGATGATCGCCGGCGTGAGGTCGGCATTCGGGCGCAGCAGCCAGTTCTGGCCCGGGTTGGCCATGCTCCATTCGCCGCCGGTGCCGTCGGAGCCGGATTCGTCGAACTTGCCCAGCACATTGGGCCGCACGTCGGCGCGCCAGTTGTAGAGCTCTTCCTTCAGCTGGTACTCGATGACCTGGCGCTTTTCCTCGACCACCAGGATCTCGCTCAGGCCCTGCGCAAAATCGCGCGTGATGGTGGCTTCCAGCGGCCACACGACGTTGACCTTGTGCAGCCGGATGCCGAGCTGGCGGCAGGTGGCGTCGTCCAGGCCCAGGTCGTTGAGCGCCTGGCGCGTGTCGTTGAAGGCCTTGCCGCTGGCGATGATGCCGAAGCGGTCGTGTGCCGTCGCCACGACGTTGTGGTTGAGCTTGTTGGCGCGGATATAGGCCAGCGCGGCGTACCACTTGTAATCCATCAAGCGCGCTTCCTGCTCCAGCGGCGCGTCGGGCCAGCGGATGTGTACGCCGCCGGGCGGCATCAGGAAGTCCTCGGGCAGGATGATCTTCACGCGGTCGGGGTCGACGCTGACGCTGGCCGAGGATTCGACGACCTCCTGGATCGTCTTCATGGCGCTCCACACGCCGCTGAAGCGGCTCATGGCGAAGGCGTGCAGGCCCATGTCGAGGATGTCCTGCACGTTGCTGGGGAAGAACACCGGCAGGCCGCAGGCCTTGAAGATGTGGTCGCTCTGGTGCGCGGCGGTGCTGCTCTTGCTGACGTGGTCGTCGCCGGCGATCGCAATCACGCCGCCGTGCCTGGACGTGCCGGCCATGTTGGCGTGCTTGAAGACGTCGCTGCAGCGGTCGACACCCGGGCCCTTGCCGTACCAGATGCCGAACACGCCGTCGTACTTCTTGGCTTGAGGGTAGAGGTCGAGCTGCTGCGTGCCCCACACCGCGGTGGCGCCGAGCTCCTCGTTGACGCCGGGCTGGAACACGATGTGGTGGTCGGCCAGGTGCTTCTTGGCTGCCCACAGCGCCTGGTCGTAGCCGCCGAGCGGGCTGCCGCGGTAGCCGCTGATGAAGCCGCCGGTGTTCAAGCCTGCGGCCAGGTCGCGCTGGCGCTGCAGCATCGGCAGCCGCACGAGCGCTTGAACACCGCTCATGAAAGCGCGGCCCGCGGCCAGGCTGTACTTGTCGTCGAGGGTGACGGTTTCCAGGGCTTTGCGGATCGACTCGGGCAAAGGGGCGTTCATGCGGCGGGATCTCCTGGCAGCGAGCTGCAGTGGGCTGGGCGGCAGTTTAGGCAAAGCGGCGTTTCATGTCTTTTCTTTTGATGCCCGTTCTGCCATGCTCTGCGCAACGATCTTGCTCAAAGCCAAAGACATCAGAACGAATGGCGCTCAAACAGCCTTCATTGGGGAAAACCTCTGCTGTGCACGGCGATCCCGCGGCGGCCGAAACCAGCGAATCGAACGCGGGCGCGCTCGACCGCTACGACCTCGCCCTCCTGCGCGAACTGCAGTCCGACGCGCGCCTGTCCAACGCGGAATTGGCGTCGCGCATCGGCCTGTCGGCGGCGCCCACCTGGCGACGCGTCAAGTGGCTCGAAGAGCAGGGCTACATCACCGGCTACCGGGCCGAACTCGACCGCCGCAAGATCGGCCTCGGCGTGCTGGCTTTCGTGCGGCTGGACGCCGAGCGCAACAACTCCGAGAGCACGCGCGCACTCGAAGACGCCATCCGCGCCCGGCCCGAGGTGGTGGCCTGCCACTACATCAGCGGCGCCGGCACCTTCGAGTTGCACGTCGTGGCCACCGACCTCGACGCCTTCTCGCGCCTGGCCATGGACGTGCTCTTCAAGCTGCCCAACGTCAAGGACCTGCACACCAGCTTCTCGCTGGGCGAGGTCAAGGCCGGCGGCGTGCTGCCGCTGGGCCACCTGTTTGCGGGGCGCTGAGCTCGGGGCGACAGGCCCGGCACACGCCCGGCACGCGCCCGGTGCTACGCTCAGCGCCCCGATGAGACACCGCAAGCCCCGGCCAAGATGAGCAGACTGCTCGATGCACTGCTGACCACCGACCCGGTGCAACGCGTGCGCCTGGCGCAGGCCGGGCTGGCGATGGCGGTGATGGCCGCGGGCGTGGCCGCGATGCACTACTTCGTCTGGGTCGGCGCGGCGCCGCTGGCGCCGGTGCTGTGGTGGTCGGCGCTCACGTTGCTGGGCATGGGGGTGTTCTTCGTGCTCATCCGCGGCGGCTGGTCGCGGGCCTGGGTCGAGCCTTCTCTGACCGTGCCGCAGATGATCTTCGCGCTCACCAGCGGCGCCGTGGCCTACACCCTGCTGGGCGCCGGGCGCGGCGCGGTGTTCCCGGTGGTGATGGTGATCCTGATGTTCGGCATGTTCGTCGTCACGCCGCGCCAGATGCGCTGGCTCAGCGTCTATGCCGTGGTGCTGTTCGGCGCCTTCATGGCGCTGATGGCCGCCACCAGCCCGCGTGCCTACCCGCCGGCGATCGAGATCGGTCACTTCCTGCTCGTCGCCACCATGATGCCGGCGATGTCGCTGCTGGCGGCGCGGCTGTCGGACATGCGCCACCGCTCGCGCCTGCAGCGCGCCGAGCTGGCACAGGCGCTGGCGAGGTTGCGCGAGCACACCACGCGCGACGAGCTCACCGGCCTCATCAACAAGCGCCACATGCAGGAGCTGATGGAGCAGGAGCACCAGCGCTGCATCCGCAGCGGCCAGAGCTTTTGCCTGGCGGTGATGGACATCGATCGCTTCAAGCCCGTCAACGAGGCGCATGGCTACGCCGTGGGCGACGCCGTGCTGCGCGCGGTGGCGCAGGAAGCGCTGCGCCACGTGCGCGTGTCCGACATGATCAGCCGCTGGGGCGGCGAGGAATTCGTGCTCATGATGAGCGACACGCGCGCCGCGCTGGCCCGTGGCGGCCTGGAGCGGCTGCACCAGAAGGTCGGTGCGCTGCGCATCCTGCACGGCAGCGCGGCGGTAGGCATCACGCTGTCGGGTGGCCTGGCCGAACACCACGCCGGCGAGACCGTGGCGCAGACCCTGGAGCGCGCCGAGCGCGCGCTGCAGGAGGCCAAGGCACAGGGGCGTGACCGCGTGGTGGTGGCGACATGACCTTGCGACGTGACCTGGCGACCTGACCTTGCGACGTGACCTTGCGACATGACCTGGCGCCAGACCGCCCGACTCCAATGCCTGGCTGCATGACGGCGGCCGCTTGACGGCCGGCACCGGGCGCCTGCCACTGCGCCACGCCCTGCTCGCGCTGGCCGTGGTGGCAGTGTGGGGCACCAACTTCGTCGTCATCAAGGTGGCGCTGCACGCGCTGCCGCCGCTGCTGCTGGCGGTGCTGCGCTTCGCGCTGGCGCTGCTGCCCGCGGCCCTGTTCATCGCGCGGCCGGCGGTGCCGTGGCACAAGCTGGCGGCTTACGGCGTGCTCATCGGCGCCGGGCAGTTCGGCCTGCTGTACCTGTCGCTGAGCGGCCACATCGCGCCGGGACTGGCCTCGCTGGTGGTGCAGACCCAGGTCTTCTTCACCATCGGCCTGGCCATGGCCGCCGACGGCGAGCGCGTGCGGCGCCTGCAGTGGGCCGCACTGGCGCTGGCGGTGGCCGGCATCGGCGTCATCGCGGCCCACACCGGTGGCGACACCACCCTTGCGGG
>JANOZF010000098.1:0-2769 GCA_031429255.1 Rubrivivax sp.
GCTGATGTCCACGCCGACGCCGACTTCCTTGCCGCCAAGCGCATCACCGCCCACCACTACGCGTTGCACGTGCTGCCGGAAGCCGGCGCGTTGCGCGACGAGGTTCTGCACGGCGCCATCACTACGCTGGGCCTGAGCGACGCGCAGTTCTGACATCGGTGCCTCATCGCGTGCCGAACTTCGAGCCGAACAGGTATTCAAGGAGACAACCATGAACGAGATGAACGGCCACGACATCGAAGACCTGCAGGTGGGCATGCGCGCCACATTCTCGAAGACCATCACCGAGGCCGACATCGTGTTGTTTGCCGGTGTCTCGGGTGACAACAATGCCGTGCACATCAACGAGGAGTTCGCGGCCACGACCCGCTTCGGCGGACGCATCGCCCATGGCTTCCTGACGGCCAGCGTGATCTCGGCGGCAGTGGCGAATCGCTTGCCCGGGCCGGGCACGATCTACCTCAGCCAACAGCTCAACTTCCGTGCGCCGGTGCGCATCGGCCAGACGGTGCATGCCAGCGTGAGCGTTCATGCGATCGATCTCGCGCGCCGCCGCGTCACGCTCGACACGGTATGCCGCGTCGGCGACACGGTGGTGATTGATGGCCAGGCGCTGGTGATGACGACCTCGTCAGCGAAGCGCGCGCCAGGTGTGGCTGCAGCCACCATGGCGATGCCGGCGACCAGCCTGGTTTGAACCCCGCCCTCACCCCACCGGAGCCCAGACCATGAAGGTACTCGTCGCCGTCAAACGTGTCGTTGATTACAACGTCAAGGTTCGAGTCAAGTCAGACGGTAGCGGCGTGGACATCGCCAACGTCAAGATGAGCATGAACCCGTTCGACGAAATCGCCATCGAAGAAGCGGTCCGGCTGCGGGAAAAGGGCTTGGTCACTGAGGTGATCGCAGTATCCTGCGGTGTCACGCAGTGCCAGGAGACCCTGCGCACCGCGATGGCCATCGGCGCCGACCGTGCGATCCTGGTCGAGACGCTCGAGGAACTGCAGCCGCTGGCGGTGGCCAAGTTGCTGAAGGCCCTGTTCGACAAGGAGCAGCCTGACCTTGTGATTCTGGGCAAGCAGGCGATCGACGACGACTGCAACCAGACCGGTCAGATGCTGGCCGCGCTGGCCGGCCTGCCGCAAGCGACGTTTGCATCGAGCGTCGAGTTGGTCGACGGCCACGCCATCGTGACGCGCGAAATCGATGGCGGCAGTGAAACGATCAGGCTCAAGCAGCCCGCCGTCATCACCACCGACTTGCGCCTGAACGAGCCGCGCTACGTCACCTTGCCCAACATCATGAAAGCCAAGAAGAAGAGGCTCGACGTGCTCACGCCTGGCGATCTCGATGTGGACGTCAAGTCGCACTTCAGGATCCTTCAGGTCAGCGAACCCCCCCGGCGCAGCGCCGGCATCAAGGTGGCCGACGTGGCTACCTTGGTATCAAGACTCAAGAACGACGCGAAGGTGATCTGACATGCAAGCGCTGCCCAACGTTCTGGTCGTGGCCGAACACGACTACCACGACATCAAGGCTGCCACGCTGAACACGGTTACTGCAGCCCTGCAGTGCAGTGCGGTGGCGATGTGCATGTGCTGATCGCGGGTGCAAACTCTGGCGGTGCCGCGCAAGCTGCGGCGCAGATCGTCGGTGTCACGAAGGTGCTGCATGCCGACGGCGAGCCGTTTTCGCACGGGTTGGCCGAGAACATCGCGGCGCAGGTGCTGGCCGTAGTTGCCAATTCGGCACAGGGCTACAGCCACATCCTGTTCCCGGCCACTGCGGCCGGCAAGAACTGCGCGCCGAGGGTGGCGGCCAAGCTCGACGTCGGACAGATCTCCGACATCACGCGGATCGTGAGCGCCGACATCTTCGAGCGCCCGATCTATGCCGGCAACGCGATCGCCACGGTACAGAGCCTTGACACGGTGCGGGTCATGACGGTACGCACGACGGGCTTCGATGCCGCGCCCGCTCACGGCGGCTCGGCCGTGATCGAAGTCGTCACCTCCGCGCCCGACTCGGGCCTGTCAGCCCACCTGAGCAGCGAGATCGCCCGCAATGACAGGCCGGAACTCACGGCGGCAAGGGTGATCGTCTCGGGAGGCCGGGGAATGGGATCGAGCGACCAGTTCACCGACGTGCTTTCGCCCCTGGCCGACAAGCTGGGCGCGGCGTTGGGCGCGAGCCGTGCTGCAGTCGATGCGGGCTATGCGCCCAACGACTCCCAGCCGGCAGAAGCACCTCGTCGGGCTCATCCTGCGCAAGCTGCTGGCGTCTTCCACCGAGGCAGTGGTTGCCACACTGCAAGCCATCCGCACCCGCCTGCAGCGCCTGCTCGACAAGCAGACCATTGACGAAGAGTGGATCCAGCAGCTCATCGAAGACGAAGACCTCGATGAAGACCTGCTGGAGGACGCTGAGCCCGCCACCCCGGCCGCCGAAGGCACACCGCCAGTGGACTACGCCCTGGTGCGCGAGGAATTGGCCGAGCTGGACGAGTACCTGCGCCTGGCACGCAACATCCGCGAAGACCAGAAGTCCCATGCGCTGTTGTCGGCGTTGCACCAAGGCTTCGAGCGCATGGGCGCCATGGGCGCAGCCCGCAAGGCCGTCATCTTCACCGAGTCTCGGCGCACACAAGACTACCTGGCGCGTTACCTTGAAGCCCACGGCTACGCAGGCAAGGTCACCATGTTCAGCGGTGGCAACCAGGGCCCGGCGTCGACCGGCATCTATCAACGCTGGCTGGCCAAGAACACCGGC
>JANOZF010000099.1:0-2913 GCA_031429255.1 Rubrivivax sp.
GTTGGCGCCGGCCGTCTTGTGGCGCAGGCCGATGCGCCGGCTGCGTTCCAGCAGCGACTGCAAGCCCGTCACCGCAGCGGCCAGGTCGGCGCCGGTGCGGAAGATGCCGACCTTGGCCGTCATGATCTCCTGCATCGCCACACGCAGCGCCGAAGCGTCTTCAGTGCCATTGCCCGACACCAGCACGTCCAGCTTGGCCTGCTCGGCGCCGATGAAGTCGCGCACCAGCCCGGTGGGAATGGGCGTGTCGTTGGCCCTGGCGTCGCAGTAGTCGGCCACGAAGTCGCCGACGATCATGCCGGCCACCACGGTCTCGGCCACCGAATTGCCACCCAGGCGGTTGAAGCCGTGCAGGTCCCAGCAGGCCGCTTCGCCAGCCGCAAACAGGCCGCGCAACGTGGCGCTCTGCCCGGTGTGGTCGGTGCGCACACCGCCCATCGTGTAGTGCTGCGCCGGGCGCACCGCAATCATCTGCTCCACCGGGTCGATGCCCAGGCAGGATTCGCAGATCTCCTTCACCTCGCGCAGGTTCTTCTCGATGTGCGCACGGCCCAGCTGCGTGATGTCCAGCCACAGGTGCTCACCGAAGCGGGACTGCGCGCCCTTGCCCTTGCGGATGTGCGTCTCCATGCCGCGCGACACCACGTCGCGCGACGCCTGTTCCTTTTTCTCCGGTTCGTAGTCGGGCATGAAGCGGTGGCCGTCCACGTCTTTCAGCAGCCCACCGTCGCCGCGGCAGCCCTCGGTGACCCGGATGCCGGCCGGAAAGATGCCGGTGGGGTGGAACTGCACCGCCTTCATGTTGCCCAGCGTGGCGACGCCGGTTTCCAGTGCGATGGCGGTGCCGATGCCTTCGCAGATGACGGCGTTGGTCGTCACGCGGTACAGCCGTCCGGCGCCGCCGGTGGCCATCACCGTGGCCTTGGCGACAAAAGTACTGAGTTCACCGTTGATCAGGTTGCGCACCACGGCGCCATGACAGCGGCCACCGCCGTGGATGAGCGCAATGGCCTCCGTACGCTCGTGCACGGGTATCGATTCGGCAATCGCGCGGTCGCTCACGGCAAACAACATGGCGTGGCCGGTGCCGTCGGACACATAGCAGGTGCGCCACTTCTTGGTGCCCCCGAAGTCGCGCTGCGCCACCAGGCCATGCGCTTCGTCCCGTTCGGTCAGCGTGACCTTCTGGCCATTGATGATGACGCTGCGGTCGCCACGGTTGACGCGGCTCCACGGCACGCCCCAGGCGGCCAGCTCGCGCACGGCCTTGGGCGCCGTGTCGACGAACATGCGCACCACGCGCTGGTCGGCGCCCCAGTCGCTGCCGCGCACGGTGTCCTCGAAGTGCACGTCTTCGTTGTCGCCCTGCCCTTTGATGACGTTGGCCAGCGAGGCCTGCATGCCCCCCTGCGCCGCCGCAGAGTGCGACCGCTTGGGCGGCACCAGCGACAGGATGACGGCGTCGTGCCCGCGGCGCTTGGCGCCGATGGCCACGCGCAAACCCGCCAAGCCGCCGCCGACCACGAGCACATCGGTGTAGTTGATCTTCACCGTTGCTCCGCTACTTCAGCGCCGGGGGCGCGGGTTGCGCCCCGGCTGGCGTGTAGACCTGACCGGCCTGCGGCACGTGCTCGATGCCGATCTTCATGTAGGCAGCCAGCGTGGCCAGGCCCAGCGCCAGGAAGAACACCGTCAAGGCCCACTTCAAGGATTTCAGGCGGCGCCGCGTGGCATTGGGGTCAGGCCCGGCAAACCAGCCCCACTTCACGGCCAGCCGATACAGGCCGATGCCACCATGCAGTTCAACGGCAAACAACAGCAGCAGATACAGCGGCCAGAAGTTGTCGCTCCAGATGCGGTCGGCACTGCCGTATGGGCCTATGGTCTGTGGCCGCGTGAGCATCACGTACAGATGCGCACCGACCATGAAGAACAGCGCAAAGCCCGTCACCACCTGCCACCGCCACAGTGTCGTGTCGCTGTGTTTCATGGCGTTGGCGTGATCGCGAAAGGCACGCACCTGGCGGTAGCTGATCGGGAACTTGCGCACCGCCAGCAGCGCGTGCACGACGACGAGCGCAAAGATGGCGGCCACCACCATCGAGACCAGCCAGGGCAATCAACGGCCGAAGAAGAAGTAGCCTTCGAAGAACTTGGTCACCGACCACATCGCGTCCTTGCCCAGCAAGATGGACGAGACTTAGAACATGTGGCCCCACATGAACAGCGCCAGCACCAGGCCACTGGCGCTCTGCATCCAGTCCAGCCGAGCCGGCCATCGGTTGACCGCCGTGCGCGCCCGGGCACCAGCCTGCGGGGCGGGCGCGGTCAACGAGGGGTTCTTCATGCACGCTGTCTCCTGCGCCGGCCAGCGGCTTTGTTGTGTCGTGGGCTCGGTGGCGCATCTTCTGCCCGCGCCGCCACCGCAAAGTTGATGCACATCAAGCACCCCCGCGAGCCGCCGCGGCCAACGCGTGCAGTAACAAGGCCAGGAAGCCAGGATGCAGCCGCGCCGACCACCAGGACGAGAGGCAAGCTGCAAGCAACTCCCGCGGCTGCCGACCCGGCCCATTGCTTGATGTACCGTGCCGAGTGCGAGGTGCTGGGCCTGCAGGGTTTGCTGCCGCCCCATGTGTGCAGCCAGGACGAGCAGGTGGCCCGTGTGCTGGAAAACTTCCACCGCCTGCCCAGCGCGCTGCAGAAGTACATCTTCATGACCTCGCTGCACGACCGCAACGAGGTGCTGTTCTTCCGTGTCGTCACCGACAACCCCGACCTGATGCTGCCCATCATCTACACGCCCACCGTAGGCCTGGGATGCCAGCAGTTCGGCCACATCTACCAGCGCCCGCGGGGCATGTTCATCACCGCCAACGACCGCGGACAGGTGCTGCAGGTGCTGCGCCTACATCG
>JANOZF010000100.1:0-10030 GCA_031429255.1 Rubrivivax sp.
GACGACCACCCGATGATCCGCCATGGCCTCGTTGCCATGCTGCGCTCCGACTCCAGCCTGATGTGGGTGGGCGAGGCCGCAGATGGCGCCGAGGCCCTGCGCCTGGCGCCGCACGCCGCGCCCGACGTGGTGCTGGTCGACCTGGTGATGCCCCGCATGGACGGTGTGGCTGTCATCACTGCCATGCGCCCCTTGCTGCCCAACGCCAAGTTCCTGGTGCTCACCAGCCTGCTCGACGCGACCGAGGTTCGGCGGGCCATGGCCGCAGGGGCGTCAGGCTTCCTGCTGAAGAACGCGTCACCGCAGGAACTGGTGAACGTGATCATCAGCGCCGCTCGTGGCCAGCGGGTGATGGCCCCGGAGGTCACCGATGCACTGATCGCCGATCAGCGCGAAGCACACCCCGGTGAAGAACTGACCGGCCGCGAACGCGAGCTGCTGGCGCTGATGGCCACCGGCCTGTCGAACCAGGAAATCGCCAACCGCCTGTCGATTGCGATGCCAACGGTCAAGTTCCACGTCACCAATATTCTGGCCAAGCTGCATGCCGACAACCGGACTGAGGCTGTGCTGGTGGCTTTGAAGCACAAGCTCGTTACACTTGAATAAGGGGGGTCGGTAGTCGAACCTTGTTACATCAACCTCTGTAAGCGGGGGTTGTATCGGTTGCAAGTTCATGTTTGGTTCGATAGCCAGGCTGGCATACATTGATTGCTCGCTGCAGCGGAATAGTTCCTTGACTCAGCCCCATCGTTTCGGTTGGGGAGCCGAACGACGAAGTGGGACCCGGTGCAGTGCGGCAGCAAATCGAGCCTTCCTGGGCCGGGTCATTGCGCGCTCTGACAACCGTCAGGATCGCTTTCAACCGGTGGCCCGTGAAGGGCCAGAAAGTCTTTTCAGAAGAACCGGATGTCAGCATGAACGGCTACTACCAACTCATCGAAGGCCACGGAGGCGGATTCATGTTCGCCCTGCGCGCTGGCAACCACGAAACCATACTCGAGAGCCGCGTCTATTGGTCCCGCCAGGCCGCTCTGGATGCCATCGAATCCCTGCGCCAGGCTTCGCAGAGTCTGAACAACTTCATCCGCCTTGAGGGCGCCGACGGCAATCACTTCTTCGAAGTGCGCGATGGGCAGTCGCAGATGCTGGCGCGCAGCCCGGGATGCGCCTCGAAGTCCGGACTCACCGCCGGCATTGCCTCTGTGCAGCGCAACGCGCCGTCGAAAACTTTCCGCGGTCTGGTGCGCAGAGCCCTGACGATGGGCTGAGCATCGGCAGTTGCATCGGTTACCACTCCCACCCGTTTGCAGTCACAAACCGCGTATGAGCTATCCCACGAACGCGGGATCGCCGAAAGCCCATTCAGTAACTTCAAGTCCCGCCCGATTTCGAGAAGTTCGCAGAACAGGCGCTTGCTCAAACCAGGTGGGCACGAAACCAATCTGGCAGCGGTTGGGCCACCTTGCGTTCATAGTGGCTCCAGACGGTCTTGGCGCCGCCTTCGGCGTACACCACCCCGGGCTCGTCAGTGCGCTCGATGGTGTGATAGGTCTCAAAGCTGCTGCGGCCCGGATTCGCCACGCACATCGTCACCTTCGCGTCACCCGGGAAGGTGAGCTGGCGCAGGAAGTTGCAGAACGCATTGATGATGACCGGGCCTTCCTGCGACATCGCGAACGCTGGGTTGCGGCTGAAGATCCAGTCCAGCCGCACGACCTCCATGTAGCGGAAGTACAGCGTGTTGTTGACGTGGCCCATGGCGTCCATGTCACCCCAGCGGATGGGGATCACCATCTCATGCACGAACTTCTTCTGCGCAGGCAAGTCAAATCGCACGACGCGGACTCCTCATCGAACAAGGTCAACCGGGGTAATCAGCGCGCAGCGCTCGTGATGGGGTGCATCGACCCCTGCTCTGGCCGCATGCCGTCGGCCTATGGTGTGGGTGGCTGGGGCGCAGCGACTGTGTCCATGCCCAGTTCCGCCGCCATGCGCTGCACCAGCGCTTTCAAGGCCTCGACTTCACGGCCCAGCCGTGTCTGCTCGGCCTTGAGAGCGGCGAACTCGCCGGCACCGACACCAGCCGCTTCGGTTTCGAAGTCACCAACACTGCGCTGCATGCCGGGCGGCAACACGGGCTCGCCGCAAAGCAGGTGGGCCCAGCGCGCCTCGCGCGCACCCGGTGCACGCGGCAGTTTCACCACCATCGGTGGCGTCTTGTCGGCCAGTTCTTCGAGGAAGCCTTCCACCGACGAAATGTCGGCGAACCGGTGCAGACGTTCACAAGACAGCCGAAGTTCGGCCGAGGTCTGCGGCCCTCGCAACATCAAGACCGTCAGCAGCGCCACGGCCTGGGAGGGCACACCGAGCATGCGCCCGGCGTTGTGCTCGAACTTCAGCACCCGTGAGCCCGGGCCTTCAAACACCAGACTCAACGACTTGAGCCCATCCACGGCAGTGACGACCTCGGTTTCGGTGGCCTCGATCACCGGCTGTCGTGCGGTCTTCTGATTGCAGCCAGCCAGCAGCGCATTCACCGAGAGCGGGTAGGTGTCGGGACGGTGATCTGCTTTTCCACCAGCACGCCCAACACGCGGGCTTCAAGGGGGCTGAGAGGCCGCATCGAGAGTCGTCAAGAAACCGGCCCGATCAGACGCCAAAGCCGTCATCGGCGGCAATCACGGCACCATTGACGAAGTGGCTCTCATTGGCGCACAACATCATCAACACCGCATCCAGGTCCTTCACTTGCCCCACGCGCTTGCGCGGCAGCATCTGCACCAGTTTCTTGCCGGACTCGGTCTGCCAGTGGTGGTGGTTGATCTCGGTGTCGATGTAGCCCGGGCAGATGGCATTGACATTGATGCCAAAACGGCCCCATTCGAGCGCCATCGCGCGGGTCATGTGCACCACGGCGGCCTTGCTCATGGAATAGACGCCGATCTGCGACAACACGCGCAGGCCGGCCATCGAAGCCACGTTGACGATGCGGCCGCCGGTGAAGGTGCCGGGCGCCTCGCCCTTGCTGCGCGCGATCATGCGCTTGCCCACGGCCTGCGCAACGAAGAATGCGCCGCGGGTGTTGGTGTCCATCACGAAGTCGAAGTCTTCGGGCGTGACGTCAGTGAGCTTCTGCGTGCTGCTGACGCCCGAGTTGTTGACCAGGATGTCGATCGCACCCATTTCGGTTTCTGCATGCGCCACTGCCGCGCGGATGCTCTCCGGGCTGGTCACGTCCAGCTCCACCACGTGGGCGTCACCACCGAGTGATTCGATCTCCGCGCGCAGGGTCTTCAGCCGTTCGACGCGGCGGGCGGCCAGCACCACGCCGGCGCCTGCTGCAGCCAAGGTCTTGGCGAACTGCGAGCCCAGCCCGCTGGAAGCGCCGGTGACGAAGGCCACGCGGCCCGAGAGATCGATCTGATATGCCATTTGCATCTGCCCGGCTGGTGAGTGAAAAGTACGATAGCACGCAGCCTGCGGCCCGCTGGCGCGCAGTAAGGGCGTTAAATCGGGCTGCTGGCGCATTGACATAGACCGAGGCACCGGGTCCTGCAAGGCGCACCCGAGTCCGGCCCTGTTTCCACCGGCACCATTTCGCAAGTGGCGACAGCTCATCGGCGCATCGGGCATCATCAATCGAATCCATGCTGAATCTGCGCCTTCTGAGCAAACGCTACGGCACCTCGCCGGTCTTCGACTCGGTCAGCCTGCAGCTGCAGCGCGGCGAGTTCGTGGCGCTGCTGGGCGAGTCGGGCGTCGGCAAGTCCACGCTGCTGAACTGCATCGCCGGGCTGGACGAGGCTGACAGTGGTGAGGTCGTGATTGACGGCGCCATGCTGGCGCCACTGAACGACGACGAACGGGCGCGGTTGCGGCGCGAGAAGCTCGGTTTTGTGTTCCAGGCCTTTCACGTGCTGCCGCACCTGACCGTGGCCGAAAACGTGAGCCTGCCGCTGCGCCTGCTGCGACGCCCCGACGCCGCACGGCTGCGCCAGGTTCTGGCCGATGTGGGGCTGGAAGAGCTGCATGCCCGCATGCCGGCGCAGTTGTCGGGTGGTCAGTTGCAACGGGTGGCGATTGCGCGCGCGGTGGTGCACGCACCGGGACTGATACTGGCTGACGAACCCACGGGAAACCTCGACCCGCAAACCGCTGAACGCGTGCTGGCCGTGCTGCGCCAGCAGGTGCGGGATGCCGGAGCCGCTTGCCTGCTGGTGACGCACTCGGCCGCCGCCGCTGCCGCCGCCGACCGCGTGCTGCGCCTGACGCCCCACGGGGTGCTTGAAGAGCGGGCCGCCGCAGGCCTGCCGTTGGCGGCCCCGGCTTGAGCAACCCGGTCGTCGCGCCATCCGCCGGGCTGCCAGGGCAGCCCCCTGCGAAGACTTCGTCTTCCGCGGTGTCATGGTCGCTGTGGAGCCTGCTGATCGTGCGCGAGTGGCGCCACCACCCCTGGCGGCACGGCATGGCCTTGCTGGCCGTGGCGCTGGGCGTGGCGCTGGCGTTTTCGGTGCACCTGATCAACAACTCGGCGCTGAACGAGTTTTCCCAGGCCGTGCGCACCGCCGGCGGGCAACCCGACCTGAGCCTGCGCGGGCCCCGTTTTGACGATGGATGGTTTGAACAGGTGGCCGCCGATGCAGCCATCGAAGTGGCCAGCCCCGTGCTGGAGGTGGACACCTACGCGCGCACGCCGGACGGCCGACGCGTGGCCGTGCGCGTGCTCGGCTTGGATGCGCTGCGGGCGGCCCCCATCGCCATCGATCTGATGCCGCGTGTGCAGGCCGCGGGCGACGGCAGCCCGGCGCTGACTTTCCTCGACCCTGACGTCGTGTTCCTGAATGCAGCCGCGCAGACGGCGCTGGGCAGCGGGCCGATGCCACCGCAGGTGGCGCTGCAATCGGGCGCCGGCTATCAGACGTTGCGCGTGGGCGGCGTGGTGGCCGCCGGTGGCATGCCGTTGATGGTGATGGACCTGGCGGGCGCGCAGCACCACTTCGGCGCTACCACCCGCCTGTCTCGCATTGATGTGCGGCTGGCCCCGGGCACGGACGTCCCTGCCCTGCTGCAACGGATTCAGCCGCCTGCGGGTGTGGCCGCTGTGTCGCCCGGCGAGGCCGAGCAACGGGTTTCCAACCTCTCACGTGCCTACCGCGTCAATCTCACGGTGCTGGCGCTGGTGGCGCTGTGCGTGGGTGCCTTCATGGTGTTCTCGGTGATCTCGCTGTCGGTGGCGCAACGCACACCGGCGCTGGCGCTGCTGGGTGTGCTGGGTCTGAGCGCGCGCCAGCAGCAGACGGGCGTGCTGCTGGAATGCGTGGCCGTGGGACTGGGTGGCAGCCTGATCGGACTGCTGGCCGGTGCCGGCATGGCGCAGGCAGCGCTGCTGTTCCTGGCCGGCGACCTGGGGGGGGGTTACTTTCCCGGCGTCGTGCCCCGCTTGCAGTGGGACGCTCTCGGCACCGCGGTGTTTGCGCTGCTCGGCCTGGCCGCCGCGCTGGCAGGCGGCTGGTGGCCGGCACGCCAGGCCGCGCTGATGGCACCGGCTCAGGCGCTCAAGGGATTGGGTTCGCCCGAGGCCGGCTCGCCGCCGGCATGGCCGGGCCTGGCGCTGCTGCTCATCGGTGGCCTGGCGGCCTTGTTGCCCGCGGTGGCGGGCCTGCCGCTGGCGGCCTATGCAGCCGTGGCTGCGCTGCTGTTTGGCGGCGTGGCGCTGGTACCCGCTGCAGTGCACCTGCTGCTGGCCGGCGTGCCGGCACCGGCCCATGCGCTGGGCCTGTTGGCGCTGCAGCGCGCCCGCTTTCAGCGCCGCACGGCCAGCGCAGCGATGGCCGGGGTGGTGGCCAGTCTGGCGCTGTCGGTGGCGCTGACAGTGATGGTGGCCAGCTTTCGCACAGGGGTCAGCGACTGGCTGGGCCAGGTGCTGCCCGCCGATCTGTACGGACGCAGCAGCGGCAACGCCAGCGCGGCCGACCAGGCCTGGCTGCCCCCCACGCTGGTGGCACAGGCTGCTGCACTACCGGGCGTGAAACAGGTGCATGGCTCGCGCGTTCGCAGCCTGCAGCTGGCCGCCGGCAGGCCCGCGGTGGTGCTGTTTGCACGCGCCATCACCGACCCCCAGCAAGCCTTGCCGATGTTGCGCACGCCGTTGCCGCCGGCGGCCGTTCAGCCCGGCGAAACGGCGGTGTACGTCTCCGAAGCCATGGTGTCGCTGTACGGCGCTGCGCAAGGCAGCCTGCTGCCGCTGCCGCTGGGAGAGATCACCATCCAGGGCCGCGTGCTCGGCGTGTGGCGCGACTACGCACGACAGTTCGGCACCGTGGCCGTGGCCGACACCGACTACCGACGCCTGACCGGCGACGAGCGCATCAACGACCTGGCCATCTGGCTGCAGCCCGGCGCCGACGCGGGTTCCGTGCAAGCCGCGCTGCGCCAGCTGCTGCCCGACCCGGGCCTGCTGGAATTTGCGTCGGCCAGCGAGCTGCGCAAGGTGTCGCTGCGCATCTTCGACCGCAGTTTCGCCGTCACCACCTACCTGCAAGTGGTGGCCATCGTGATCGGGCTGGTGGGCATCGCATCAAGCCTGTCGGCGCAGGTGCTGGCAAGGCGCAAGGAGTTCGGCCTGCTGTCGCATCTGGGGCTGACCCGGCGGCAGATCGTCGCCGTCGTGGCCGGCGAGGGGGCGGCATGGGTGGCCGCCGGCACCGCCGTCGGCCTGCTGCTGGGCCTGGCCATCAGCATGGTGCTGGTCTGGGTCGTCAACCCACAGAGTTTCCACTGGACCATGGAGCTGGTGGTGCCCTTCGGACAACTGGCGCTGGTGTGCGGCGGCGTGATGGCCGCCGGCACGGCCACTGCGGCCTACAGCGCGCGTCATGCGGCGTCGCGCCAGGCCGTGCTGTCGGTGCGCGAAGACTGGTAGGCGAGATGACTGCACGTCGAAGAATGTTGCTGTTGGGCGCTGCCGGGCTGTGTGCCTGGCCCCCAGCCCGGGCCGCGCTGCCGGGCCCAGCACCTGCATCGACCCCGGCAGCGACCCCGGGCGCGGACAACGAGGACCCCGTGCGCAGCGGCAGGGCACTGACGTTCCCGAGCGACCATGGCGCCCATCTCGCAGCCCGCATTGAGTGGTGGTACGCCACCGGCTGGTTGGGCCGCCCCGAGGCCCCTAGCCACGGCTTTCAGCTGACGTTCTTTCGCAGCGCCACCGGGCTGGCCGCCGATGTGCAGAGCCGGTTTGCGCCGCGGCAGTTGCTGTTTGCCCATGTCGCCCTGACGACACTGCCCGCTGCAGGTGGCGACACGGCCGGCAGCCACCAGCACGACCAGCGCATCCAGCGCTGGTCGGGTGCACCCAAGGCTGCACTGGCACGCGCCGGGGTGCACGATGCCGACATCGTGCTGGGCAACTGGTCGTTGCGGCGCGAAGGGCCAACCTGGCGCGCCGACCTGCCTGCGCGAGGTTTCAGGCTCGGCGTCACGCTGACACGAACCCAGGCCGTGCTGCTGCAGGGTGTAGCCGGCTACTCGCGCAAGGGCCCCGAGACGGGCCAGGCCAGCCACTACTACAGCGAGCCGCAGCTTTCAGCCACGGTGACGCTGCAGGCAGGCCAGGCAGCCCCTTCCCGACAGGCAACGGGCCGCGCCTGGCTGGACCACGAGTGGAGCAACCAGCTGTTGCACCCTCAGGCCGTGGGTTGGGACTGGATGGGCATCAACGGCTTCGACGGCAGCGCGCTCACGGTGTTCGTGCTGCGTCGCGCCGATGGCAGCGCCCTGTGGGCTGGCGGCAGCTTTCGCAGCGCAGCGGGCGCGCTGCAGGTGTTTTCGCCGGCCAACGTGCGATTGCAGGCGCTGCGCAAGTGGCGCAGCCCGGGCAGCGGTGCCGAGTACCCAGTGCATTGGCAGGTGGAGTGCCCCGCCGGAAGCTTCAGCCTGCGGGCCTTGCTGGACGCGCAGGAACTGGACAGCAGCGCCAGCACCGGCACGGTGTACTGGGAAGGGCTGAGCGAGCTGACCGACGGGCAAGGCCGCCGCCTGGGGCTGGGCTATCTGGAAATGACGGGCTATGCACGCCGACTGCAACTGCCGTGACCGACGCCCCGCTGTCGGCGCCGACGCAGCAGACTGGCCGCTGAGCTGAACCCCACAGTGACTTCGACGTCGCTTGGCGGCGTCAGGGGCGCTTCAAGGCTGGGTTTTGGAGCCGTCGCGCCAGGGGCCGCTGCCCGGTGTGCGCTGGCGACCAGCTTCCACAGGGGCCGAGCGCACACAGTTGCCGCCCGCCTGGCGGGCAGCGTCGACGGCATCTTCAGCGTCGTCGGCCAGCGCATCGAGATTCAGGTGCGCAGGACGCAGGCTGGCAACGCCCACACTGACGGTGATGCGCAGCTTCTGACCCGGCAACGAAGCCGGCATCACTTCCAATTGTTCGGCGCGGTCACGGATGCGTTCGGCCACGTCCAGCGCACCGGTGGCATCTGAATGGGCCAGAAACACCGCGATTTCACACTCCGAAAACCGCGTGACCAAGTCTGCCGCTCTCAGCGTGGGCGCGATCTGGCGGATAAGGTCGCGCAACGCGGCATCGGCGGCATCAGGGCCACGCGCTTCGATCAGCCGGGCAAAGCGGTCCAGCTGCACCAGCAAGAGGGCGGTACCCGTGCCATAGCGACGCGCCCGCGCCCACTCGCGGCCGGCCAGGTCCATGAACAGGGCGCGGGATATGCCTTCAGGGCCCATTTGTAACGGAACGCCATCGGGTACCGACAGGCTGGGTACCGAACGCAGGCGCAACACCAACAGCAGCAAGGGCACCGCAGCCACCGCCACGCCCAGCGCAGCGGCAGCAGGCCCCACCCAGCGCAGGTTGCCGGGCACGCCCAACCCGAGGTCCAGCATCAGGCCCAAGCCCCAGGCCAGGGCCGCCGCCAGTGCCATGGCCGCCAGCAACAGGCCCGCCGCCACGGTAGCCAAGGGCAGCCGTGCGCGCTGGCCGCCGATGGAGGCTCCCGCTGCCGATGGGGACTCTGACGCCGCCGCGGCGCCGGCAGACGGCCTGGCCGCAGACCATGCCGGCACAGCTCCAGACGCCGCACCCGATGCAGGGGCGGTGGGCGCAGGCTGTGCAGCGCTCGACCGGGTCAGCGAAGGTTTCTGAGGTTTTGTCATCGCGCTTTAAGCATTCAGCCCCCCTATTCGACCACAAGCCGTGCTTTCTGTAGTGTCCCGAATCAAGGGGGTATGGCACAAAGCGCCCAGACCGTGCGTATGGACCTGCGGGGCCGGCGCCGGGTTCGCTCGAACGTGGGCAGAGTCGGCCAATCGGTGCGCCGGGATGCCCGCCTAGACTCCCGCCATGAAAGAAGACAACAAACGGCCCGCCGCCACCACGCCACGCTCGCTCTCGGGCCTGGGGCCGTTCATCCGGCCCTATCGCACCCAGGTCGCACTGGCTGGCGTCTTTCTCGTGGCTGCGGCCGTGAGCACCCTGCTTTTCCCGGTGGCCTTGAAGCTGCTGATCGACCAGGGGCTGGTGGCCGCCGACCCCGGGCAGCGCGTGATGGCGCTGCGCGAGCATTTCCTGGAATTGTTTGGCGTTGCCGCCGCGCTGGGCTTCTTCTCGGCTGCACGCTTCTATGTCGTCAGCTGGTTGGGCGAGCGCATCACCGCCGACCTGCGCAATGCCGTCTATGCCCATGTGCTGCGGCAAAGCCCCGAGTTCTTCGAAAGCACCAGAACCGGCGAAGTGCTGTCGCGCCTGACCACCGACACCACGCTCGTGCAGACGGTGGTGGGCTCGTCGCTGAGCATGGGCCTGCGCAACGTGGTGATGGGCATCGGGGCGCTGGTGGCACTGGTCGTGACCAACCCCTATGTGATGACCCAGGTGCTGGGCATCCTGGTGCTGGTGGTGCTGCCCAGCCTGTACTTCGGCCGCCGCGTGCGGCGGCTCTCGCGTGCCAGCCAGGACCGCGTGGCCGACAGCAGCGCCATTGCAGCCGAGGTGCTGGGCGAGATCCCGGTG